>DXGA01000104.1 GCA_019114165.1 Candidatus Flavonifractor merdipullorum | reverse complement strand
CTGGAGGGCGCCGGCGGCCTTTTTCGGGTCGGTCACCACCGGGATGAGCAGATGGGGGATGCCGTTATAAATGCCCAGCTCCACCATCTTGGGGTCCACCATGATGAGGCGCACTTCCTCGGGGCTGGCCTTGTAGAGCAGGGAGACAATGAGGGAGTTGGTACACACCGACTTACCGGAACCGGTGGTACCGGCGATGAGCAGATGGGGCAGCTTTGCGATGTTGCACACCACGCAGTGGTTGCTGATGTCCTTGCCCACCGCAAAGGATACCTTGGAGGGGCTCTCCCGGAACTCCCGGGAGTCGATCACGTCCCGGATGGGTACCGGCGCCACCAGCTTGTTGGGCACCTCGATGCCCACCATGGAGATCTTATCGGGAATGGGGGCGATGCGCACGCCGGTGGCCCCCAGAGCCAAGGCGATGTCGTCGGTCAGGTTGGTGAGCTTGTTCATCCGCACGCCCTGGGCCAGCTCCAGCTCGTACCGGGTCACCGACGGGCCGCGGACCGCGTCCACGATGGTGGCGTCGATGCCGAAGGAGTGGATGGTGTCGGAGAGACGCTCCTGGTTGGCCTTCAGCTCTCCGGCCACGTCGCTGTCCGACAGGCCCGGGAGCTGCTGGAGCAGGTCCACCGCCGGGTACTGGTAGACCTCCGGTATCCCCGCTTCCTGCGTCATGCCGGCGGACAAATCACGGCTCACCTCTTCCGCCGCCTTTGCTCTCTCCTCCGCTTCCACCGGCTCCACCTTGCGGCCCACCGCCGGCATCCGCTCGATGGGGATGCCCGCAACGCTGGTGCGCTCCGGACGGGCGGGGGCATAGGGCGCGGGCGGGGGCGTCACCGGGTCAAAGGGCAAACGGAGATCGTCGTCCTCGTCCTCCTCCTCCGGTTCCGGCTCAGGCTGCACAGGCGTCGGCTCCTCCACCGGTTCCACCTCGTCCCAGTCGTCCTCGTCTTCCTCCATGGGCAGCGGCTCCGGCGCGTGTCGGGGGGCTTCCTGGGGCACGGGGACCTCCTCCGGCTCCATCTCCTCCACGGTCTCCAGCGCTTCCATATCCTCCTGCAACAGCTGGTCGGGGGTGGGGACCGCCGGTTTCCGGTCAAAGAAGGACTCTTCCTTGCGCTGGAACAGGGGCGACGCCTTGGGCTTCTTGCCTACCAGCGGGCCTTCGTCCGCCGGAATGTCGATATCGCTCCGGCACACCTGACGGCTCTCTCTGGGCTTGGGCGCGCGGCGGGGACGCTCCGGAATGGGTTCCTCCTCATATTCCGGATGGGGCATCTCCCGGAAATAGTCCACCACATTGCTGACAGTGGTATTGCAGGCGGTCAGCACCATCAGCGTGGCCGCCAGCACAAAAATCAACGTGGCGCCCACCTTGCTGAAAATGGTGGAAAAGCCCATCCCCAACAGGCCGCCCAGCACACCGCCGCACGCCATGGTGCTTCCCCCTTTCCAGAGGGCGCCGAAGAGGGTGAGCGACCATTCATAGGTCCCCTTGGCCAAAAACATATGGAGCAGCGCCCCCAGCAAAACAGGGAGGAGCAAAATGCACCACACCCGCAGACGCACCGGACGGCCCCGGTGGAAAAAGAGGACGATGCTGGCCCACAGCAGCATGGGGGGCAGGAGATAATAGCCGTAGCCAATGAGTCCCTTCGCCAGGCCGTAGAAGAAATCAATAAACAGGCCGTTGCTGTGGAAATAGCCCAGTGCCGAAAAAATGGCCAGCAAAAAGCAGATGGCCGCTCCCACTTCCCGCCGGATGGGCACAGCGCCGCTGCTGTTTTTCCGCGACGGGGCGGACCGGGATTTGCTGCCGCTCCGGGTTCCGTTGGTCCGCTTTCCGCCGGATGTGGCGCGCCGTTTTCCGGCGCTTTTCTTTTGTGCTGTGGCCATGGTCAACCCTTCCTTTCTGTTGCATTTGTCAGTGCAGGGGCGGAGCCGCACCATGGCCGCTCCGCCCCTGTCCACACGATCCTAAAATTCCGTTTTCAATCTTAACCCTTGAGGAAGGGCAGCACCAGACCCGCAATGAGAGAGCCCAGACCGACCACCCAGCAATAGTAGGCAAACATACCGAATTTACCCTTGTTGGACAGCATATTCACCAGTCGAATGGCAAAATAGCCCACCACGGCCGCCACGACCACACCCACCAGATAGATGGGCAGCTGGCCCGGGTCCACCTGCTGCTGCATGGCGTCGGAAATCTCCAGCACGTTGGCGCCCAGCACCGCGGGAAGGGACATCAGGAAGGAAAAACGCACGGCAAATTTCCTGTCATACCCCCGCAGCAGGCCGGCGGAGATGGTGATGCCCGACCGGGAGATACCGGGAATGGTACCCACCGCCTGGGCGCAGCCCACCAGCAGCGCGTCCAGCACCGTGGCGGTCTTGGCGTTTTTATGTCCCTTGGCCATACGGTCGGAGAAGAAGAGGATGCAGCCCGTGAACAGCAGGGCCAGCGACACCAGAACGCTGTTGGAGAAGGCCTGCTCCAGCAGCCCGTTCACAGGCACGATGACGAACAGCGGCAGGGTGGCCACCACGATGAGCAGCACCATCCGCCGGGCGGGCGGAATATGTCCCTCCGGCTTCTCTCTGCGCAGCGGCTCCTTGCCCATGAGACCGCGGATGCCGTCCCGGGCGATCTGGATCAGCTCCCACACCAGCAGGAAGAACTCCCGGATCATATCCAGCACGTCCCGCCAGTAATAGACGCAGACCGAAAGAAATGTACCGAAATGGAGCAACACGGTGAAAAGCATATTCTTGCTTTCCTCATCCTCCATCCCAAAGAAGGTTTGAAACAGCGTAAGATGGCCTGAACTGGAGATCGGCAGGAATTCTGCGATTCCTTGCACAACGCCCATCAGTACCGACATGATCATATTCAAATGCGGTTCCCTCCATGGCATAAAATGCGGGGCGCTCCCCCGGTATACAGTTACAGGCTATTATAGCATGCCAATTAAAAAATTACCATCCCTTCTCTCTACAAAAACCGCATTCTTCTCCCCTTTCTTTTGGGGAAAAGAGCGGAGCGGACCTGTTTCCATCCGCTCCGCCCTGTTTTTCAGTCCGCTTTTTGTCCGTCACTTTCCCCGCGCTTCCGCGATCATGCCGTGGAGACAGTCCAGCGCGTCCCCCAGCCCGCCGATCCGGTCGATGAGCCCGATGGACACCGCCTCCTCGCCGTAGATGACGCTGCCCACGTCGGCGGCCAGCTCGCCGGTGCGCAGCATCCGGTCCATAAATACCTCCCGCTCCACCTGGCTGTGCCGGGTGACGAACTGCAAAATCCGCTCCTGAATGCGGGAAAAGTAATCAAAGGTCTGGGACACCCCGATCACCAGCCCGTTGAGGCGCACCGGATGGATGGTCATGGCCGCAGACGGCGCGATAAAGGAGGCCTTGGCGCACACCGCCAGCGGCACCCCGATGGAATGACCGCCCCCCAGCACCAGCGAGACCGTGGGCTTTTTCATCCCGGAAATGAGCTCGGCGATGGCAAGGCCCGCTTCAATGTCCCCTCCCACGGTATTGATGAGCACCAAAAGCCCGTCCACCTGGTCGCTCTCCTCCACCGCCGCCAGCAAGGGCAGGACGTGCTCGTATTTGGTGGTCTTGGCGGTGGGCTCCAGCACCTGGTGTCCTTCAATCTGCCCCACGATGGTCAGCGTGTGAATGGTGCCCCGTCCGGTCTTGATGGTGGCGCTGCCCAGATCGGTGATCTGCTCGGTCAGCGGGTCCTGTCCTTCACATCCGTTCTCCTGCCGGGTCTGCATGGGTTCCTGATCCATAATCTGCCTCCTTGTCCGGCTTTTTGCCGATATTACCCTTATTTTCTCCCCTCCCTTTCCGTTATATTCTTACATTGACAGCGCCGCGCTCCCGGTCGTATACTATAATTAGTTTGAATTCAAACAAATATCATGAAGTGATGGAGGACATCCTGCCATGAACCATCGGGACCTTCACTATCTGCTCCTGCTGGGGCACCAGCGCACCACCAAACGCATTGCCGCCCAGACCAGAAAGGAAGGGCTCATGCCCGGACAGCCCAAGATCCTGGAATTTTTGCTGGAACATGACCAGTGCAATCAAAAGGAGATCGCGCTGGGCTGTGCTCTGGACAAGTCCACGGTCACCAGTCTGCTGGGCCGGATGGCGGAAGAAGATCTGGTCGTGCGCGTCACGTCGGAAGGCGACCGGCGGCTTTCTCTGGTGGGCCTGACCGAAAAAGGACGCAAATATGCCGTGCGGGTACGGGATATCTGTGCCGCGGTGGACGAGTACGCCTGGCGGGACATCGCGCCGGAGGACCGGGAGACCTTTTTGCGGGTCTTCCGGCAGCTTCTGGACAATTTGGAGGAGTCCTCTGTCCGAAAGGAGTCCGCAGAAACACAATGAAGTCTATGGTCCAGCGTTATTTTTGGTTTTTTGTGGGCGTCGCCATCAATTCCTTCGGCGTCGCCTTCATCACCCAGGCCGCTCTGGGTACCTCTCCCATCTCCAGCGTACCCTATGTCCTGAGTCTCAAATTCACACCCTCGCTGGGGCAGTTCACCTTTGTGTTTAATCTGCTGTTTATTTTGCTCCAGTTTTTGCTGCTGCGGAAGGATTTCCCGCCCATCCAGTTTTTACAGATCGTGGTGAACCTCTTCTTCAGCGCCTGCCTGGATGTGAGCATGGCGCTGCTGGCCTTTTTACAGCCGGAAAACTTCCTGGCCCGCTTTGTCTGCCTGCTGGTGGGCTGCGCCGTACTGGCGGTGGGCATCGCCATTGAAGTGGCCCCCAACGTGCTCATGGTCCCCGGCGAGGGTACGGTGAAGGCCTTCTCCATCGTCACCGGCAAGCGCTTCGGCTCGGTAAAGGTGGTCTTTGACGTCACCCTCATTGTCATCGCCGTCATTCTCTCCCTGATCTTCTTCCACGGCATCAACGGCCTGGGCCTGGGCACCATCGTCTCCGCCCTCATCGTGGGGCAGATCGTCAATTTCGTCAACCGCCATTTCCACGCCATCGACCGCATCGCCGCATTGGCCCAGGCATAAGTGAACAGGTCCGGTAAAACGGACTGCAGCAAAATACCCCTTGATGTAGGAACATAAAACTACATCAAGGGGTATTGTCATAAAAATGGAGAGGCGCCGCTGACGCTGCGCCTCTCCAACGATTTCTTACTTATCTGCGGCGCTCCAGCTCCCGCCGGACCACCTTGGCGATAAGCTCCTGTCCTTCCGGAGAGCTGAGGGTATCCAGCACGGCGGAACGGAGCAAATCCTGGAACGCACGGCCCGACAGAACCGCGTCCAGCACGGTGCCCTCACCGGTCTTCACCGGTTTGCCCGGCTTGGCCGCCGGCGCTTTGGGCGCGGGCGCGGGTGTGGGCTCCTCCACTCCGGCAAAATCCATCCAGTCGTCCTGCCGGGTGCGGTCGTTGCTCTCGCCCCGCAGGTAGAAGATGGACACGCCGAAATGGGCGGCCATTTTTTCCTGCTGCTCCTTGGTGGGGGTCTGACGGCCCGTCTCGAACTTCTCCACCGCGTTTTTGGGAAATCCCAGCGCCGTGGAAAGGGCAGGACGGCTCAGTCCCGACTCAGTCCGCAGGGCTTCAATTCGCTGTGCCATGCTTACCATGTGTTACGCTTCCTCTCTTCCTCCGTGGTGGAACGATTACTCCTCCAGGCGCTCCAGGTCCTTGAGATAATCGGTCTCGGTGCAGTGCTTCTTCTCGGCCTTGGCGGCGTAGCGCTTGACCGAAACGGCGGTCTTCTCGGGAGACACCATGGTACCCGCGCCGGCCACACAGCCGCCGGGGCAGGCCATGCCTTCCAGCAGGTAGCCGTTGTACTTGCCGGCCTTGGCCATCATCATCATCTTGCGGCACTCCTCCAGACCCTGGGCGCTGGCCACCTTGACCTCCATCTCGGGGTGGGTCTGCTTGATGCAGTTGACCACAGCCTGGGCCACGCCGCCGCTGAACGCGAAGTTACGGCCGTCGGTGCTGGACTCGGAGAGGAATTCTTCCTCCTCGATGTTCTCGATGTCGATGTTCTTGGCGTTGAAGAGGCCCATCATCTCCTCAAAGGTGAGGACGAAGTCCACGTCGCTGCGGACGCTCTTGCGCATGGCCTCCAGCTTCTTGGCGGCGCAGGGACCGATGAAGGCGATCTTGGCGTTGGGGTGGTTCATCTTGATGAGACGGCCGGTGAGCACCATGGGGGTCAGGGCCATGGAGATGCAATGGGCGTACTCGGGGAACTGCTTCTTCGCCATGACGGACCAGGCGGGGCAGCAGGAAGTACCCATGAAGGGCAGCTTCTCGGGCACCTCTTCCACAAAGTCCCGGGCCTCCTCAGCGGCGCACAGGTCGGCGCCCACGGCCACTTCCAGCACGTCGGTGAAGCCCAGCTGCTTCATGGCGGCGCGGAGCTTCTCGGGGCTGACCTTGGGGCCGAACTGGTCCACGAAGGCAGGAGCCACGGCGGCATAGACATGCTCGCCGCTCTTCATGGCCTGGATGAGCTGGAAGATCTGGCTCTTGTCGGCAATGGCGCCGAAGGGGCAGTTCACCAGACACATGCCGCAGGACACGCACTTATCATAGTTGATCTCGGCACGTCCGTACTCGTCGGAGCCGATGGCGTTGACGCCGCAGGCCGCCATACAGGGGCGCTCCTGCTTGACGATGGCGTTATAGGGGCAGGCGGACACACAGCGGCCGCACTTGATGCACTTTTCCTGGTCGATGACGGACCGGCCATTTTCGATATGGATGGCGTCCTTGGGGCACACCACGGTGCAGGGATGGCCCAGGCAGCCCTGGCAGGCCTCGGTCGATACCACGCGCTTCTCGGGGCAGGCGTGGCAGGCAAACTTGATGATGTTGATGAGGGGAGGCTCATAGTAGGTCTCAGGCTTGGTGCACTCCTCGATGCCCTTGGAAATGGGGGCCGACTCGGCGGCGGTACGCACCGGGAGACCCATGGCCAGACGCAGGCGCTCGCCCACGATAGCCCGCTCCAGGAAGATGCTGTCCCGGTACTGGGCGCGCTCGCCGGGCAGGATCTTGAAGGGCAGCTCCTCGATCTCCTTGGCATAGTCTCCATCGCCGTAAGCCATACGGGCGATCTCCGTGAAGATATTGCGCCGAATCTCCGTAATCGACGTATAAACTCCTCGCATGTTCCAAATCCACCTTTCACACAGTGTTCGCAGCGTTTTACTGAATCAGCAATAGTATAGCGTGAAATCCCTCAGTTCGCAATAAAGACTGTAAAGTTTAGTTAATTTTTTCACAGAGTTGTCTAAAATGATACAAAAAGAGGAGCAGTGCCAATACTGCTCCTCTCTGAGAGATGATAGTCGTTAACCGCTCAATCTGCAATTTACAATGCACTCCGCGCTGGCGCCGCCGCCCGCCAGAGTGGCGGTGATAATCGCCTGCCCTCTGGCGCCGCCGGTTACGATGACACTGGAGGTGCCGTCCTCGTTTTCCACCACTTCGATCTTTGCCACGCTTTCATCGCTGGTGGTCCACTCCACATAGCCCACGCTTCCGGCAGGCAGGAATTCCGCCCGGATGGTCACCGGATTGGGATACTGATCGCTGATGGTAAAATCCGTATGGTCCAGGGTGAGTCCGGTGGCGGTCTGGTCGGCGGGCACGCCGGGGGTGGGCGAAGGCGTGGGCGCCGACGAGGTCACGGGAGAGGGGGACGGATCGCCGGAGGGGACCGGGCCGCCCTTGCCGATCAGAGGCATCAGAATGGACACCACGATACAAACCGCCGCCACGATGAGGGCCAGGGAAAGAATGGTCACCAGGGTGTTTTTCAGCGTGGGCTTGGAGTAGCCGCCCCCTCGGGTATTGCTGGCCATCCGCTTGCCGCCGCGGTAACGCTTTTCCTGTTCCTCCGGCGTAAGTCCCTCGCAAAAGGGGCAGCGCTTATAAGTAGCGGCATAATCCTCGCCGCAGATTTCGCAGTGAATGGTCTGATTTTTTGCGGGACGTTTTGTCATACCGTTCCCTCCAGTTGACATAGTGTATTTTTATTTTACACGGTCGGTTCTCTTCCGTCAACGGCCGAATGACATTTGTTTATTTTACCCGTTTTCCGTTGAGGAACACCGCCTGGATGTCGCTCTGCCAGTCCAGCGGCGCGCCGGACAGCACCACCACGTCGCCGTCCTTTCCCGGCGTCAGGGTACCCACCCGATGGCCGATCCCGGCGATCTCCGCCGCGTTGCGGGTGATGGCCGCCAGCGCGTCCTCCGGGTCCATGCCGGCCTTCACCGCCATGGCCGCGCACATGGGCAGATATTGAATGGGGGTCTCGGGGTGGTCGGTGCAGATGGCCACCTTCACCCCTGCCCGGGACAGAAGCACCGGATTTTCCTGGGTCATATTCACCAGCTCCGGCTTGCTCCGGTCGCCCATGCAGGGTCCGGTGATGACCCCCACCCCGGCCTGGGCCAGCAGATCCGCCACCCGGTAGGCCTCCGTCCCGTGGACGATCACATAGTGCAGCCCGAACTCCCGGCCAATGCGCACCGCCGTGGCGATATCGTCCGCCCGGTGGGCATGGAAGTGGGCGGGCAAGGTCCCCGACACCACATCCGTCAGGGCTTCCAGCTTCATATCCAGTTCCGGCTGCTCGGTATCCGGGTCCTCCATGGCCTTGTCCTGCTTGTCCCGGTACTCCACCGCCTTGGCCAGATTCTCCCGGATGATGGCCGCCGTGGCCATACGGGTCACCGGCGTCTCCTTGCGGTCGTTATACACCGTCTTGGGATTCTCGCCCAGGGCGAATTTCATGGCCACCGGAGCTTTCACAACCGCCTCGTCCACCCAGCGGCCGTCGGTTTTGATGGCCGCGAACTGTCCGGCGATGGGGTTGGCGCTGCCCGGACCGGTGAGCACCGTGGTCACGCCCCCCTCCCGGGCCTCCTGGAAACAGCGGTCCTGGATGTTCACCCCGTCAATGGCCCGCAGATGGGGGGTGCAGGGGTCGGTGGACTCGTTGCCGTCGTCCGCCTCAAACCCCAGGCCGTCGCCGAAGAGGCCCAGGTGGCAGTGGGCGTCCACAAAGCCGGGGACGATATGTCCCCCTTCCGCGTCCAGCACTTCTCCCTTTCCGGTGTCCTTCAGCTCCTCCATCGCGCCCACCCGGGCGATCTTCTCCCCTTCCAGCTCCACATAGCCATGGGGAATCACCGGTCCATCCATGGGATGCACCGTTCCGTTGATAATCAGCATCTGATCCGCTCGCTTTCGACAAAACTTTTGTTTGACATTCTCTGGAAAATCATGTAATCTATTCTTGCAGCTCAACCAGTCGTATCTTGGTACGCTGACACGGGGCCCTTCCCTCTGGCCCCACATCCCATTTCTCTCTATCGTTTGGGCGGTCCCGCTTTGGGACCGCTCCTTTTTTATGCTTTATGGGTCCAGCATGTATTGCTCCACCAGGGTAATGGTCATATTCCGCTGGGAACCGTCCCGACGGATGGTCAGGTCCAGGGCATCCCCCGCGCCCAGCGGTTCCTTGATCTCGTTGATGTCCTCCACCGAGGCCACAAAGGTCCCGTTGACCTGGGTGATGATATCGCCGGGACGCAGGCCCTGTTTCCAGGCGTCCGACTGTTCCTCCACCGTCACCACCAGGACGCCGCCGGGAATCCCCGCCTGGCTGCACTCCTGACCGTTGAGAGCCCGTCCCGTGATGCCGATGGTGGGCCGTCCGCCGATGTGGCCGGTGGCAATGAGGGTATCCGCCACTTCCTTCACCGTACGGGTGGGGATGGCAAAGCCCAGACCTTCGATGGTGTCCGATTCGGACATCATTTTCAGGGTGGTGACTCCGATGACCTGTCCGTAGGCGTTGAGGAGTGCGCCGCCCGAGTTGCCCGAGTTGAGGGCGGCGGTGGTCTGGAGCAGTTCCATCTCGTAACCGTCCACCGTGACCCCCCGGTCCCGGAAGGAGATCATGCCGTCGGTCATGGAGCCGGCAAACTGGGCGCCCAGGGGGTTGCCCAGCGCCAGAGCCGGGTCGCCCACCTCCACCAGGGAGGAGTCGCCGAACTCCGCCGGTGTCAGTCCTTCCGCCTCCACCTTCAGCACCGCCAGGTCGCTCTGGCTGTCTCTTCCCACCAGCTTGGCGTCGTAGCGGCGCTCGGAGCCGTCCAGCAGCACCACTTCCACCCAGCTGCTCCCTTCAATCACATGGTTATTGGTGAGGATGTAGCCGTCGGAGGTCATGATGATGCCGCTGCCTTCTCCAATGCCGCCCATACCGGTGGCCTCGATGCTCACCACCGAAGGCAGGCATTTGTCATAGATCTCCTGATACCCCGGCGCTTCTCCCTCCGGCAAGGCGGACAGCTCCAGCGTGACGCCGGTGCCCACCGGAGCCCGCTCCACTGTGGTGGGATAGGTGACCTCTTCCGGCGTCCACTCCGTCCAGGGCGTCCCCTCCTCCGGCGGCGCAAAGTAGGACAGTAAATGAAGGCCGGCCCCAACCCCCACACAGATGAGCAGCAGGCTCAGGGTCACCGCAAAGAAGACCACCTTCTTCCAGCCCTTCCGCTGGCTTTTCTTCCAGGCCCGGAACCTGGCCCGCTGCTCCCTGGGGGTTAGCTGCCGGGGCGGCGTCAGGCAAATGGGCGGGCAGTCGGTGGGCGGGGGCACACATCTCCCCTTTCCGCCGGGGCGGTCATAGTAATAATTGTGCATACGGGTCCTCCTGTTGAGACGCGGCCCTTATGCCAGCGTCAGAGTAAAGGTGAACTCGGTGACGCCGTCGCTGCTGGTCACGGTGATGTTCTCCTTGTGGTTGCCCAGAATGGTTTTGACGATATAAAGGCCCAGGCCCACGCCGTCCCGGTCAGCGCTGCGGGAGTAGTCGGCCTTGTGGAACCGGTCAAAGAGCAGCGGCAATTCCTCCGCCGGGATGGTTTTGCCGTGGTTGCGCACCGACACATAGGCCTTGCCCCCCTTGGAGGTGATGCTGATGCCCATGGTGGTGCCCTCGTCGGAGAATTTGATGGCGTTGTCCAGCAGGTTATAGCACACCTGGGTGATGGCGTCCGGGTCGCCCCACACCATGACCGCCCCGTCGGGCAGCTGGGCGTCCACATCCAGATGGCGGGCGTTGATCTTGGTCTCCAGACTCACCAGCACCCGCAGCATCACTTCCGCCGCGTCAAAGGGTTCCTGGGCCGTCACGTTCTCGCTGGACTGGAGCCGGGACAGATCCAGCATCCGCCGCACCAGACGGGACAGCCGCCGGGTCTCGGAGGAGATGGTTTTCAGATAGTCCCGCTCCCGCTCCGGCGGGATGGTGCCGTCCAGAATGCCGTCGGCAAAGCCGGCGATGGTGGTCATGGGTGTTTTCAGCTCGTGGGAGACGTTGGCGATAAACTCGCTGCGCTTCTGCTCCGACTGGGCGATGGAATCGGCCATGGCGTTGAAGGCCTCGGCCAGCTCGCCCACCTCGTCCTTCCGGTGCTCGTAGCCGGTGACCCGGGCGTCAAATTCTCCGTGTCCGAACCGACGGGCGGTGTTGGCGATCTCCTTGAGAGGCTTGGTCTGGTGGCGGGAGGTCACCGAGCTGGTGAGAAAGGCCACGCACAGCACCGCCGCCGCCGTCATGAAGAAAATGGTGGAAAGGTCCTGCCAGAGGCTGGTCACGCTGGACATATTGGCCGCCACGAACACCATGCCCTGGCTGCTCTCCATACCCAGCAAATTACGCACCGTGATGCTCTGCCCGGCGGTATAGCGTTTTTCGGGAAAGAGTCCGTCCAGACTGGTGATGCCGCTGTAACTGCCGCTGCGCTGCACCTCCTGGGCCACCGACCTGGGGATGGACGGCTGCTTCACGTTGCTTTGCAGCGCGCCCTTGGAGGTGAGCACCACCTGTCCTTCGTCGTCGCAGATGAGCACATAGGCGTCGGACACGTTGGAAATGGCCACCACATAGGCCTGATAGCCGCTGTCCAGCAGGCTGACGCTCTCATTCTGCATGGCGCCGGTAAAATCGGCAATGATATCGGCGGTGCGCTGCATGGCGTCCCGCTTTTCCTGCATGGTGTATTGATAGGTCAGCGTCACAAAGGCGCCGGCCAGCAGGGCAAAAGAGAGCAGGATCACCCCTGCCATAATGGTAAATTCCCGTCCGTAAAGGCTTTTCATGCCTGCCCTCCTTTCCCCGTCATCCGTTGGCGGCGTTGACCTCGAACTTGTAGCCCACGCCCCACACGGTCTTGAGACACCACTGCTCGCTCACGCCCTCCAGCTTCTCTCTCAGCCGCTTGATGTGGACGTCCACCGTCCGGGAGTCGCCGAAGTAGTCAAAGCCCCATACCTCGTCCAACAGCTGGTTGCGGGTAAAGACCCGGTTGGGGGCGGAGGCCAGATGGAACAAAAGCTCCAGCTCCTTGGGGGGCGTATCCACCCGCTTGCCGTCCACCAACAGCTCGTAGGAGTCCAGATTGATGACCAGCTTGTCAAAGCTCAGCTTCTTTTCGCCGCTCTCCTCCTCGCCGAACCGGCGGAGCACCGCGTGGATACGGGCCAGCACCTCTTTCATCTCAAAGGGCTTGACGATGTAGTCGTCAGCCCCCATCTCCAGACCGTTTACCTTGTCGTCGGTCTCGCCCTTGGCGGTGAGCATGATGACCGGCGTGCGGTCATTCTCTCTGATCTTCTTGAGCACCGACCAGCCGTCCATTACCGGCAGCATGATATCCAGCAATACCAGATCCGGCTGGAAGGAGCGGAACAGCTCCACACCCTTTCCGCCGTCGGGGGCCACCGCCGTTTCAAACCCCTCCTTCTCCAGATAGAGATGGAGCAGCTCGGCAATATTGGTTTCGTCTTCTACAATCAACACCTTGCGTGCCATGGTCATCCTCCTTTGCCCGGACGGTCACACCATCCGTTTATGTCCAGTGTAGCGCATTTTCCCCGCCATTGGGTGAATTTTTTGTTAAAATCAGGACTCCACAAAGGCGTGATCCACCTGGAGCACCGCGTAATAGCGCTCCCCCATCTCCCTGACCTTCTGCTGGATGGTCTCCACCAGCTGCTCATCGCTCAGGACAAAGCGATGGGGGGCCACCACGTCAAAAATCAGATTCATGTGGTCCGGTCCTTCGGTCATACGGAAGTCGTGGATGGTAAGAGAGGAATCGATCCCCTTCACCAAGGCGGTCACCTGGTTCCGCATCTCGTTGACCCTTTCGTCATCGGTGGCGATGGGGTCCATGTGGATGGAGGTTAAAATGTGATACTTCGCCTTCAATTCCCGCTCGATGTGGTCAATGGCGTCATGGGCCTCCATGATATCGGCCGACATGGGCACCTCGGCGTGGAAGGACATCATAGCCCGGCCGGGGCCGTAATCGTGGATCACCAGATCGTGGATGCCCACCACCTCCCGGTGGGAGAGAACGGTCTTTTCGATCTCCCGCACCAGCTCCGGGTCGGCGCTCTTGCCCAGCAGGGGGTCAATGGTATCCTTGGCAGCCCCCAGACCGGCCCGCAGGATGAAAATGGACACCAGCAGGCCCACCCAGCCGTCGATGGACAGGTCGGTGAGGGTGCCCACGACGGTGCCCAGCAGCACCGCCGAGGTGGCGGCTACGTCGGAGAGGGAATCGGCGGCGGTGGCGGCCATGGCGGCCGAGTCGATGCGCTTGGAAAGATTGCGGTTAAAGAGACTCATCCACAGCTTGACGGCGATGGAGGCGATCAGCACCCCCACCGACACCCAGGAGAATACCACCGGCTCGGGATGAAAAATCTGTTCAATGGAGCTCTTGCCCAGTTCAAAGCCCACCAGCAAAATGATGACCGAGATGAGCAGCCCGGCCAGATATTCCATCCGTCCGTGACCGAAGGGGTGGTCGTCGTCGGCCTTCTGGCCCGCCAGACGGAAGCCCACCAGCGTCACCACCGACGAGCCCGCGTCGGTCAGGTTGTTGAAGGCGTCGGCGGTGATGGAGATGGAGCCGCTGAGGGTACCGGCCAAAAACTTTCCGCCGGAGAGCAGCAGGTTGAGTATAATCCCTGTGATGCCCGACAAAAGGCCGTAGCGCTGGCGTACCTGGGGGTCTTTGGTCTGCTGGTAGTCTTTCACGAAAATGCGAAGCAGCAGCTGTGTCATGGTTGATTCATCCTTCTTCCCATATTCAGGTTATCGCATTATTATCCCACGAAGGACAAAGAGCGTCAAGGCTTTCCCATTGCTTTTTGAACGCGCTCTTTCCAGACAAATCCAATAAAAAAACTGCATACGCCACCAAATCTTGCGGATACTAACCTCTGTCTACCAAAAATCGCGGGAGGAATCGTGATATGAAAGCAACTGGCATTGTACGCCGCATCGACGATCTCGGCCGCATCGTCATCCCCAAGGAGATCCGCCGCACCATGCGTATCCGCGAGGGCGACCCCTCGGAGCACACAGGGAAGGGCTTTCTCTTGTCTCTTGACAAACCCGCGCCTTTCCAGTAAGGTAGTCTGACGACACCTATACATAAAAGGATAAAAGGAGATGGCTGCCGTGACCGAAAAGGAGACCTTTGATCTGGTGCTCCAGCTGGGCGAGACCATGCTTTCCGCCGGAGGAGAGATTTTCCGCACCAACGCCATTATGGACTGCGCCGCCCGGCGGTTCGGACTGAGCGAGTGCAGCGTCTTTACCATTGCCAACGGTATTTTTGTCTCGGCGGTGGTGGATGGTGTCCACCACTCCTGCCAGGTACGGCACATCCCTCTTTCCCCCATCCAGCTGGACCGGGTGGAGGCGATGAACGACCTCTCCCGCCGCATCGAGGCCGGTAAGGTGGACGCCCAACAGGCCAGAGAAGAATTGACGCGCATCCGCGCCCTTTCCGGCCCCGGACCGCTGCTCCAGATTCTGGCCTCCGGGGTGGGCAGCGCCTCCTTCTGTTTCCTCTTCGGCGGCATCTGGAAGGATTGCGCCGTGGCCCTGTGCGCCGGGCTGCTCCTCTACGTCTTCCTCCTCTTTTTCTGTCAGCCCTTCCACATCGGCCGGGTCATGTCCAACATCCTCTCCAGCGCTGTGGTGACCCTCCTTTGCTGCGCCGCCTTCCAGCTGGGCCTGGGGCCCCATCTGGACCGCATGATCATCGGCGCCATCTTCCCCCTGGTCCCCGGCGTACCGCTGGCTATTTCGGTACGCAACTTTATGGAAAATGACTACCTGGCCGGTCTGGTCCGCCTGACCGACGCCGTCCTCACCGCCGGATGTATCGCCATCGGGGTGGGCTGCGTCATGATCACATGGAATACCTTCTGGGGAGGTGTGGCCCTGTGAATCCCGTCACCCTTCTTCTGGAACTGCTGGCCGCCGCCATCGGCACGGTGGCCTTCTCGGTGCTCTTCCGGGTCAACCCCCGGCATTTTCCCTTCTGTGCGTTGGTGGGCGCGGTGGGCTGGCTGGTCTACCGGCTGACCCAGTACTGGTGGGGATCCGACATCCTGGCCACCTTTTTGGCCACCCTCACCCTCTCGGCCTGCTCCCGCTGGTTTTCCACGCTGCGCCGCACCCCTACCCTGGTCTTTCTGGTCAGCGGCATCTTTACCCTGGTTCCCGGCGCGGCCATCTACAACACCGCTTACTATGTCTTTATGGACCTGAGCGTCCAGGCCTCCGCCGCCGGGGCCGAGACCTTAAAGCTGGCCGGCGCCATCGCGCTGGGTATTCTGGTGGCCTACTCCCTGCCCGGACGGCTCTTCGGCTGGCGCACCAGCGTCCGCCGGAATGATAATTGAACCGATGAAAGAGCGCTCAGGACCCCTTCTCCGGTGTCCTGAGCGCTTCTTTTGGAGGAATGAAATCTTTACCCCAACCCCAACGCCCGGCCCGCCGCCGCCGTGACTGCGCAGAGCGCCACTCCTACCGCCGTGGGAAGCAGCACTCCCAATCCCGTCCATTTGACGCTCCCCGTCTCCTTGGCCATGGTGAGGCAGGTGGTGGAGCAGGGCCAATGGAAAAGGCAGAATAAAATGGTACACACCGCCGTCAGTCCCGTCCAGCCCTGGGCGGTCAGCTGGTCGTGAAAGACCGTCAAGCTGCCGATCTCCGTCAGGCTCCCGCCTGAGAGATAGGCCATAAGCACAATGGGCAGCATGATCTCATTGGCGGGCAGGGCCAGCAAAAAGGCGGTCAAAATCACGCCGTCCATCCCCAGGAAGCGGCCAATGGGGTCCAGCGCGGCGGTACACCAGAACAAAAGAGTCTCTCCCTGGATGTGCAGGTTGGCGCACAGCCACAGTACCAGCCCCGCCGGCGCGGCCACCACCGCCGCCCGGCCCAGCACAAAGAGGGTCCGGTCCAGCACCGACCGCACCAGGATCTGACCCAGTCTGGGCCGGCGATAGGGGGGCAGCTCCAGAGTAAAGGCGGAGGGTTCCCCACGGAGCACCGTGGCCGACAGCAGCCGGGACACGGCAAAGGTCATCCCCACCGCCAGCAAAATCACACCCGTCAGCAAAAGCGCCGCTTGCACGCTTCCCCCGCTGCCCACAAAAAACATGGTGATGAGGGCGATCAAGGTGGGCAAGCGCCCGTTGCAGGGCATAAAACTGTTGGTCAGCAGGGCGATGAGCCGTTCCCGGGGGGAGTCGATGATGCGGCACCCCACCACACCGGCCGCGTTGCACCCGAGGCCCATACACAGTGTTAACGACTGTTTGCCGCAGGCGTGGGCCTTCTGAAAGGCGTGATCCAGCAAAAAGGCCACCCGTGGTAAGTATCCCAGATCTTCCAGCAAGGTGAACAGGGGAAAGAAAATGGCCATCGGCGGGAGCATCACCCCCACCACCCAGGCCAGAGTCCGGTAGGCCCCCAGCACCAGCGCGCCGTGGAGCCACCACGGGGCGTGCAGGGCGGTAAAGAGGTCGGTCAGCCGGTCTTCGATCCAGAACAGCCCGGCTGTCAGCCACCCGGACAGGAAATTGGCCCCCCACAACGTAAGCCACAGCACCAGCGCCAGCGTCAGAAGCATCAGCGGTATCCCCACCAAACGACTGGTGAGCAGCCGGTCCCCGTGCCCCGACGCTCCGCCTGCCGGCCCCTTTCCTACGCCGTAGGCCAGATCCTCCCCCTGCCACACCAGGCAGGATACCAGACGCTCCGACAAAAGCGTCCCTTCCACCCCCGCCGCCGCCAGCAGCTTTTTCCCTTCTCTTACCCCTTGGACTACCGTTTCTTCCTCCCGTATGTCCCGGCCAAGCCGTTTTTTCAGTTCTTCCCACGGTCCGTCTCCCTCCAGAAGCCGCACCGCCAGCCAGCGGGACGGTATCCCCGCCGTTTCTTCCGGCAGTACCTCCATTACTTTTTGGATGGCCGCCTCTATGGGCGGGAGATATTTGATCTGGGCCGCTTTGGGCTTTTGCCTCAGCACCTCATCCACCGCCTCCAGCAGCTCCGCGAACCCCTTTCCATGTCCGGCGTCGGTGCCCACCACCGGCACCCCCAGCCTGCGGGACAGCTCCTCCACATCCACGGTAATGCCCCGCCGTCTGGCTTCGTCCATCAGGTTGACGCACACCACCGTCCGGGGCTGGAGTTCCATGATCTGAAGGGCCAGACTCAGCCCCCGCTCCAGACAGGTGGCGTCGCACACCGCCACCGCCGCGTCGCTCCCGCCAAAGAGCAGAAAATCCCGGGCCACTTCCTCTTCCGCCGAGCGGGCCATCAGCGAGTAGGTCCCCGGCAGGTCGGTGACCGTCCAGTTCCTTCCCCCCATGGTACACCGCCCGCTGGCTGTGGCCACCGTTTTGCCGGGCCAGTTCCCCGTGTGCTGGCGCAGCCCGGTCAGACGATTGAATAAGGTAGACTTGCCCACATTGGGATTGCCTGCCAATACGATCATTGGTTGTTGGGCCGCCATACCTCTTCCTCCTCTCCGTCAGGCAGCAGGGTGATCCCCGCCGCGTCCCGCCGCCGCAGGGCGATGACTGCCCCGCGGATCAGATAGGCCGACGGGTCCCCCGCCGGACTGACCGCCACGCGGCACACCCTTGTGCCGGGGATCAGTCCCAATTCCATCAGCCGCCGGGCCATGGCAGGAGGCGCGGACACCCGGTCTACCCGTGCCCATTCTCCCACCGGAAGCTCCGGCAGACTTGTCACATGCTCCATAATGCGCAGTTCCTCCTTTGGGCTCAGAGGGCTCCATGACGCCCTCTATGCCCATCCTATTCTCCAGCCCCGGTATCCGTCCATTTCTGAAAATAACGTTCAGACAAGAATTGACGAAGGGCATCGATTCCGTTACAATGTATAGACTACAACTGTCTTGGCTGCGGGCCCGCCGCAGCCCCTATTTATGAGGAGGTTATTTTTATCATGTCACAAGCGATCCCCGAAAACAAAATGGGGACAATGCCCGTCGGACGACTGGTCCTCTCCATGTCGCTGCCCATCATGGTCTCCATGCTCATCCAGGCCCTTTACAATGTAGTGGACAGTATCTTTGTGGCCCAGATCAGCGAGGACGCCCTGACCGCTGTCTCTCTGGCCTTCCCCTATCAGAACCTGATGATCGCCGTGGCAGTGGGTACCGCCGTCGGCGTCAACGCCCTGCTCTCCCGCAGTCTGGGCGAAAAGAATTTCGATGTGGCCAACCGCACCGCCGAAAACGCCCTCTTTCTGACCGCTCTGAGCTATCTGGTCTTCCTGGTGCTGGGCTTTACCGTCTCCCGGGTCTACTTCACCTTCCAGACCGACAGCAGCGTCATCATTGAGTCGGGCACCATCTACCTCACCATCTGCTCCACCCTTTCCTTCGGCATCTTCCTGGAAATCACCATGGAGCGTCTCCTCCAGGCCACCGGACGGACCATCCAGACCATGTTCACCCAGGGACTGGGCGCCATCATCAATATTATTCTGGACCCTGTCCTCATCTTCGGCATCGGTCCCTTCCCCGAAATGGGGGTAGCCGGCGCCGCCGCCGCCACCGTCATCGGACAGATCATGTCCTCCATTCTGGCTGTCTATCTCAACGCCCGGATGAACCATGACATCCAGCCCTCTCTCCGCCATTTCCGCCCCGACGGCCATATCATCCGTCAGATCTACGCCGTGGGCGTCCCCTCCATTATCATGAACTCCATCAGCTCGGTGATGACCTTCGGCATGAACCAGATCCTCATCGCCTTTTCCTCCACCGCCACGGCCGTACTGGGCATCTACATTAAGGTACAGAGCTTCGTCTTTATGCCTGTCTTCGGCCTCAACAACGGCATGGTACCCATCGTGGCCTACAACTACGGCGCGCGGAAGACAAAGCGGCTCAAAGACACGGTGCGCATCTGCATCGTCTTTGCCATGGCCATCATGGTGGTGGGCCTGATCGTGATCCAGCTCTTCTCCGCGCCCATCCTGCGTCTCTTCAAGGCTTCCGACTATATGCTGGAGATCGGCGTTCCCGCTCTGCGTATCATCAGCCTGAGCTTCCTTATGGCCGGCTTCAGTGTGATCGCCTCCTCCACCTTCCAGGCGCTGGGCAATGGATTTTTGAGCATGGTGGTGTCCATCATCCGTCAGCTGGTGGTGCTCCTCCCCGCCGCCTGGCTGCTCTCCCTGTCCGGCCGGCTGGAACTGGTCTGGTGGTCCTTCCCCATCGCGGAAGTGGTGGCCCTGTTCCTTTGTATCTTCTTCCTCCGCCATATTTTCCATACCGTGGTGGACCCGCTGGACAGCCCAGCCCAAAATTAAACTTCCCGCTTTTCCGGCGGCATCAGGACGGCCAACCCCCGTTTCTGTGCCGTCGGAAATTTTTTTGATTTTTTTGCAAAAAACAGTTGACATCTCTATCGTGCCGTGCTATACTAACCAAGCTGACATCGGTAAGACGTACGCAGCCCATGCGGGTGTAGTTCAATGGTAGAATCCCAGCCTTCCAAGCTGGTCGCGTGGGTTCGATTCCCATCACCCGCTCCATACGCGCCTGTAGCTCAGGTGGATAGAGCAACTGCCTTCTAAGCAGTGGGT
>DXGA01000103.1 GCA_019114165.1 Candidatus Flavonifractor merdipullorum | reverse complement strand
TATACACATGAAGAAGCGGACGCTCAAATCCTGCCTGTCCCTGTTACTCTCCCTCTCCCTTTCGCTGAGTCTCTTTTCACTGCCTGCCGCCGCAGCCAGCAGCGGGGAGATCTCGGTCTATCTGGACGGCCAGCGTCTCACCTTTGACCAGCCGCCGGTGTCCATGAATGGGCGCGTTCTAGTGCCCGTCCGGGCTATCTTTGAGGCCCTGGGCGCTCAGGTGGAGTGGTATCAGGACACCCAGACAGTAGCCGCCCAAAAGGGCGATACTTTGGTCGTGATGGCCCTTGGCAACAGTCACTTTGCCAGGGATGTCAACGGCGTTCAGGAGTATTTCAAGCTGGATCAGACGCCCATCGCTCTCAATGGCCGCACGTTGGTCCCCGTCCGGGCTGTCTCTGAGGCCTTTGACTGCGATGTTCAGTGGGACGGGACCGCCCAGCAGGTGACCATCTCCTCCACCCGGTGGGTCCGTGGCTCCAACGCCGCCACAAACGGCTATTTCCACAACGGTGTATTTTATTACGCCTTTATCTATCAGCCCTATATTTACGCCTATGACGGCGAAACCACCAGGACCTATGCCGCCGGCGGCACCCCCGCAGGTATCGTGGTAAGCGGAAATAAAATCTACTACATCAACAAAAGCAACCAGACCGTGACCGCCATCGACATGGCCAGCGGCGCACGGGAAACCGTCTTTGCCCGTCTGAGTCAGATTTCTGACTTTTCCATCTGCGGCCAGAATATGGTCATCATCGGCTCTGACGGCAAGACCCAAATGGCCTACCAGCTGGACCTCACCACAGGCGCCGCTCAGGCCATCTATACCCGCCCGGAGGCCAGCGGCCTCATTGCTGAAAAGGGCAGCCAATTTGCACTCTGGCGGAACTATCTCTTTGTGGTGGAGAGCTTCTCTCCCCTGCTCAGCGGGGACTCCAGCTGTAAAATCCGCGCCATTGACGTTAATACCGGTACTTGCCGGGATCTTCTGAATCTCACCGGCACAGTGACTCAGATTGGACTTAAGGACAGCAGCTATACCCGTAGGTTCTCTAATGTCTCCGCCAAATTCGACCAGGACAACGCCTACTTTAACCTGGGTTTTTCCAGCTGTACAGATACCGGCTCCAGCAGCTCGGTCCCCTTCCGCGAATACTATCAGATTGATCTGGACACTCTCGCCCTCTCGGAGATCTCCCAAGCGGAGTTTGATCGTGTTTCCGACCTCTCCATCCCCAAGACCGGCGAATGGACTTACGGCAGTAACGGCTCCAGCGTGTACCGCACCAATACCCAGACCAGCATAACCGAGACCCTGCTGTCCGGCAGTCACTATTACTATATTGCCAACGACGGCCAGTGGGTGGTCGCACTCAGAGCGGAGAGCAGAGGCGCCGGAACGCCCACCGCCACCATCGGCTACAAATACGCCGAACTGTATGTGATGGACACCCAGGGAAATCATCTTCGCACCATCAATTCCTATACCAGCTCCTCCAACACTTCTACTCCCGTGGGCGAGACGGATGTAAATGAATTGCCTGAGGTATCCTGCGCGGTCTGCGGCGGCGACGGTATGGTGACCTGCCCCTATTGCCGGGGCACCGGACAGGGCCAGTCCATCTATGTCCTGGGCATGGAAACCCCCCAGAGCTGTACCTACTGCGGCGGTACCGGAGAGCGGATCTGCTCCGGCTGCAATGGCTCCGGGGTCCGCTCTCCCAGACGCTGACCCATCTTTTTCCGTCAAATGCAGACGCCCCCGGACCGTTTCTGGTCCGGGGGCGATTTTTGTCTCCAGCAGAACAAATCAGAAGAATTTCTCGATGTAGCCCATCACAAAGATGATCAGCACGATGAGGGGCAGCAGGATGGTGTAGTACCAGCGCAGCGGGGCGGGGAAACGCACGCCCTGGCCCTGATTGGCCTCGGCCAGGAAGTTCTGATACCCCCAGCCGTACCGGGCAGGCAGACAGCAGAACAGCAGGTAAACCATGGAGCCCAGGGGCAGCAGGTTGTTGCTCACCAGGAAGTCCTCAAAGTCCATGATGCCCATGCCCAGGATCTTCACCCCGGACCACAGGTTGTTGCCCAGCAGGCAGGGCAGGCTCAGCAGGAAAATGAGGATCAGATTGGCCAGAACCGCCTTGCTGCGGGAGATGTTCCACCGGTCCATCCAGCAGGCCAGAATGTTCTCAAAGACCGCCGTCACCGTGGACAGGGCCGCAAAGAACAAAAACACAAAGAACAGCGCGCCCCACAGCCGTCCGCCCGGCATCTCATTGAACACGTTGGGCAGCGTCACAAAAATCAGATTGGGACCGGCATCGGGGCTGATGTCAAAGGCAAAGGCGGAGGGGAAGATGATCAGACCGGACACAAAGGCCACACAGGTATCCAGCACGCCCACGTTGATGGTCTCGCCGAAGAGCCGGCGTTCCTTGCCGATGTAGCTGCCGAAAATGGCCATGGCGCCAATGCCCAGACTCAGGGTAAAGAAGGCCTGACCCATGGCGGCATAGATCGCCTCACCCAGGCGGAAATTACCCTCCGCGTCATACATAAGGTTGTCAAAGTTGGGGACCAGATAGAACTTCAGGCCCTCTGCCGCGCCTTCCAGCGTCACCGCCCGGATGGCCAGCACCACCAGCAGCGCCAGCAGGCAGAGCATCATGATCTTGTTGACCTTCTCCACGCCGTTCTGAAGACCGCGGCTGCAAATGGCCATGCCCAGCAAGACCACAATGGCCATAAACACCAGCTGGATCACCGGATCATTGCCCACCAGATTCTGATAGGCGTCGGTCACCTGGCCAGAGGTCATACCCACAAAATCGCCCTTGGCCATTTTCAGGAAATAGAGCAGCAGCCATCCGGCGATGGTGGTGTAGAACATCATGAGCAGGTAGTTGCCCGCCATGCCGAACCAGCCGTAAACATGCCACTTGCTGCCCTTGGGCTCCAGCTCCTGAAAGGAGGCCAGAACGCTCTTCCGGCTGGCACGGCCCACGGCGAACTCCATCGCCATGATGGGCAGACCCATGATCACCAGGAACACAAGATAGATCAGCACAAAGGCCGCGCCGCCGTACTGTCCCACAATGTAGGGAAAGCGCCAGACGTTGCCCAGGCCGATGGCGCATCCCGCCGAAATGAGCACAAAGCCCAGACGGGATGCAAAGGTTTCTCTCTCCTTCACAAAACATCCTCCTCTGAAATCAATGGCGGACCTTCGTCCGCGCATACGTTGACATTTTACGCGCTTTCCCCTACACTGTCAACCTTGTCAGAGGTGAGACGATAAAAAATGGGAGACCTGCCCGAAGCGGTCTCCGAAAAGCATCTGTATGGTTGTTTTCTGCGCCTGTGGAGCGGCGGTCAAAGCCAGTCCTCCACCACATCGCGCAGTGTGGACGGCGTCACGCAGTTGCGCAGCAGAAGCGCCGCAAGCGCCTCTATGCGCCCGGCACTGAGGGTGACATCAGGTACGCTGGCGCTCTCGCCGCCGGGGACGGAGATCTTTACGCCGTAGTTCTCACACACCAAGTCCCCGGCGTACGCTATCTCGTCGATCAGAATGTAGTAGTTGAAGCAGTGCTGTCCTCCTTTCTCATCTGTCTGGTCGCACTGTCCAACGTACAGTTCCCTCATTTTTGTCCTTTGCCTCCTTTTCCAGTCCCTTATAAGTACATTATATGGGATTGTGTCCTGTTTGGAAAGAAAAAACCATCGCAATTTCCGACCGCTTCCCGCCTGTTTCCCCCGCCTGCGACCAAAAACGCCTCCGTATAGGATTCCCATTCCCTGGACACACTACCGTCAAAGGAGTGTGAACCCATCATGGATATGAACAACGACGCCTATAACGCTTACGTCCGGGCCAAATCAAAACCCTCCCCCCTGCTCAAAGACTGCCTGTGGGCCTTTCTGGTGGGCGGCGCCATCTGTACCGCGGGGCAGGCCCTCCGCCGTCTCTATACCCTCTGGGGCCTTTCCATGGATGACGCCTCGGCCTGCGTGTCGGTAAGCCTCATCTTTGCCGCCGCCCTGTGTACCGGCCTGGGCTGCTTCGACAACCTGGCCAAGCACGCCGGCGCCGGCACCCTGGTCCCCATCACCGGCTTTGCCAACGCCATGGTCTCCCCCGCCCTGGAGTTCCGCAGCGAGGGACTCATCACCGGCGTGGGCGCAAAGCTCTTCACCATCGCCGGCCCCGTGCTGGTCTACGGCATCAGCGCCAGCGTGGTCTATGGTCTGCTCCTGGTCCTCTTCGGCGGATAAAATCGATAAAAATTTATAGATTTGGTGAAAATTTTTGCATTAAATAATTTTTATTGACTTTATAGGTGTAATATGGTAAATTATATGTAGAATAAAAATCTTGCCAATTGAAAGGTATGGGCTGCTAGAGGATTCAACCAGATTTAATGATTATGTTGTGGTGGAGAGTTATTCAGGATTTGGAACATTC
>DXGA01000009.1 GCA_019114165.1 Candidatus Flavonifractor merdipullorum | reverse complement strand
CACCGCCCCCTTTCTCCCCGATGAGAGCATGGCGGTGTTGGCCGAATATCTGGACTACATCGCAAGGAACCAATCCAGCGCCCTGCTCATCGGCGGCGTGATGATGGTGCTCTTTTCCGGCTCTGCGGCCTTCCGGGGGCTGATGACCATCATGGAAGATCTCTATGGGCGACAGAGCTATCAGGGGATCTTTCAGATCATCGCCAGCGTGGCCTTTTCGGTGCTGCTCCTGGCCACCATTTATCTCTCCATCGTGGTTTTGCTCACCGGCGAGTGGCTCTTTCATCTGCTCACCGACTTTTTTAACCTGGAATCTCTTTCTCTCCCCTGGGAATGGCAGTGGATGCGGTTTTTACTCTTTTTCTGTCTGCTGCTTCTCTTTGTCCTGCTGGTCTACCGCATGGCCGCCCCCCGGGGGAAGCCCCGTCCTCCCATTCTGACCGGCGCGGTGCTGGCCTCGGCAGCCATGGTGGGCGCTTCCGTCCTCTTTTCCTGGTTCATCGGCCTCTCTTCCCGCTATTCCCTCATTTACGGGTCCCTGGCCTCCGTCATCATTTTGCTGGTGTGGCTTTACCTCTGTGGCAATATCATCATTCTGGGCAATGTCTTTAACTGCGTGTGGTACCGCCACAAAAAGATGAAATACCTGAAAAAGCTCAAACGGGAGCGGGAATGACGCACAATTGCCCCGCCGAGGGCGGCGGGGCCCACGGAAGGTCGGTGGGAGACGGCCCACGACCCACGAATTTGGGACATAAATAAAACCGGGCGCACCGGAGAGCGAAACGCTCTTTTGGTGCGCCCGGTCTTTGTTTTGTGGGAAGAATGGCTTACATATCCACCAGAGCGGCGGTGATGATGGCCATGGAGTAGACCTCCTGGGCGTTGCAGCCGCGGGACAGGTCGTTGATGGGGGCGTTCAGGCCCAGCAGGATGGGGCCGTAGGCGTCGAAGTTGCCCAGACGCTGGGCGATCTTATAGCCGATGTTGCCGGCGTTGATGTCGGGGAAGATAAAGGTGTTGGCATGACCGGCCACCTTGGAGTCGGGGCACTTGGTCTGGGCCACACGGGGAGACACGGCGGCGTCGAACTGGAGCTCGCCTTCCACGGGCAGCTCGGGCGCGGCGGCGCGGATCTTGGCGGTGGCGTTGCGCATCTTGTCCACGTCCTCGCCGGCGCCGGAACCCAGGGTGGAGTAGGACAGCAGGGCGACCTGGGGATCCACGCCGAAGATGCGGGCGCACTTGGCGGTCTCGATGGCGATTTCCACCAGATCATCCTCGGTGGGCTTGATGTTGATGGCGCAGTCGCCCATGGCCAGCACGTCGTTGCCGCCGGTGACGGAGGGACGGACCAGGATGAAGCAGGAAGAGACGATCTTGTTGCCCGGCTTGGTCTTGATGAGCTGGAGGGCGGGACGGACGGTATCGGCGGTGGAGTAAGTCGCGCCGCCCAGCAGAGCGTCGGCCTTGCCCATCTTGACCAGCATGGTGCCGAAGTAGTTGCCCATCTTCAGGTAAGCGCGGCACTGCTCCTCGGTCATCTTGCCCTTGCGCAGCTCCACCATAGTCTTGACCATCTCGTCCATCTCGGGATAGTTCTCGGGATCGACAATCTCGGCGCCGCGGATGTTGTAGCCGGCCTCTTCGGCGGCGTGCTTGACCTCGGCCTCGTTGCCCACCAGAACGGGGGTCAGCCAGGTACCGGCCAGCAGGCGGGCGCTGGCTTCCAGGATACGGGGGTCGGTGCCCTCAGTGAATACGATCTTTTTGGGATGCTTCTTGAGTTTGTCGATGAGTTTGCCAAACATGGTCATTTTGCCTCCAATATGAATTCGGTAAGTCTGAATCACACATTTCTGCATGATAGTTCATAGACAACATTATACATCACAAAAACCAAAAATTACAGTCCCAAAACAGAATATTTTCCTATTTTGATTCTTTACTTTTTGTATTCAATCCATTATACTATTACTCACTGTTTTGGGTTTATTTTTTCTTTATATGCCTTATATGGTTGAGCGCTTCTGCTATTTCCACCCACTTTTGTTCATGAGAGGATAAATATCATGCACTCTGACTTTTCACGCTGTCTTTCTCTCCTCCGCCAGGAAAAGGGCATTTCCCAGCGGGCGGCAGCCAAGGATCTGGGCATCAGCCAGGCGCTGCTGTCTCATTATGAAAACGGCGTCCGGGAACCGGGTCTTGCCTTTGTGACCCGCGCCTGTGATTACTACAACGTCTCGGCCGACTTTCTTCTGGGGCGCACGCTGACCAAGGACGGCTCCACCATTGTCTCCGCCGACGAACTCTACGACGCTTCCACTGAAAAGGACAATGTGCTGCACGGCAGCATCATGGCCACCCTGAACAAAAAGCTGCTGGTCAACTCTCTGGGCGTTCTCTTTGACCTGCTGAGCAAAACCGGTTCCAAAGGCGCCACCAAAGCCGCCTCGGAATATCTGGCCACTGCCATTTACAACATTTTTCGCTATCTGTTCCGGGCCAGCGGCACCGAGAACGAGGACTTTTTCGCCGTCTCTCCCACCGCCTTCAATGCCGGCGTCACCATCATGGACATGACCGCCTCCCGGGTGACCTTTATCGAGGCGCTGGAGCGGCACAAGAAAGAAAAGGGCGCCTTCCCGCCCATGAATCACGACGCCCTTTCCAAGGACTATCCCGGACTGTACCAGTCTCTTTTCCAGATCGTCCACCACACCGGCACCCGGGTCAATGACCTCATTGATCCCCGGCGCAACGCCCAGAAATGATCTTTCCTGTTTGGAGGTTTTGAACTTATGCGTGATCAGAGCAAAATCCGCAACTTTTCCATCATCGCCCATATCGACCACGGTAAATCCACCCTCTCCGACCGGCTGATCGAGCTGTGCAACGCCGTCTCCCAGCGGGAGATGGAGTCCCAGCTGCTGGACAACATGGATCTGGAGCGGGAGCGGGGCATTACCATCAAGGCCCGCGCGGTCAAGCTCAACTATAACGCCCTGGATGGCCAGGAGTACGAACTCAACCTCATCGACACCCCGGGTCACGTGGACTTCAACTATGAGGTCTCCCGTTCTCTGGCGGCCTGTGAGGGCGCCATTCTGGTGGTGGACGCCGCCCAGGGCATCGAGGCCCAGACCCTGGCCAACACCTATCTGGCCATGGAACACGATCTGGAGATCCGCCCGGTGGTGAATAAGATCGACCTGCCCGCCGCCGATCCCCAGCGGGTCAAGCACGAGATTGAAGACGTGCTTGCCCTTCCCGCCCTGGACGCCCCCGAGATCTCCGCCAAAATGGGCATCAACATCCAGGACGTGCTGGAGGATATCGTGCACAACATTCCCGCCCCCACCGGCGACCCGGACGCTCCCCTCAAGGCGCTGATCTTCGACAGCCAGTATGACGCCTACCGGGGCGTGATCGTCTATTTCCGCGTCATGGAGGGCACGGTGCGCACCGGTATGAAGGTGAAGATGATGGCCTCCGGCGCTTCTTATGAGGTCATTGAGTGCGGCTACCTCCGCCCGCTGGGCATGGAACCGGCCGACTCCCTCTCCGCCGGCGAGGTGGGTTACTTCACCGCCTCCATCAAAAACGTGAAGGATACCCGGGTGGGCGACACCATCACCGAAGCCGACCGTCCCGCCGCCGAGGCCCTGCCCGGTTACCGTCCGGTCCAGCCCATGGTCTACTGCGGCGTGTATACCGAGGACGGCTCCAAGTATCCCGACCTGCGGGACGCCCTGGAAAAGCTCCAGCTCAACGACGCCTCCCTCTCCTTTGAACCGGAATCCTCCGTGGCGCTGGGGTTTGGTTTCCGCTGCGGATTTTTGGGTATGCTTCATATGGAGATCATCCAGGAGCGTCTGGAGCGGGAATTCGACCTGGATCTGGTGACCACCCTGCCCTCCGTCATCTACGAGATCACCAAGACCGACGGCGCCGTGGTCCATGTGGATAACCCCCACAACTACCCCGACCCTGCCATCATCGAAGAGGCCAGGGAGCCTTACGCCAAGGTTTCCATCATTACCCCGCCCGACTATGTGGGCAACATCATGCCCATGTGTCAGGACCGCCGGGGTGAGTTCAAGGATATGCAGTATCTGGACACCAATCTGGTGGAGATCCACTACTCCATGCCCCTCAACGAGATCATCTATGATTTCTTCGACGCCCTCAAGGCCAACACCAAGGGCTATGCCTCTCTGGACTATGAGATCGAGGGCTACCGGACCAGCGATCTGGTGAAGGTGGACATGCTCCTCAACGGCGATCAGGTGGACGCCCTGTCCTTCATCGCCCACCGGGAGAAGGCCTATAAGCGGGCCCGGCGCATCTGTGAGAAGCTGCGGGACAACATTCCCCGCCAGCTCTTCGAGGTGCCGGTGCAGGCGGCCATCGGCGGCAAGGTTATTGCCCGGGAAACGGTGCGGGCCATGCGGAAAGACGTGCTGGCCAAGTGTTACGGCGGCGACATCACCCGCAAGAAGAAGCTGCTGGAAAAGCAGAAGGAGGGCAAAAAGAAGATGCGCTCCCTGGGTTCGGTCCAGCTGCCCACCGAGGCGTTCATGGCGGTACTCAAATTGGACGAGGAGTAAGTATCCACGGAACTTCCCTCCGTACACCATTGCCCCGCCGAGGGCGGCGGGGCCCACAGAGAAGAACAAGGAAACACCTGCGGGCAGAGACTCAAAGTTCCCTCCTCGCGGCATAGTCGCTGCGGCGCCGGGCTTTGCCCGGCGCCTTCTCTCCACTCTTCACTCTTCACTCTCCACTCTTTCATAAAATGGGGGTTTTTTTGTGTCTACGCCACTCTATACTGCTCTGCGTACCTTTGCCGATACCCAGCCCCTGCGGATGCACATGCCCGGCCACAAGGGAAAACCACTTCCCCTCTCCGAGCTCTCCGCCGCCGCCCAGCTGGATTTTACCGAACTTCCGCCCACCGGCGACCTCTTCGCCGGGGAAGGTCCCATCGTGGAGGCCGAAGCATTATGGGCCAAAACCTGCGGCGTGGATGCCTGCCTGTTCCTCACCGGCGGCTCCACTCAGGGCGTTTTATCCGCCCTTACCCTGGCCTGTCCGCCGGGCAGCGCCGTTTTGATGGACCGGGCCTGTCACCGCTCCGCCTACCACGCCCTGGTGCTGCTGGATCTGGAGCCGGTCTATCTCTTCCGGCCCTGGCTGGAAGAGGAGCAGGTCCCCGGCCCCATCTCCCCGGACGCTGTGGAAGCCGCCCTCCAAAACCGCCCCGATATCAAGGCGGTCTTCCTCACCTCTCCCAATTATTACGGCGTCCGCTGTGACCTGCCCGAGATCGCCCGGGTGTGCCATGCCCACGGGGCCAGGCTGGTGGTGGACGGCGCTCACGGGGCCCACTTCCCCTTCCTGGGACTCTCCGAGCTGTCGGTGCCCGACCTGACCGTCCTTTCCGCCCACAAAACCCTTCCCGCCCCCGGACAGTCCGCCCTTTTGCTGGCCAACGGCTTCTCTTCCGCCCAGCTGCGCCGGGTGGGCTGCATCTACGGCAGCTCTTCCCCCTCCTATCCCATGATGGCGGCGCTGGACGCCGTGCGGGAGGCCCTCACCGGTGAACTGGGGTTGGATTACGCCGAGGCCGCCGCTCAGGTGGTCACGCTGCGGCAGAATTTCCCCTCTCTCACCGCCAAGACCCTGCTGCTGGACCCCACCCGTTTTGTCCTCACCTGTGACGACGGCTTTGGGGTAAAAGCCGCCCTGGAAGAGCTGGGGGTCTACCCGGAAATGGCCGACGCCCGCCATGTGGTATTTATCCTCACCTGTGCCGACGGCAAACCGGAGTTTGCCCGCCTGACCAACGCCCTCCGTACCGTTTTGGAGGGACGTCCCGCCCCCGCCTCCCTGCCGCCGGTGCCGCCGCCCCCCACGCCCCAGTCGGTCCTCCGGCCCCGGGAAGCCTTCTTCTCTCCCATTGAGACCATCCCCCTTTCTCAGGCCGAGGGCCGGGTCTGCGCCGCCCAGGTGGCCCCCTATCCCCCCGGCGTCCCCGTCATTGCGCCGGGCGAGCTTGTTACGAAAAAAACTATCGCATATTTATCGCAAATAGGTTATAATATGGAGAAAGACACGGCTGTAATCCGCGCCTGAGCTTTTGTGTGGGCCGGGGCGCGGTGGCGGTCTTTGATCCAAGGAGGGATACTTATGAAACTGATCCTTGCAATCATCAACCATGACGACGCCAACGCGGTGACCCAGTCTCTCACCCGCAACGGCTTTTCTTCCACCAAGCTGGCCACCACCGGCGGCTTTCTGATGGCGGGCAACGTCACCATCCTGGTGGGTGTGGACGAAGAAAAGGTGCAGACTGTCATTGATATCATCAAAGAGCAGTCCCACAGCCGCAAGCAGATGATCCCCACCACCGCCGAGATGAGCTACGGCTATTATCCCAGCATGCCTGTGGAAGTGGTCGTGGGCGGCGCCACCATCTTTGTGGTGGATATCGAGCGCTTCGAGCGCGTCTGACGCCATGAACCTCCAGGCTCTGGTGGGCAACGCCCCCCTCAAGCGTCAGCTGGAATTGCAGACCGCCCGGCGCGGTCTCTCCCACGCCTACATCCTCAGCGGACCGGAAGGGGTGGGCAAGCACACTTTGGCCGGGATTCTGGCCGCCGCACTGGTCTGCTCCGGCGGCGGCAATCTTCCCTGCGGCCAATGCGCCGGCTGCCGCAAGGCCCGGGAGGACATTCACCCCGATATCCAGCGCTTCGGCGGCGACGGCAAGGATATCAACGTGGCCCAGGTCCGCGCCCTGCGGTCTGACGCCTATATCCGGCCCAACGAAGCGCCCCGCAAAGTGTATATTCTGGAAAACGCCCAGTCCATGAACGACAGCGCCCAGAACGCCATGCTCAAGCTGCTGGAGGAAGGGCCTCCCTATGCCGCGTTCCTCCTGCTCACCGACAACGCCGCCGCCCTGCTGGCCACGGTGCGCTCCCGGTGTGAGGTGCTGTCTCTCTCTCCCGTCTCCACGGAAGAAGGGCTGGACTTTTTGCATACCCGCTTTCCCCAGCTGGAGGAGCGCGCCGTCCGTCAGGCCGCGCTGCGGTGCGAGGGCATTTTGGGCCGGGCGGTGAAAGCCCTGTCCGCCGACGGTCCGGAGGACGATTCCCTCCGCCAGACGGCGCTGCAGCTGGGCAAGATCGTGGCCGCGGGGGACGAGCTGGCCCTGGCGGAGCTGTGCATCAGCCTGGAAAAGTGGGACCGGGACAAGCTGTCCGCTCTGCTGGACGAGACCATTTTACTGTTGCGGGATGCGCTGGTTCATCCCGGCGGACGGTGGGACGAGTGCGATCCCGGCCGGAGAGAGGCCGCAAAAGCCCTTGCCGGCGGCTGTCCTCCCGCCAGACTGCTGGAGCATATCGCCCTTTTGGAGCGGCTGCGCACCGCCTGCGGCTTTTATGTGGGTGCCGGTCATCTGGCCGGCTGGATGTGTGCCGGTCTCACCGGTACTCCTTGACCCCGACTTTGGAAAACGGGCGGCCACAAGGGCCGTCCCTACGGATTGTTCCGGCAGGGGCGGCTTTTATGGTCGCCCGTCTCTTATCCCCATCATTTTCACACAATTGAGGATTCTAAATATGATTGAAATCATCAGCGTCCGCTTCAAAAGCGGCGGAAAACAGTATTATTTCAACCCCAACGGCGTGCAGGTGACGGCCGGTCAGGGGGTCATCATCGAAACCGCCCGGGGCGTGGAGCGGGGCGAG
>DXGA01000102.1 GCA_019114165.1 Candidatus Flavonifractor merdipullorum | reverse complement strand
ACCAGTAGTCGTGGTTGCCCTTCAAAATCAGCTTGCGGCCGGGAAAGGCGTCCAGAAAGGCGAAATCCTCTCTCGCCTGCTCCAGACTCATACCCCACGAGATGTCGCCGCACAGGACGATGGTGTCCTCCGGCTGCAGCACCGAGAGTCCCTCCCGGAGCTTGTCCACATAGCCCACCCAGCCGCCGCCGAAGACGTCCATGGGCTTATTGACCGCCAGAGAAAGATGGGTGTCCCCCATCGCGTAAAGCGCCACGCTGTCAACCTCCCACGCTTTACTTCAGGAAGGACAGCACCTGCGCGGCCATGTCCTCCTTGGGGATGGCCTGGCCGAACCGCACCCGGCGGTGCTTGAGCGCGGCCAGAGAGGCGGGAGGCGCGATGCCGGTCTTCTCGGACAGCTGGTCCACCGCGGCCAGACCCTCGGCCGGGTCCTTCACGCCGATGGCCTCCAGCACGTCGGAGCTGAACTTGAAGGGGCTGGCGGTGGACACCACGATGGCCGGACGGTCATCCTCGGTGTTCTTGCGGTACTCCTCCAGCACGTGGAAGGCCACGGCGGTGTGGGGATCGGCCAGATAGTGCTCGCCGCTCCACAGCTTGGCGATGGTCTTGCGGGTGTCGTCGTCGTCGCAGAAACCGGCGGAGAACTGGTCGGCAAAGCGGGCCTTCACCGCGTCGCTCACCTCGTAGCGGCCCTGATTGGCCAGCTGGTCCATGTAGGAGCGCACCTCGGCGTCGTTGCAGCCGGAGAACTCGAAGAGCATCCGCTCCAGGTTGGAGGAGATGAGGATGTCCATGGAGGGAGAGATGGTGGTGTAGAACTCCCGGTCCCGGTCGTAGATGCCGGTGCGGATGAAGTCGGTGAGGACCTTGTTCTTGTTGGAGGCGCAGATGAGACGGCCCAGAGGCACGCCCATCTTCTTGGCATAGTAACCGGCCAGAATGTCGCCGAAGTTGCCGGTGGGCACGCAGATGTTCACCTCGTCGCCGGGCTGGATCTTCTCCTCCCGGAGGAGATCACAGTAGGCCGAGACGTAGTAGACGATCTGAGGCAGGACGCGGCCCCAGTTGATGGAGTTGGCGGAGGAGAAGAAGTAACCCCGCTCGTCCAGCTGGGCGCGGAGCTTGGGATCGGAGAAGATCTTCTTCACACCGGTCTGGGCGTCGTCAAAGTTGCCCTCCACGGCGCAGACCCCCACGTTCTCGCCCTCCTGGGTGAGCATCTGGAGCTTCTGCACCTGGGACACGCCGTCCTGGGGATAGAAGACCAGAATACGGGTCTGGGCCACGTCGCGGAAGCCCTCCAGGGCGGCCTTGCCGGTGTCGCCCGAGGTGGCGGTGAGGATGCAGGCGGTGCGGTCCTCGGCGTTCTTCTTCAAAGCCGCGGTGAGGAGGTGGGGCAGCATCTGGAGCGCCATATCCTTAAAGGCGCAGGTGGGACCGTGCCACAGCTCCAGCGCGTAGGTATTCTGATTCACCTGACGGACGGGGGCCACTTCCTTGGCGCTGAACTTGCCGTCGCCATAGGCGCGCTTGGCAAAGCCGGTCAGCTCCGCCGCCGAGTAGTCGTCCAGAAAGGCGTTCATGATGTACACCGCCCGCTGCTGGTAGGACATATCCTTCATGCTTTGCAGGGCGTTGTGGGACAGCTTGGGGAAGACTTCCGGCGTAAAGAGGCCGCCGTCCGCCGCCAGACCCTGGGCAATGGCTTCTGCCGCCATGCGCCGGTTGCTTTTGTCTCTCGTGCTTACATAGTACATACTTCGTTCACAACCCTCATCAGATTCTGATTGAACACGGCGTTCAAAAGCGCCGTGCTGTAATTCCGCTGTAAAAGCCGCTCATAAAGGCGGTCCAGCCCCTGGATACCGGGCAGGCCGTGGGGCAGATGGGTACAGCCGTCCCAATCGCCGCCCAAAGCCACGTTCTTCTCGCCGCCCAGGTCCAGGAAGTGCTCCAGATGGGCGACGACCGTGTCAAGATCCGGGTCATCTCCCAGGAAGCCGGCGTAGACGTTCAGTCCCGCTACGCCGCCATGTTCTATTATGGCAGTAAACATCTCATCGGTCAAGTTCCTTGCGTCGGGACACAGCGCCCGGCTGTTGGAATGAGAGGCAAAAAACGGACCGTTCATCCGCTCCGCCACGTCCCAGAAGCCCGGGTCCGACAAATGGGACACATCCACCAGCATTCCCAGCGCTTCCATCTTGTCCACAAAGGCCTTGCCCTGTGCCGTCAGGCCACGCTCGGGCTGGTCGGCGTTGCTCCCCGAAAGGGGATTTGCATGGTTCCAGGTCAGGTTCACCGCCCGGACGCCCATGCCGTGGGCCTTCTCCAGCAGCTCGGTGGAGCAATCCAGCAGCTCCGCCCCCTCCACCGAGAGGAGCGCCGCTGATCGCCCGCCCCGCCAGGCCTCTTCCACCTCGCCGCCGGTGCGGCACAGGGTCACGCGGCCCGCGTTCTTCTCCAGCTCCCGCTGGAAAAGGTCGTATTCCTCCTGAAACACCGTGTGGAGCGGCGTTCCCGGCCTGGTGGTCACGTCGCCGAAGATGGCGAAAAACTGGGCGTAATGCCCGTATGCCTCCATCCGCTCCAGGTCCAGATGCCCTTCACTCCGGGCAATGCCGCCCCCCTGCTCGTAGCAGCGCAGGATGGTGTCACAGTGACCGTCGAAAATGGTGATTTCTTTTTTGTCCATGGTCTCACGCCCTCTCCTGGTCTTCTGAGCGGCCGGACGTATCCCAGCCGCTCAGAAGGCGTTTTCCAGATATGCAATGAAAGGCCCGTCCGGCCCGTCCTCCACCTCCGCCACGTCAAACCGGGGCTGGAGGGAAGTTTCGTTTTGCGTTAAGTACAGTAACGCCGTCTTGCGCAGACGGTCCTGTTTGCGCCAGTCCACCGCTTCCCGGCCCTGCACCTTCCCGCCCCCCTTGCGGAGCTTTACCTCCACAAAGGCAAGAAAGGTCCCGTTTTCCGCGATGAGGTCGATCTCTCCGTAGCGGCTGCGGTAGTTGCGCGCCAAAATGGTCCAGCCGTCCGCTTCCAGATAGCGGCCTACCAGTTCTTCCCCCCGCCGTCCCCGGTCCTGCGGTGCGCTCACAGCTTCTTCAAAAAGCTGCGGCGGTGGATGGGACACGGGCCGTACTGCCGCAGCAGCTCATAGTGGCGCTTGGTGGGGTAGCCCTTGTGGCGCTCAAACTCATATTCCGGGTACGCCTTTGCCATCTCTTCCATGTACCGGTCCCGGCTCACCTTGGCCAGAATGGACGCCGCCGCAATGGAGGCGCTTTTTCCGTCGCCGCCGATCACCGTCTCATGGTCCAGGGCAATGGCGCATTGGCTGCCATGATCCCGGTTGCCGTCGATGAGGGCGAAATCCGCCGCCGGGGAGAGCTGCCTGATGGCCAGATCCATGGCCTTCATGCGGGCGTTGAGGATGTCGATGGCGTCGATCTCCTCCGCCTCCACCCGGGTCACCGCCCAGGCCACCGCCTGCTCTTTGATCTGGTCAAAGAGGATATCCCGCCGCTTTGGCGTCACCTTTTTGGAGTCGTTGAGCCAGGGCAGCTCCAGCTCGGGAGGGAGAATCACCGCCGCGGCGTACACCGCGCCGGCCAGCGGTCCGGCGCCCGCTTCGTCTGCGCCGCACACCAGCTTGTGCCCTTCGCTCCAGAGACGGCGCTCCAGCGCCCAGAGATCAGTCTTCTCCTGTTCCTTCATCGTCGCTCCGCTCCAAATCTTCCGGTGTCTCCAGGGTAAAGCGGCCCAGCTTGCTCCCCCGGTACTCGTCCAGCAAAATCTTGGACATCCGCTCGGTGTCCACCTCGCCGCCCGAGATGAGGAAGCCCCGCTTCCGGGCGGCCCGCTCCAGCAGCTCCCAGCCCTGGGCGTCCGGGTCGGGCTCCAGCTTGTAGCGGCTCAGCGCCGCCGGATACCGCCGGTTCAGAAGGTCCATAAAGTGACAGGCCAGCGTCTCAATATCCATGATCTCATCCTTCACCGCGCCGGTAAAGGCCAGATTCAGGCCGATGGACTGGTCTTCAAACTTGGGCCACAGGATGCCCGGCGTGTCCAGCAGATCCATGCCGGCGTCCACCGCCACCCACTGCTTGCCCCGGGTCACGCCGGGACGGTCGCCCGCCTTGGCCGACTTGCGCTTTGCCACCTGATTGATAAAGGTGGACTTGCCCACGTTGGGCACGCCTACGATCATGGCCCGGATGGGACGGCCTACCTGACCTTTGGCCTTCCAGGCTTCTAATTTCTCCCGGAGGGCGGAACGGGCGGCGTTGGCAAAGTCCTTGACCCCCCGGCCGGTCTTGGCGTCGGTCTCCAGAACGGCAAAGCCCTGGGCGCGGAACCAGTCGCCCCACACCTTATTCATGGCCGGGTCGGCCTGGTCGGCCCGGTTGAGGACGATGATACGGGGTTTCGTACCCACCAGGTCGTCGATGTCCGGGTTACGGCTGGAGATGGGGATGCGGGCGTCCACCACCTCGGCCACCAGATCCACATATTTTAAGTTCTCCCCGATCATGCGCCGGGTCTTGGTCATGTGACCGGGATACCATTGGATGTTCATTGTTTCCCTCCTCGGGCACGGCTTCTTTGTGTTTCTTTCTACTAAGTATATCATTATACACAACCCCGTCAGGAAAAAAAAGAGGTTTTTCCCCCTTGGACGGAAAATTTTTACCAAAATATCGACCTCTTTCCCGTCCCTCTTGACAAAATTCCGCCCGTAAGATACAATACACTACGCTCAATTGAATATGCCTTATCGAGAGCGGTGGAGGGAACGGCCCTATGAAGCCCGGCAACCTGCCCTGTCCCCGGCATGGGGA
>DXGA01000101.1 GCA_019114165.1 Candidatus Flavonifractor merdipullorum | reverse complement strand
CGCTGACAGCTCATTTATAATAGCACAGCCTCTTTGAAATTGCAAGCCCTTTTTTCAAAAAATTTCGATTTTTTTAGTAGGCCATCATCTCTTCCCGACAGAAGGACACTTGTCCCCGTCCGGCGCGCTTGGAGTCATACAGGGCGCTGTCCGCCTTGCGCAGCAGGGCGTCGAACTCCTGCCCGTCCTCCGGATAAAAGGCCACCCCCATACTGCTGCTCACCGAGATGCGGTTGAAAAAACTGGGCAGATGCTCCCCCAGGGGGATCTCCAGCGTCTGGTGACACAGCGGCTCCAGCTTGCGCCGGGCAAATTCCCGGTCCCCCGTGTCCCGCATCACCACCAGAAACTCATCGCCGCCAAACCGGGCCACGATATCGGTGGGGCGGAACTGCCGCCGGATATTCTGGCTGAAGGCCACCAGGATGGCGTCCCCCATGGCATGGCCCATGGTATCGTTGAGCTGCTTGAAGTGGTCGATGTCCAGAAAGACCACCGTCATCTTCCCGCCCCGCTGGGCGCACTCCCGCAGCATCTGCTCAAAGCGCAGGTGCGCCCCCGCCCGGTTATTGAGCTGGGTCAGCGGGTCGGTATTGGCCCGCTGCTGCCACTTGTCCGCCTCCCGCTTGATGCGGTTGATATTGGTCAGCTTGCCCACATAGCCCAGCTCACGGCTCCGGTCCCGGCTGGACCAGAGGGTGCGCAGCACCAGATGGAACCACGGCATGGTGCCGTCGGGCAGCTTCAGGCGCACATCCATCTCCATCTCCTGATCCGCCCAGCTCAGCTGCTGGAAGCGCTCGGTCAACGCCCGGTACTCCTCCGGCACAAAGAGCTGCGCCGGCGCCTCCTGGCGGCTGTAATCCCGCAGATAGGCCGGAACCCGGAAAATCCGGCAGAACTTCTCGCTCAGCTCCATGGAATCAAAGAGGGCGTTATAAGAGAAGATCAGATCTTCGGCAAATTCCGACACCACCTGATAGCGCTCTTTCTCCAGCTCAAAAAGCAGCTGGGCTTCCTCCGACATGGGCGCACTCCCATTCGCCTGCCCTTCTCCCCTCGCCGTGACGGGCTCCGACTGGCTCCCCACCCCCGGCTGGCGGCTTTTTCTGGGCTGACGCAGGCGGATGGTCTGCTCCCGCACCAGCGCCTCCAGCTCGAACCGGCGGCGGTAGAGCTCCACCATATTGTCCACCCGCTTTTTGACCAGCTCCGGGCAAAAGGGCTTGGTGATCACATCCATCACACCAAACTCAAATCCCTTCACCAACACCTGGGTATCGGTCTCGGCTGTAATGAGAAAGACCGGCATGGTGCGCAGCCATCCCCGTTCTTTCATGCTGCACAGCACTTCGAATCCGTCCATCTCGGGCATCACCACATCCAGCAGCACGCCCGCCAGCTGGGCATAATAAGTCCCCATCATCTGAAGGGCTTCGTTGCCGTCCGCCGCTTCGATGATCTGGTAACTTTTGCTCAGTGCTTCGCGCAGAATCACGCGATTGATCTCCTGATCGTCCACGATCAGAAGCGTCTGACGCTCACTCACTCCCGGCACTCCTTTGCTTTGCAAACTCTCAGGTTCATTTGCTAACCACTATTTTACTGTCTTTCCCACCGAAAGGCAAGCACCACTTGTCATTGCATAAAAAAAGACACGCCGTGAGTACTGCTCACAGCGTGTCGGAAGATCATCCGTATCTTGCTCAGGCCCAGGGCTGCATCTCGCCGTCGAGCACCGTGCGGCGGTGATAGGAGACGAAATCGGGGGCCATGTCGGGGCACTCCTGCCGGATGGCCGCCACCACCAGCTCCGGATTGAGTCCGGGATTCTGGGCGCGCAGCACCAGATCCAGCGTGATGCTGTCCCGCCGCTCCTCCACCGTGGCCTGGGCGATGAGGGGAATGAGGTCCACCTGGGTAAAGCCGCTCTTGGCCTTTTTGGAGCGCTTCTCCATCACCAGAGATGCCCGGCCCAGCAGAGCGCGAATGGCGCTCTCCGCCCCAAAGGGCGCGCCGGCTTCATATTCCAGGGTGACGATGTAATTGACATACTGAAGGGCCTTCACCGGCTGTCCGCCCTCGTAGCAGCGGGAGACGGTAATGCCGTCGGGGAGGGCGGCATTCAGCCGGGCGGGCACTTCCTCCAGGTTGGGCTCCCCCAGGAAGGAGCACTCCAGCACCTCGCAGCCGCTGGAAAAGCCCACCGAAAGGGGCAGCGGAATGGAGACGAAGGCGTGGGGATTGAAGCCCTCGGTGTGGCGCACCGGCAGCTCGGCCCGCAGAAAAGCCCGCTGGAAGGTGCGCATCAGGTCCAGATGAGAAATAAACTTGGCGGTATCCGCCTTGGAAAATGCCAGTCGATGGGTGGTCATAGGCAGTACGCCTCCTTGTCAAATGTCAAACGGTTCACTGGGCGTCGCACACGCCGTCGGGATAGAGCTTGTCGGCTCCGCAGCCGGTGCACTGCTTGCGGCAGTCGGGGGTGATGACCGCTTTGTAGGCCTGCTCCCGCTCCCGCCAGAGGAAGGCCTTGCTCACGCCCACGGAGGTCACGTCCCAGGGAAGGACCTCCTCCTTTTCCCGCACGCGGGAGGCGTAGAAATCCGGGTCCACGCCGCATTCGGCAAAGGCCTCCTGCCAGCGCGCATAGTTGAAGTACTCGTTCCAGGTGTCCAGCTTGGCGCCCTTCCGCCGGGCGCACTCCAGCACGTCGGCCAGGCGGCGGTCGCCCCGGGCAAAGACCGCCTCCAGCAGGCTGGTCTCCGGGTCGTGCCAGCGGTAGACGATGGCACGGTTGCGGATGTGGTCCCGCAGGAGCTTCACCCGCCGCTCGTACTCTTCCCGGCTGATCTGGGGTTCCCACTGGAAGGCGGTGTGGGGCTTGGGCACGAAGAAGGCGGTGGACACCGTGATCTTCACGCCGCGGCTCCGGTTGGGGGTCACTTCCCGCCAGATGCGGTAGACCTGCTCGGCCAGCTGGGCAATGCCGATGACGTCCTCGTCGGTCTCGGTGGGCAGGCCCAGCATGAAGTAGAGCTTCACCGTGGACCAGCCGCCGGCAAAGGCGGTGCGGCAGAAGTTGAGAATATCTTCCTCGGTGACGTTCTTGTTGATGACGTCACGCAGGCGCTGGGTACCGGCCTCGGGCGCAAAGGTAAGGCCGCTCTTGCGTCCGTGCTGGAGCCGCTCCATCAGGTTCCAGGAGAAGTTATCCGCCCGCAGAGAGGGGAGGGACAGACTCACTCCGTTGGGGTCGCACCAGTTCTGCAGCCCGTCGCACAGGTCCAGCAGGTGGCGGTAGTCGCTGGTGGAGAGAGAAGAGAGGGTCATCTCCTGATAGCCGGAATTTTTACAGGACTCAATGCCCTGCTGCACCAGCACTTCGGGGGACTTGGGACGCACCGGGCGATAGGCGTAGCCCGCCTGGCAGAACCGGCAGCCACGGATACAGCCCCGGAAGACCTCCAGCATCACCCGGTCATGGACGATCTCGGTGGAGGGCACGATGGGGGCGGTGGGGAAATAGGACTTGTTCAGGTCGTGTACGATGCGCTTGGTCACCTTCTCCGGCGCGCCGTGGGTGGGGGTGATGGCCGCGACGGTGCCGTCCTCGTGATAGGAAATCTCATAAAGGGAGGGCACATACAGGCCGGGGATCTGAGCCGCGGCCACCAGCAGCTCTTCCTTGGTCCAGCACTCCTCCTTGGCCTTGCGGTAGAGGTTGACCAGCTCCACCGTCACGTCCTCGCCCTCGCCCAGGGAGAAGATATCCACGAAGGGGGCCATGGGCTCGGCGTTGAAGGCGCAGGTGCCGCCGGCGATAATCAGCGGAGAGAGACCGGTGCGCTCGGCGCTGCGCAGGGGGAGGCCCGCCAGATCCAGCATATTGAGCACGTTGGTGTAGGACATCTCGTAGCCCAGCGAAAAGCCGATGATGTCAAAGTCGGCGATGGAATCGCCGCTCTCCAGGCCGTAGAGCGGGATGCTCTCCCGGCGCATTTCCTCCTCCATGTCGCCCCAGGGCGCAAAGACCCGCTCACACCACACGCCGTCCATCTGGTTGATGACGCCGTACAGGATGCGGATGCCCAGATTGGACATGCCGATCTCATAGGTATCCGGGAAGCACAGCGCCACCCGGGTGTCCACACGGCTGCGGTCCTTGATGACCGCGTTATACTCCCCTCCGGTGTACCGGGCCGGCTTCTGGACCCGGGGGAGGATATGCTCCAAGGTTCGATTCATGCCCAATCCCATCGCTTTCTCCTTGCTTTTTCACTCTATTGGAAGGGCGGAGTATCCTGACTCCGCCCCAACTATTGCAGGTCTTATATTGTAACCTTTTTTCTCCCCCATTGCAAGTCTAAAAATGACGAAATCCATCACATATTGCCAAACAACACTGCCGCCGCCGACAAAATCACCAGTCCCGCAATGTTGGCAACGGTGAAGACCCGGAGGTAGCGTCCCATATTTGCCCCCGGCGCTTTCATATAGAGCCGCAGGGCGATGAGACTGGCCAGCGACGCCACCGGCGTGCCCAGACCGCCCACGTCGGTGCCCACCAGCAAGCCCCGCCAGTCCTGGGTAAAGCCGGAGAGGAGCACCGCCGCCGGCACATTGCTGATGACCTGGCTCACAAGACCGGACACCAGAGCCGTATTCCACGCAAGGGCGCGGGTGAGCACCTCCCGCAGGGCTTCGCTCTGGCCCAGGTTGCCCGAAAAGACGAAAAAGCACACAAAGGTGAGGAGCAGGCCGTAGTCCACCCGTCTCAGCAGATCGCGGCCCATCACCAGCAGGGTCACCAGCACCACCGCCAGCAGCAGCCACTCGTGGATGACCCGGAAGACGCACAGCAGGCACAGCACAAAGAGCACGCACAGCACCGCCAGCCGGCCCGGACGGCGCAGCTTTGCCTGTTCGGGGAACTGGACCTCCAGGATCTGGTCCTTGCCCACCAGGCTGCACACCATCAGCGCCGCCAGACTCACCGCCGCCAGCGGCAGGATCACACCGAAAAAGTCGCCGGCGGTCAGGCCGTATGTATTATAGAGGTACAGGTTCTGGGGGTTGCCCACCGGAGTGGCCATGCTGCCCAGATTGGCGGCCAGCGCCTGGAGCACCACCACCCACAAAATCTGATCGTTGCGCCCCACCATGCCCAGCACCAGAATGGCAAAGGGTACGAAAGTGAGGAGGGCCACGTCGTTGGTCACCAGCATGGAGGTGAAAAAGGGCAGCAGCACCAGCATCAAGGTAATGGTGCGCATCCGGTGCCGTCCGGACAGCATCCGCTGGGCCAGCAGCTCAAAGAGGCCGCAGTCCTGAAATCCCGCCACCACGGCCATCAGGCCGAAGAGCAGGATCAGCACACGGAAATCAATGTATCCGGCATAGACCGCCGACGGCGGCGTGAGAAACATGGAAGCCAGCGCACACAACGCGGAAATACACAGCACCGGCTCCCCTTTGAACAGGGATTTGAGGCGTTCCATCTTCTTCTCTCCTTCCCCCGCTTCCACACGCAAAAAAAACGGGTCTGCCGGGGCAGCCCGTCTTGGTTCGCGGGGTATTTTTTGCTCTCTCAGTTTAGACCATCCCGCCCCCATGGTCAAGAGTCAATTTCCTCTTGACAGGTCTCTTTTTTTCTGGATAATGGAACAAAAAGGAGCTGAGTTTATGAGAATCATGGCCATCGACTACGGCGACGCCCGCACCGGCATCGCCATCTCCGACGCCACCGGCCTGCTGGCCGGTTTCACCACCGTGGTCCCCAGCCGCAAACCGGAAAAAGCCGCCCAGGACATCGCCCAGCTGGTCCGCGATCACGGCGTGGAAGAGCTGGTGCTGGGCTTCCCCCGCAACATGGACGGCACCGAAGGCCCCAGAGCCGAACTCTACCGGGCCTTTGGCGACCTGTTGGCCCAGGTCACCGGCCTGACGCCCGTTCTGTGGGACGAGCGGCGCACCACCGTGGAAGCCCACGACATCCTCCACGCCGCGGGGAAAAAGATGAAAAACCACCGGAAAAACGTGGACGCCGTGGCCGCCTCCCTCATTCTGGAGGGCTATCTGACCCGCCGCCGGATGGGCTGAAGAGTTCCCGCAGACCCACCACCGCCAGAAACAGGCCAAAAAGACGGCGCAGGATGCCCTCCTCCAGCCCGGTGGCCAGAACGGCCCCCAGCACCGCCGCGGCAAGGCCCGCCCCAACGGCAGGGAGCAGACAGGTTTTGTCCACATAGCCGTTTTTCACATGGCTGGGCAGGGCCAGCGCCGCCGCCGGGAGGAAATAGAGCAGATTGATCCCCTGGGCCAGGGACTGCTCCACACCGGCAAAGGACGTGAGATAGACCAGCAATAGCGTCCCCCCGCCCACGCCGCAGGCCGAGAGGATCCCCGTGGCCGTGCCCACCGCCAGGGGCAAGATCCAGGCCGTCATGCCAGCAAAGAGCGGAGGCCGCCGTAGAGGAGGAGCAGGGCGAAGATGCGCCGCAGCCAGTCCATCCGGGCGCCTTTGAACCACCGTCCGCCCAGAACGCCCCCCAGGCATCCGCCCGCCAGATAGGGCCAGGCCACCGCCCAATCCATGCCGCCCCGCCAGAGATAAATCCCCGCCGAGAGGACGCAGAGGGGCAAGATCACCGCCACCGACGTGGCAAAGGCACGCCGCTGGTCCAACCCGCACTTCTCCCGCAGCAGGGGCACCAGCACCGTCCCGCCCCCTCCTCCAAAAAGGCCGTTGAGCAGTCCCGCGCCGCCCCCGGAGAGCAGCGCCCACAGCCGCTCTGTTCCAAATCGCTTCATGAAATATCCCTCCCGCAGCTTTCAGTTTGCCGCGGGAGGGATGTTTTTATACCGGTATACACACATTGCCCCGCCGAGGGCGGCGGGGCCCACAGAGAAGAACAGGAAAACCTACATTTTGGGACGGACGCCGGACAGAGTCTGAATGATATCCCCGGCCATCATCAGTCCGGCGCAGGAGGGCACCCACGCCACGCTGCCCGGCACGCTCCGACGGCCCGGCGGCGGCGCTTCCCCGCTCTGGTCGGTGGGGGCGGGCAGCTCCGGCGACCACAGCACCCGGTGGTGCCCGATGCCCCTGGCTCTCAGCTCCCGGCGCATCACCCGGGCCAGGGGACAGCCCTCCGTTTTGGAGATGTCGCCGATACGGAACAGGGTGGGGTCCAGCTTGTTCCCCGTGCCCAGCGCCGAGAGAATGGGGATCTCACGGCTTAACGCCGTCTGGATCAGGTCCAGCTTGCAGGAGACCAGATCAATGGCGTCCAGAATATAGTCATACCGGACGGCGAAAAAATCCTCCCGGTGGTCGGCGTCGTAACGGGCCATCACCGGATGGACGGTACAGTCCGGGCTGATGTCCTTCACCCGCCGGGCCAGCACGTCCGCCTTGGGCTGGTCAATGGTGGAGTGGAGCGCCCCCAGCTGCCGGTTCAGATTGGTGAGACTCACCGTGTCCTGGTCGATGAGGGTCAGCTCCCCGATGCCCGACCGGGCCAGCGCTTCCACCGCCCAGCTGCCCACGCCGCCCAGTCCAAAGACCGCCACATGGCTCCCCCACAGCCGGTCCATGGCTTCCTCGCCCAGCATCATGCCGGTGCGCGAAAAGGCTTCTCTCATGTCGTTCCTCCTTCTGAAAAAGAGGTCCGCCGCATCTTCCATGCAGCGGACCTCTCCATCGGTTATGGTATTGCTCAGCTCACAGTCAGGTACTGGAGACCGCTGCCCTCGGTGGCCTCATAGCCCTCCTGCAGCTGCTCCAGCCAGTCGCTCATGTCGGCGCTCTTCAGGGAGCTGGTGGCGGTGACCTGCCAGTAGGGCACGTTCTGGCCCACATAGTACATCACATGCCAGCCCTGCTGACCGCTGTTGGTGTTCTCCACCAGACCGGTGTCGCCGGCCTGACGGCTCTCGTCAAAGATCCAGCTGTCAAAGCTCTCCACCATGGCGCCCTTGCGCACGTTGGTGTACAGACCGCCGTTGGAGCTGGAACCGGGGTCGTCGGAGTTGGCCTCGGCCAGAGCGGCAAAGGCATCCTCGGTCTTGTCGCCGGCGTTGAACTCGTCCAGCAGCTTCTGGGCCTCCTCCTTGGCGGCGTTCATGGCCTCCTCGGTGGGGATGGGGCTGCCGTTTTCGTCGGTCTCGTCCTCATCGGTGGTCTCAGCCTTGATGAGGATGTGGCGCACGTCCACGGTGGGGGTCTCGTCGCGGTAGCGCTCCACGAACTGGAGCACATAGTAACCGCTGTCAGACTCGGCCACGCCGTACTCGCCGGCGGTGCGGTTCACGTCCTGGAGCCAGCTGGCGGTGACGCCGCTCAGGCTGTTGCCCACGGTGGTCTGCTCGCCGGCGTAGGTCATGACGCCCTCACCGGCCTCCTCCACGGCGGCCTGGGCCAGAGTGTCGAAATCGCCGCCCGCGTTCAGCTCGGCCAGCATGGCGTCCGCCTTGGCCTTGGCCTCGTCCATGGCGGCCTGGGTCTGCTCCTCGGTGGCCTCCACGGTGTTGCCCTCTTCGTCGGTCACGGTGGCGGCGGCGCCGTCAAAATAGAGGGAACGATACACGAAGGTATCCAGGCTTTTCTTGCTCTCGTTGTAGTACTCCTCCAGCGCGGCCTCGTCATAGGTCAGGGAATCCTGATGGGCGGTGGCGTACTGGCTGGCCAGAGCGGCATGCTCCAGGCAGGTCTTGAAGGCGGAAGGCGTCATATACTTGCCGTAAGCAGCCTTCAGATAGGCCTCATAGGGGTAGCCGTAGGTGGAGGCCTCGTCCTTCACCTGCTGGATGGTGTCCTCCACGCTCTGAACGCTCTCTTCGTTGAGGGTCATGCCCTCCGCCTCGGCGGCGTCCAGCTCAGCGGCAATGGTGGTCAGGGAGCTCTTGGCGGAATCCAGGAAGAAGTCGTAGTAGGTCTTGCCGGATTCCTCGTCGTACACGGTCTCCTTGTCGGACTGGCTGCCGTCGATGAGGCCGTAGTTGGCGTACATATTGCGGTTGGAATAGTAATAGTAAGCGACTTCAGCGGGGGTAAAGTTGCGGTCGTTCACCGCGATGGCAGTGCTGCGGCCCTGGAAAAAGCCGGAATCCCACACCAGCAGAGCAGCCACAAGAACCACCACCACAGCACCCACGATACCATAGATGATATGGTTGCGCTTCCGGATGGCCGCCTCCTTACGCTCCTGGATCTGCTTCTGGGTGAGCCCTCCGGCAGGGTCGTTCTGCCGCTGCTTTTTTTCTCTGGATGCGCTCATAGTAGATTTCAGTCCTCTCGTAATAAATCCTGCGCCGCGGATCGTCTTGCGCAGACAACTAATTATTATACAGGAAAGGCCGGATGCTTTCAAGTCCTAAAACATCCGGTTTTCCCGTTTCCATCCGTTTTTACACTTTGTTCACAGCGCCGGCGGATTTATTTTGCATAGTAATTGATGAGGCAGCCGGCCAGCACGATGTCCCGCTCCTCCTGGGTCATGTTGGTCAGGTGGAGCTTGACCGCCTTTTCCTTGCCGTTCTGGAGGAGCAGCGCGTCCACCGTCTCGTCGCCCCGCTCCACGGCGGCGCGGATGTTGGGCAGGTAGAGCTTATCGCCCGGACGGATGTGCCACTCCTCCACGTCGGGGCTGGTGAAGGGCAGCATACCCCAGTTGACCACGTTGGAGCGGTAGCGCTTGGTGGCGTACTCCTGGCAGAGGTTGGCGCAGCCGCCCAGCACACGCTGGCAGGAGGCGGCCTGCTCACGGGCGGAGCCGTCGCCCGGACGGATGGCCATAACAAAGGTACCCAGACCGGTGGTCTTGCCGTCGTGACCGTCCAGCGCCTCCACCACCGCGGCGTCGGTGGGGTCCATGCGGCGTCGGCGCTCCAGCTCCAGCACCGCCTTGGCACGGGGCACATAGCGGGGGTCCTTGCGGGACAGGGCGAACTCAGAGAGACGCAGGGGGTTGGAGCGGTAGGAAGAGGTCTCGCCGGAGGGGATGAGCTCGTCGGTGGTGGTGACGGGGTCATAGATGGCGGCGGCGGCGGTGAGCAGCAGGTTCTCCGGCAGGGCCACCTGCTCGGGCCAGTCGGCGATGTTGGGGCCGAAGACCAGCTCGGTCTCGGGCTTGGGATGGCCCACGCCGTAGTAGACCCGGGCCTTGTAGGCGCTGTCGTCGTAGTTCCAGCTCTCGTCGGGGCGGTCGGCGGGCACATCGGGCAGCTCGTCGGCGCCGGTGAGGATGCCGCCGTTGCGGGCGGTGGCGGCGATGGAACGGGCGTCCATCAATGCCACATAGGAGATCTGACCCTCGCCGGGCTTGGAACCCTCCCGGTTGGGGAAGTTGCGGGTGGAGTGGCGGATGGAGAAGGCCCCGTTGGCGGGCACGTCGCCCGCGCCGAAGCAGGGTCCGCAGAAGCAGGAGCGGATGGAAGCGCCGGCCGCCATGAGAGAAGCGATATAACCCTGCTTGGTCAGCTCCAGGTTGACCGGCATGGAGCCGGGATAGCAGGACAGCCAGAAGGCGTCGGAGCCCACGGCAGCGCCGTCCAGAATCTGAGCGGCGCGGACCAGGTTCTGATAGGTGCCGCCGGAGCAGCCGGCGATGACGCCCTGGTCGGCGCGGAACTGGCCGTTGACGATCTTATTGGTGAGGGGGGCGGCGTTCTGCACGCCCAGCTGCTGGGCGGCGTCCACCTCCACCTGATGGAGGAGGTCGGCCATATTGGCCTTGAATTCCCGGATGGTGTAGGCGTTGGAGGGGTGGAAAGGCAGGGCGATCATGGGCTCGATGGCGGACAGGTCCACCTCGATGAGGCCGTCGTAGTAAGCGCCGTCGGCGGGCTGCTGGGCCTGATAGCTCTCGCCCCGGCCCAGACGGGTCAGGTGCTCCCTGGTGGTCTCGTCGGTGGACCAGACGGAGGACAGGCAGGCGGTCTCGGTGGTCATGACGTCGATGCCGGAGCGGTAATCCATGGACAGGCTGGCAACGCCGGGGCCAAAGAACTCCATGACGGCGTTCTTCACCACACCCTCCTTGAAGGTGGCGCCCACCAGCGCCAGGGCCACGTCGTGGGGACCCACGCCGGGACGGGGCGCGCCGGTGAGGTGGATGGCGATGACCGGCGGATAGGCGATGTCATAGGTCTTGCTCAGCAGCTGGCGGGCCAGCTCGGGACCGCCCTCGCCGATGGCCATGGCGCCGTAAGCGCCGTAGCGGGTGTGGGAGTCGGAACCCAGGATCATCTTGCCGGGGGCGGCGTACCGCTCGCGCATATAGGAGTGGATAACCGCCTGATGGGCGGGGACGAACTCGCCGCCGTACTTCTTGGCGGCAGAGAGACCGAACATATGGTCGTCCTCGTTGATGGTGCCGCCCACGGCGCACAGGGAGTTGTGGCAGTTGGTGAGCACATAGGGCAGGGGGAATTCCTTCAGGCCGGATGCACGGGCGGTCTGGATGATGCCCACATAGGTGATGTCGTGGGACGCCATGGCGTCAAAGCGGATGGCGAGACGGTCCATGGTATCCAGGGTGTTGTGTGCCTTGAGGATGCCGTAGGCCATGGTGCCCTCTCTGGCCTGCTCCGGCGCGGGCAGACCGGCCGCAGGGCCTTCCGCCACAGGCACGAAGCCGCCGTTCCGGTAATAAACGCCGGCGCGTGTGATCTTCAGCATGTGTATAACCTCCTCGGGTCGTATCTTGGGAAATAGCTTCTTTATCATACCAAGTTTGTCACCCCCGCGCAAGAGGAACGAAAAAAATTCAAAATTTATGTCAACCTTTTGCTCTCCCGCCGTTGACGTTTTCGGTCAGATACGATAGAATAGGGACGGTTTATCGTATTTACTTTCACCGTCGTAAGGAGCTGTCCATGAAAAAACACTTTCTCCGTCCCTTTTTGTTCGTTCTGATGCTTTTCGCCTTCCTGATCCCCGCTCAGGCCGCCGGTCCCGCCGGCACCCTGACGGTCCGCTTTTATCAGGAAGATTCCAAAACATACAGCGCCGATACCGTGACCGACAAGGTCCTCCTTACCGTAGACGGCAAAGCACTCACCCCCACCGACATTCCCGCGCTGGTCTATTATCCCGAAAGCGGCGGCAACGGCCGCACCCTGGTCCCGGTCCGGCTGGTGTCGGAAGCCCTCAAGGCCGACGTCCAGTGGGTGGACGAGACCAGACAGGTCATCATCCGTCTCAATGAGGATATCATCGTCCTCACCCTGGGTTCCGCCCAGGCCACCGTCAACGGCCAGCAGAAGGAACTGCCCAGCGGCGTTCCCGCCATGGCGGTGGTGCTCCCCGGGGCAAATTCGGGCAGCACCATGGTGCCCCTCCGGTTCGTCTCCGAAATGCTGGGCGCGCAGGTGGAGTGGGACAACGACACCTTTACCGCCGCCATCACCACCGCCGCGGAAGAGCCGGAACCGGAATCCCCCAACCCCGATCTGGGCAAGGTGCTGCGCATCGAGCAGGACGACAACGCCCAGAGCGTCTTCATCGCCACCGACCACGTCCCCGAATACCGGGTCACCGATATGGGCAACCGTCTGGTCATCGATGTGCTGGGCGCTACCATCGCCCAGGGCTCCGGCTCCATCACCGTGGAAAACGAGGTCATCTCCACCGTGCGCTACGCCCAGCATAACGACGATCTGGGATACGGCTATCCCCATACCGTCCGGGTGGTCTTCGATTTGTCCAACGGCTATACCTATTCCGATAACATCTCCCTCCTGAAGCAGGTGGGCGGCATTCTGGTCACCTCCTTCCACGAGGACGACCCGGACGACGGACAGCCCGAGGTGGTCCCCCCCACTCCCGTGGTGCCCATCGACCCCTCCGCCGCCACCATCGTCATTGACCCCGGTCACGGCGGCTCCGCCTCCGGCGCTTACTACGAGGGCATCATGGAAAAGGACATCACCCTCCCCGTCAGCCTGATGCTCCGCGATATCCTGGTGGAAGAGGGGTATAACGTGGTCATGACCCGGGATTCCGACGTCTACATGACCCTCTCCGACCGCTGCCAGGTGGCCAACGACATCGACGCCGACATCTTTATCAGCATCCACTGCAACGCGCTGGCCAACAACACCACTTATGAAGGCCTTTTCACCTTCTACTCCACCGGCAGCACCAAGGGCCAGAAGCTGGCCCAGTATGTGCAGGATGCCACCGCCGCCTCCACCGGCACCATCAACCGCGGCATCCGCAACAACTCCGACTATACCGTCCTCCGCAAGACCAATATGCCCGCCATTCTGGTGGAGACCGGCTTCATGTCCAGCCACAACGAGCTGATGAACCTGTGCGACTCCGATTACCAGATGCTGCTGGCCCAGGGCATGGCGGAAGGCATCATGCAGTATTTCAACCAGGCCGGTTGATCTCAGTTCCACACAAAAAAAGACGCGCGGTCAGGCTCTGTTTGGGAGCTCTGGCCGCGCGTTTTGCCGTCTTTTTTCAGATGAGGCGCAAAATCTCCCGCTTGAGCCGGGCGATGATGCGCTTTTCCAGCCGGGAGATGTAGGACTGGGAGATGCCCAGCCGGTCGGCCACTTCCTTCTGGGTGCGCTCCTGCCGTCCGTCCAGACCGAAGCGCAGGGTGATGATCTCCTTTTCCCGGGGCTCCAGATGGGACAGCGCCTGAGAGAGGAGCTGCCGGTCCACGTCCTCCTCGATGGGCTTCATCACAAGGTCGCTCTCGGTGCCCAGGATGTCGGAGAGCAGCAGCTCGTTGCCGTCCCAGTCGGTGTTGAGGGGTTCGTCGAAGGAGACCTCGCTCTTCTGGTTGGCGGTCTTGCGCAGGTGCATGAGGATCTCGTTTTCAATGCACCGGGAGGCATAGGTGGCCAGCTTGATATTCTTGGCGGGCTGGTAGGTGGACACCGCCTTGATGAGCCCGATGGTGCCGATGGAAATGAGGTCCTCCAGCCCCACGCCGGTGTTCTCAAACCGCCGGGCAATGTACACCACCAGCCGGAGATTATGTTCGATGAGGGTGGCCTTGGCCTCCTCGTCCCCCTCCGAAAGGCGGGCGATGAACCGCGCCTCCTCCTCCCGCTGCAAGGGGGACGGCAGGACGTCGCTCCCCCCGATGTACATGATCTTTCCCGGCAGATATAGCCCCAGTTTCGCCAGAAATACCTGTATCTTTGCCTTTAATCTCCCGATTCCCTTCATCCTCGCTCCTTTCCAGCCGGTTCCCCGTCTATGCCCCGATGAGGGCGCTGTATCCGCCGCCGTCGCTCACCGGCGTGGGGGACAGCGCCACCAGTATGGCCCCGTAATCGGTCTCTCCCACTCTTACGCCGTCGGTCCGCAGGGCCAGCAGCAGCCCGCAGCTCACCCCCACCGCCCGGTATGGCAGCAGCCGCCACCGTTTTCCCTCCTCTCCCGCCGAAAGCCGGGCCAGCGCCCCCGCCGGGTCCCGCAGCTCTTCCGGCTCCGGTCCGCCGTCCGGCGGAAACAGCGCTCTTACCTTCTCCCCTTCCGCCACCAGGACCGGCCGTCCCGTCACCGGGTCGGTGAGGGTGTTCCCCGTGTCCACCAGCGCCGTCAGGGTGATCTTCCGCTCTCTGAGCCGCACTTCCGCCGTGCGCAGTTCCCGCAGACTGTGCCCCGCCGCCCTGCCCAGTACCAGCGTCAGCCCCACATAGCAGATGGCCGCCGAGAGCAGCAGGATACGCAGGTCCATCCCGGAGTAAAACACGCCGCCCCGCATGGTCATGCCCTGTCCGCCCAGCAGGGTCACCGCAAAGATCGCGCCCCCCAGCGCCGCCGACACCCCGAAAAACACCAGCGTACACCGCAGCAGATGGCGGCTGCCCCCATAGGCAATGAGGGTCATCAGCACCCCGGCGGCGATGCGGCACAGAGGCTGCTCCAGAAATCCCATGCCCGGCAGGAAAACGGCGCAGGCGTACAGACCGCCCAATGCCGCGCCCAGCCCCAATCGGACCCGGCGGAGCACCTCTCCCGCCAGACGTCCCGCCGCCAGGAGCATCAGGTAATCCATGCACAGGTTCAATAAAAACACCAGGTCCAGATAGACGACCGTAAGACTCCACCTCCTTCCCGCCGGGCGGCAGAGACTATTATACCCTCCGCCGGTCCAGAAAAGAGTCAGAAGAGAAGATAAGAGATAAGAGATAAAAGATAAAAGATGGGGGAAGTCTGGCAATATCCGTTCATTTTATGGGAGAAAAACGCCTTCTCCCTGTTGCGTCAGCGGGGTGGGCGATTTGCCCCGCCGAGGGCGGCGGGGCCCACAGTGAAGATACAAACCCACAGAAAGGATACAAGGGAAGAGACAGATGCCCAGGGCAAAGCCCATGATATTTCAAAATAAAAAACAAGACAGGGTGGGCGCATCGCACAGACGCACGTCATGCGAAACGCTCACCCTATCTCTTATCTTTTATCTATTATCTCTTATCTTATCTGATAACGCCCTTGATCCGTTCCACGGCCTCGCGGGTCGCGTCGGGCTGGCCGAAGCCGGTCAGGCGGATGTAGCCCTCGCCGCTGGGTCCGAAGCCCGCGCCGGGGGTGGTGACCACGTTGGCCTCCTGAAGGAGCCGGTCAAAGAAGGTCCAGGAATCCACCCCGTCGGGGGTACGGGCCCAGACGTAGGGGGAATCCACGCCGCCCGACACGGTGAGCCCGGCCGCCGCCAGTCCCTCCCGGATGACCTTGGCGTTGCTCTGATAGACCGCCAGATTGGCCTTGACCTGCGATTGTCCCTCGGGGGTGTAGATGGCCGCCGCGCCACACTGCACCACATAGGGCACGCCGTTGAACTTGGTGCACTGACGGCGGTTCCATATGGCGTTCAGGCTGGCCCCGCCCCGCTGGAGGGCCTTGGGCACCACGGTGTAGGCGCAGCGGGTGCCGGTGAAGCCCGCCGTCTTGGAGAAGGAGCGGAACTCAATGGCACAGGTCTGGGCGCCGTCGATCTCATAGATGGTGTGGGGCACGCCGGGGGTGGTGATGAAGGCCTCATAGGCCGAATCGTAGAGCAGGATGGCGCCGGTGCGGTTGGCGTACTCCACCCAGGGCTTGAGCTGGTCGGCAGTGGCCGCCGCGCCGGTGGGGTTATTGGGGAAGCAGAGATAGATCATATCCACCGGCTCGCCGGGCAGGTCGGGCATGAAGCCGTTCTCCGCCACGCAGGGCATATAGACCAGATTGCTCCACTTGCCGCTCTTTTCGTCGTACACCCCGGCACGGCCGGACATGGCGTTGGTGTCCACATACACCGGATAGACCGGGTCGCACACCGCCACCTTGTTATCCGGCCCAAAGAGGTCCACGATGTTGCCGCAGTCGCTCTTGGCGCCGTCGGAGATGAAGATCTCGTCGGGGGCGATGTCCACCCCTCTGGCCTTGTAGTCCTGGGCCGCGATGGCTTCCCGCAGGAAGGCGTAGCCCTGTTCGGGACCGTAGCCGTGGAAGCCGGAGGCGGTGGCCATCTCGTCCACCGCTTTGTGCATGGCTTCGGTCACCGTCTGCGGAAGCGGCAGGGTCACATCGCCGATGCCCAGCTTGATGAGGGACTTTTCCGGGTGGGCCGCGCTGTATGCCGCCACACGCCGGGCAATTTCAGAAAACAGATAGCTGCCGGGCAGCTTGAGGAAATTTTCATTGATCTGAATCATAGGGGTAGTCTCCTTCGAATACGGTTACGGCCGGTCCCGTCATGTAGATATGTCCGTCGGTCTCGTCCCAGCGGATACGGAGCACGCCGCCCAGCAGGGCCACTTCAGCGCTCCGCTCGCACCGTCCCGCCGACACCGTGGCCGCCAGTACCGCGCAGGCGCCCGTGCCGCAGGCCAGCGTCTCGCCGCTGCCCCGCTCCCACACCCGCATCCGCAGGTGGGTCCGGTCGGTGATCTCCACAAATTCCGTGTTGGTCCGGTTGGGAAAGATGGGATGACACTCGAAACCGGGACCGATTCCGGGCAGGTCCAGGCCGTCGATGCCGTCCAGATAGAGCACCGCATGGGGATTGCCCATGGACACCGGGGTGACCGTATAGGTCTTACCGTCCACCTCAATCTCCCGGGGGGCTTCCACCGCCGGCGCGCCCATGTCCACCGTCACCGTGGCCACCTTGCCGTCGCCGCCCAGCTGGAGCTCCAGCACCTTGATACCCGCTTTGGTCTCCACCGATACCGTGGTTTTGGCGGTGAGGCCCTGATCATAGACGAACTTGCCTACGCAGCGGATGCCGTTGCCGCACATCTCGCCCTCCGACCCGTCGGCGTTGAACATCCGCATCCGGAAATCCGCCTGCTCCGACGGGCAGACGCAGATCAGGCCGTCGGAGCCCACGCCGAAGTGCCGGTCGGAAATGCGCCGGGCCAGTCCGGGCAGATCCCGGGGCGTTCTATCCAGGCAGTTGAGGTAGACATAGTCGTTGCCCAACCCCTCCATTTTGGTAAAGTGCATAGGCGTTCTCCTTTCCCTTGGGACAAACAGGACTTAATAGTTGGTCATATACTTCTCCACTTCCCAGGAGCTGACCCGGGTCTTGTACTCCCGCCACTCGCGGCGCTTACCGGCGATGTAGTAGGAAGAGACATGGTCGCCCAGGGCGTCCATGATGAGGGAATCGGCTTCCAGGGCCTTGATGGCGCTGGAGAGAGAGTCGGGCAGGGCCTCGATGCCGTGGGCCTCCAGGGCGGCGGCGTCCATGGCGTAGATGTTTTCGGTGATCTCGGCGGGAGGAGTCAGGCCCTTCTCGATGCCGTCCAGACCGGCGGCCAGGCACACGGCGAAGGCCAGATAGGGGTTGCAGGAGGGGTCGGGAGAGCGGAGCTCCACACGGGTGGACTGACCGCGGGCGGCGGGGATGCGGATCAGGGCCGAGCGGTTGCTGGCCGACCAGGCCAGGTAGCAGGGGGCCTCATAGCCGGGCACCAGGCGCTTATAGGAGTTGACCAGGGGGTTGGTGATGGCGGTGAAGCCCTTCACATGGGCCAGGATACCGGCAATGAAGCTGTACGCCTCCTTGGAAAGGCCGCGGGGGTCGTTGGGATCATAGAAGACGTTCTTGCCGTCCTTGAAGAGGGACATATTGGTGTGCATACCGGAACCGGCCACGCCGAAAATGGGCTTGGGCATGAAGGTGGCGTGGAGACCGTTCTTCTGGGCCAGGGTCTTTACCGCCAGCTTGAAGGTCATGATATTGTCGGCGGCGGTGAGGGCGTCGGCGTACTTGAAGTCGATCTCATGCTGGCCGGCGGCGTTTTCGTGGTGGCTGGCCTCGATCTCAAAGCCCATCTGCTCCAGATTCAGGCAGATCTCCCGGCGGGTGCTCTCGCCGTGGTCCAGGGGACCCAGGTCGAAGTATCCGGCCTCGTCGTTGGTCTCGGTGGTGGGACGGCCGTTGTCGTCCGTCTTGAACAGGAAAAACTCACACTCGGGGCCCACGTTGAAGGTGTCATAGCCCATGTCGTGCATCTTGCTGATCATCCGCTTGAGGACGTTGCGGGGATCACCCATGAAGGCGCTGCCGTCGGTGTTGTGCACGTCGCAGATGAGCCGGGCGGTCTCGCCGAACTGAGCCCGCCAGGGGAAGACGGTGAAGCTGTTCAGGTCCGGATAGAGGCACTGGTCCGACTCGTCGATGCGGACGAAACCCTCCACCGAGGAGCCGTCGAACATGATCTGATTGCTGACCGCCTTTTCGATCTGAGAGGCGGTGAGCGCAACGTTTTTCAGCTGGCCGAAAATATCGGCAAACTGCATACGAATGAATTTGATGTCTTTTTCCCGGACGATGCGGATGATGTCTTCCTTGGTATAGGGCACAGGTCCCCTCCCCTTTCCTGTCAATAATTCTGTTTCATCCTATCACATCGTTTCCCGGTTGGCAACTGTCACTTTGCTCAGTGATTGGCCCGGTACCAGCGGTTGATGGCCGACAGAATGCCCTTGAGGGGGGCCAGGTTGATGTTATGGCTCATGCCCACGCCGAACCAGTCCTGACCGTTCTCGTCTTTCAGATGGATATAGGCCACGGCCTGGGAGTCGGAACCGCTCTTGATGGCGTGCTCCTTGTAGTCCACGAAGGTGAAGTGGTCCATCTTCTGGCCGTGGATGGCGTTGAAGAAGGCGTCGATGGGGCCGTTGCCCGCGCCCTGGATCTGGAAGACGGTCTCCTTGTGGCGCATGGTGCCGCCGAAGGTGACGTGGGAGTGCCCTTCCGCGTCGGTGTACTCGGCAAAGGAGTGGCTCACCAGCTCGTAGGGCTTGACGGCGTCGATGTAGTTGGTCTTGAAGAGCTCGTAAATGCGCTCGGCCTTGAGCTCGGTGCCCACCCGGTCGGTCTCCACCTGGACGATATGGCCGAACTCGGGGTGCATGGCCTTGGGCAGGTCGAAGCCGAAGGAGTGCTGCATCACGAAGGCCGCGCCGCCCTTGCCGCTCTGGCTGTTGATGCGGATGATGGGCTCATACTGACGGCCCACGTCCGCCGGGTCGATGGGCAGATAGGGCACCTCCCAATAGCCGCTGTCGTGCTGGGCCATCCACTGGGTGCCCTTGTTGATGGCGTCCTGATGGGAGCCGGAGAAGGCGGTGAAGACCAGCTCGCCGGCGTAGGGCTGCCGCTCGCCCACCTTCATCTTGGTGGTGCGCTCGTACATATCCCGGATCCTGTTGATGTCGGAGAAGTCCAGCTCCGGGTCCACGCCCTGGGTCCACATATTCATGGCCAGCGTCACAATGTCCACGTTGCCCGTCCGCTCGCCGTTGCCGAAGAGGGTGGCCTCGATGCGCTCGGCCCCGGCCAGCAGGCCCATCTCGGCGGTGGCCACGCCGCAGCCCCGGTCGTTGTGGGGATGGAGGGAGATGATGGCGCAGTCCCGGCTGGGCAGCTTTTCAATAAAATACTCGATCTCGTCGGCAAAGTAGTTGGGCATGCAGTTTTCCACGGTGGAGGGCAGGTTCAAAATCACCTTGCGCTCCGGGGTGGCGTGGAGGTGCTCCAGCACCGCCTGGCAGATCTCCACGGCGTAATCCATCTCGGTCCCCATAAAGGATTCCGGAGAGTATTCAAACCGCAGGTTCATACCCGCTTCAATCATCGGCTGGGACATCTCATAGATGAGGTCGGCGGCGTCGGTGGCGATTTTGGTGATGCCCGCCATGTCGGAGTGGAAGACCACCTTGCGCTGGAGGGTGGAGGTGGAGTTATAGAAATGGAGGATGACGTTCTTGGCGCCCTGGATGGCCTCGAAGGTCTTTTTGATGAGGTGCTCTCTGGCCTGGACCAGCACCTGGATGGTCACGTCGTCGGGGATGTGGCCGCCGTCGATGAGCTCCCGGCAGATCTCATATTCGGTCTCCGAGGCGGAGGGGAAGCCGATCTCGATCTCCTTCACACCAATATCCAGCAGGGTATGGAAATATTCCAGCTTTTCCTGGAGGTTCATGGGGTCCACCAGCGCCTGGTTGCCGTCCCGCAGGTCCACCGAGCACCACACCGGCGCTTTCTTGATCTGACGGTCGGGCCACTTGCGGTTTGCCATGGGGATGGGCTGGAAGGGAATGTACTTTTCAAAAGCCTGTTTCACAATGATTCCTCCTCAAATCAGGCGGTCAGGGGTATGAAAAAGCCCCCGACCTTTGTAAAAAGGTCAGGGGCGTAATGATCTACGCGGTACCACCCTGGTTCCGTCCCCCGTCTCCGGCGGGACGCTCACGGCCTCCAACAAGGCCATGGCCGCTAACGGGGCCAACCGTTCCACCCTACGCGGTCGTGCTTCAGGCGGACTGCTCCGGGACCAGTATGCACATGGGGTCCACACGCCGGTTCGCACCAACCACCGGTTCTCTGAGCGGGACGGGCCATGTCTTCTTCCCTTCATCACCTTTGTGAATTATTGTCATCTTACCGCAAATCCTCTTCCTTGTCAAGAAAAACTTTGGCGAATTAAAGCGCTATGGTCCTGGTACAGACCTGCTGGAGCAGCTTGCCCGCGTGGCTCACCACCAGAAGGCCCAGATTCCGCCGTTTGGCCTCGTCCAGCACCACCCGCCAGAGCTGGGCCTGGGTGATGTAATCCAGCATGGCGCTCATCTCGTCGCACAGCAGGATCTGCGTGGCCGGTCCCAGGGCACGGGCAATACAGAACCGCTGCAATTCACCGCCCGACAGCTCCCCGGGCCACCGCGTCAGCCAGTCCGGCTGAATGCCCAGCGCCTCCAGCAGGGACGGCGCAACCGGTCCGCCCTCGGCCAGCACCTGTTCCATCTTCATCCGGGGGTCCACCGCCGTCTCCGGGTTCTGCCACAAAAGCTGCACCGGGCAGGGGCCTTTCCAGGCCGACAGGGGTTTTCCGTCCAGCAGCACCTCCCCCGACGTGGGCTTTTCGTAGCCCGCCAGCAGGCGGCAGAGGGTGGTCTTGCCCCGTCCGCTGGGTCCCACAAGGCCCAGCCGCTCCCCGCTCTCCACGGAGATGCTGACCCCTTCCAGCACCGGCTTCCGGTCCTTCCGGTAGCGGAAGGTCAGGTTGTTTCCCTCCAGCTTCACGGGACCACCCCCTCTCTCACACAGCGGATATAGTTTCTGCCCTCTCTCCGGATAGGAATGGCTCCGGTACACCCTTCCGTGCGCCGGTCGCACCGGGGCGCGAAGGGACAGCCCTTCCCCTCCTGCCCCGGATAGGGCTGGCTGCCCGGGATGGGGGTAAAGCCGTTGCCCGGCATGGCCCGCCACAGGGCGGCGGTGTAAGGGTGATGGGCTTGACAGCCAAATCCCGCCGCCGGGCACTCCTCCACCGTCACACCGGCATAGAAGACCGCCACCCGGTCGGCCGCCGTCAGGGCCAGTTCCAGGTCGTGGGTGATGAAGAGCACCGCCGCGCCCTCGTCGGCCAGCTCCCGGAAGTGCCCCAGAATCCGTTTGGCGGAGGGGCCGTCCAGTCCGGGGGTGGGCTCGTCGGCGATGACCAGGGACGGTTTTTCCAGCACCGCGCTGGAAATGAGCACCCGCCGGGCCATGCCGCCCGACAGCTCAAAGGGGTAGAGATCTTCTGTCTCCCGCCCCAGACCGTACCGGGCCAGCACGGCGCGGATCTTCTCTTTCCTGTTTTTCCGGCCCCGGGCCAGCTGAGGGCCTACCTGCATCAGCGGGTCCAGAAAGTTGACGCTCTGGGGGACCAGCACGATCTCCTTTCCCCGCAGCTGTTCGCTGCGCTTCTCCGTCAGCGGCTGGCCGCGATAGCGGATGGTACCGGTGCAGGAAGCGTTATAGGGCAGCAGGCCCAGCAGGGCATGGGCCAACAAACTCTTGCCCGAGCCGCTGGAGCCCACCACCGCGCTGATCTCGCCGGGCTGAATGGTCAAATCCAGCCCCTTGATGACCGGCAATTCCCGCCGTCCAGCGCCGTGGGCATATTGGGTAAAGGAGATGGACAGATCTTCCACCTCCAAAACGGGCGTTTCCATCCTCATTCCTCCTTACTCATGGGCGGTGGCCGGGTCCAGCAGCCGCCGGACCCCCTCCCCCAGCGCCGCAAACAGGGCCACGGTGATCACCAGCGCCAGACCGGGAAAGAGGGCCAGCCACCATTTTCCGGTGGTGAGATAGCTCATGCCCTCCGACAGGATGTTGCCGATGGCTGGCTGCTCCGGCGAGAGGCCGAAGCCCAGAAAGGTCAGGCTGGACTCGTGGAGAATGGCGTGGGGAAACTGAAGCACCAGTCCGGTGAGAAACTGGGGCAGCAGATGGGGCAGCAGATGGCGGCGGGCAATGGCCCATTTGCTCTGCCCCAGCTTGGCCGCCACCTGAATATAGGGGGCGCTCCGCAGCTGGAGGATCTCTCCTCTCAACACCCGGGCCAGACTGGTCCAGTGGGTGAGGGTCACCCCCACCACCACGCCGGTCAGCCCCTTGCCGCAGGCCAGAGAGACCAGGATCAGCAGCAGAATATGGGGCACGCCCATCACCAGGTCGATACAGTAGGTGACGATATGGTCCGCCCGACGGCTCAGCGCCGCCGCGCTTCCCAGCAGCAGAGACACCACCGCGCTCACCACCGCCGTGGCAAGGCCGATGCGGATGCTCATGGAAAGGCCGGTCAGGGTGCGGGAGAGCATATCCCGTCCCATCCAGTCGGTGCCGAAGAGATGCGCGCGGGACGGCATCTGATTTTTGATGGAAAAGTCGGTCCGGGCCGCGTCCTGGGCCAGCAAAACGCCGCTCACCGCCACCGCCGCCAGCAGGGCGACGCAGAGAAGCAGCAAGAGGAAGGTTCTCTTCCGCCGGTTGTATCTATACTTCATCGCTTGGCCGCCCCCCTTCGGATGCGGGGGTCCACCGCGCCGTACAGAAGGTCCGCCGCCACATTGCCCAGATAAACCAGCGCCGCGGAAATGACGGTGATGCCCAGCAAGAGGGGTAAATCGCCCCCCAGTCCCGCCGTCACCGCGGCCTGTCCCAGGCCAGGGTAGGAAAAGACCTGCTCCACCAGCACGGAACCGCCGAAAATCTCGCTGATGGACCCGAATTGCAGGGTGATGGCGGGCAGGGCCACATTGCGCAGTCCGTGGCGGAGGACAATGGACGCTTTGGATTCTCCTCTGGCCCGGGCGAAGAGGATGTAATCCTGCTCCATGATGTCGGCCATTTTCTCCCGGGTGTGAAGGGCGATGTTGGCTACCCCGGTGAGGCTGAGGGTCAGCGCCGGGAGAATGGCATGGCGCACCCGGTCCAGAAGGCTCACCTCATCGGCGGTCACCCCGATGGGCACCGCCAGTCCGGTGGGCAACAGCCCCAGCCACACCGAAAAAATCATCATCAGAAGAAGGGCCAGCCAGAAGGCCGGGGTGCTGGAGATGACGAAGCAATAGCCCTTTACCAGCTTGTCCGGCCACTTGCCCCGGTTGGCCCCCGCAAGGATGCCCAGAGTCAGGCCCAGCACCCCGGAGAGCACCCACGCCGCCAGCATCAGCCAGAGAGAACTGGTCAGCCGCTGGCCGATGACCTGGGCCACCGGCTGACGGAAATAGAGGGAGGTCCCCAGATCGCCGTGCAGAACATCTCCCAGCCAGCCCAGATAGCGCTCCAGCGGGGGCGTTCCCGCCCCCCAGTAGGCCTCCAGACGGGCAATCTGCTCGGCGCTCATGCTGCCCATGGCCGCCTGACCCACATTGGTCTGGAGGGGGTCCAGCGGCGAGGCGTTCATCAGCAGAAAGGCCGCCAGACTCACCCCCAGAAGCAGCAGGGCCATACGAAGCAGCTTACGCAGGGCAAAGCCCAGGCGGTGTTTCACAAGTCATCCCTCTTTCTTACCAGCTCCACTGGTCCACGTTGTTGACGATGGACCAGCCGTGTCCGTGGGGGTGGATCTTCTGCTGGGCCACCTGCAAACCGTCCTTCACCCAATAGAGGTGATCCACATTCACCAGCCACACCCACGGGATATCGCCTTCCTGGGTGACGCCGGTGGTCCCGTCCCACTGGGCCTTCTGCCACAGGGTATAGGATTCCTCCAGATCGGTACACTGGAGAGCCTGGTCCATATAGCCGTCCACCCTTTCGTTGGCGTAGGGCGAATAGCGGGCGGTACCGGCGGCGGTGTCGGTGTGATAGATGTTGTAAAGCTCCATGGGGGTATGGGCGCCCCAGCCCCACATGAGCGGCTCGGTCAATGCCCGGTCATAGGCCGTATCCCAGCCCACTCCCTCGATGGTGACGGCAAAGCCCAGCTCGCCCAGCTGGTTGGCCAGGTCCGCCGCCAGCGCCTGCCGCACCGAGTCGCTGCTGGAATAGAGGATGTTCAGCTCGGCCTTTACGCCGTCCTTCTCCCGCACGCCGTCCGCGCCCAGCGTCCAGCCCGCGTCCTCCAGCAGCCTGGCCGCCCCCTCCGGGTCGTACGCCACTTCAGAGGCCGGATTGTACCACGGCATTTTGTCGCACACACTGTACGCCGGGGTGCCGTAGCCGTTGAGGACGTTGTCGATCATCTCCTGCCGGTCAATGCCCATGTTGATGGCCCGGCGCACCGATACGTCAGAGGTCACCGGGTTGCCCGTCACCGGCAGGTTGATGCCCCGGTTATCTACCGTCTCACAGCGGAACAGGTTGTACCCCTCCGGCTGCTGGTCGGCGTAGGTGGCGGAGGTGTAGGCCAGGTCCACCTGTCCGGCCTGCACCGCCAGAAACGCCGCGTCCTCCTCCAAAAAGAGGATGGTCACCCGCTCCATCTCCGGTTTCTGTCCATAATAATCCGGGTTGGCCTCCAGAATGATCTGCTGGCCCTTGTCCCACTGCTTGAGGATGTACCGGCCCGAGCCGATGGGATGTTCGCCATAAGTCTCGTCATAGGCGTGTTCCGGCACGATGCCCACATAGGCCATGGTATAGGGCCACACCGAAAAGGGGGTATTCATATGGAACACCACGGTGGTATCGCCGGTGGCTTCCGCCCGGTCCAGCATGGTGAGGTCGGTGACTGAGCTGCTCTCCTTGACGGTGTTATAGGTAAAGGCCACATCTTCCGCCGTCAAAGGCTCACCATCCGTAAAGGTCACGTCGTCCCGTAGGGTGACCGTCCAGGTGAGGCCGTCGTCGCTGACGGTATAGCCGGTGGCCAGGTCATAGCCGATGGTCAGATCCGTATTGGTGACGGTAAGGGTGCTCTGAATGAGGGGTTCGTGCATATGCTCGCCCGCCCCCCAGCCGTAGACCGGATCAAAGCCGGCGGCAGGCTCGGAGTTGACATCCAGGGCGATCACCACGCTGTTTTTTTCTTCCTCAGATGCCGTTTGGGTGGCGGTGGGGCCGCTCCGGGCGCAGCCGGTCAGCAAAGTACAGCACAAAAGGGCGCAAAGGATTCTCTTCATCTGTCGACCTCCCGGTACACCTGATAAAACGGCGTTTCGCTCTTTCGGGCGGCGGCGGCCACGTCTTCAAACTCCGGTTTTTGATGGGCAAGGCCGTAACCCTCCGCCTTTTTGACCCGGATGGGACCGTATGCCGTCTCCTGCTCCTCCACGGTGGGACGGAGAAAATACTTGGCGCACCGCCGGGCGCGGAGCCCGTTGGTGGTGGTCTCCCGCAGGATGTGGACCGCCAGCGCCTCCTCCCGGTCCGGCTCACAGAGCACTGTCAGCACCCAGCCGGGACGGCCCTTCTTCATCTGGCCGGGCAGGGTGTACACGTCCAGCGCCCCCAGCTCCAGCAATTTTTTGCAGGCAAAGGCCAGGGCTTCGGGGGTCATGTCGTCCAGATTGCACACCAGTTCAGTGATCTCCCCGTTGGGGGCGTGCTGTTCCGCGCTCTCCCCCCAGAACGCCCGGACGCAGTTAGCCCGCTCGAAGACCTTTTTCCCTACGCCGTAGCCCACCGCTTCGGCCGCCATGGCGGGCATGGGGCCGTAGGACTGGGCAAAGTGGGCGATCAGCGCCGCGCCGGTGGGGGTGCAGAGTTCGCCCTGCACCTCGCCGCCGTAGGTGGGGATGCCTTTGAGCAGAAAGGCCGTGGCGGGGGCGGGCACCGGCATCACGCCGTGGGCGCAGCGCACCATACCGCTTCCCACATGGATGGGCGAAGCGGCAATTTTGTCCGGATGCAGCATAGAAAGAGCCAGGCAGACGCCGGTCACATCGGCCACCGCATCCAGTGCGCCCACCTCGTGGAAGTGGACCTCCTCCACCGGGCAGCCGTGGGCGGCGCTCTCCGCCCGGGCAATGGCAGTATAAACCGCCGCGGCCTGCTCCTTCACCCCTTCCGGCACCGAAAGTCCGGCCAGAATGCCGCGGATATGGGGCAGGCTGGCATGGTGGTGATGGGCATGGCTGTGGGGATGGTCGTGGTCGTGGGGATGCTCGTGGGGGTGCTCGTGGTCGTGATGGTGCGCGTGGTCGTTTCCGTGGTCATGGTCATGAAGATGGATGTGGTCATGTCCATGGTCGTGGCAATGCACATGGTCGTGGGGATGGTGAGGATCGTGGACATCGTGGGAATGCTCCTCTTCCCCGTGGACCAGCACGTCCATGTGGGTGCCGGTGATGCCGCAGGTCTGGACTTTATGGGGCGTTACGGTAACGCCGGGCAGCAGATGGTTCATGGTCTCCAGAAATGCCTTCTGCTGCTCAGGAGACAAAAGTTCAAAGAGCGCCGCCATGAGCATATCGCCCGCCGCGCCCATATTACACTCCAGATACAGTGTCTTCATGGTGATTAAAACTCCTTTCCACGGCCGGACCAGGTGTCCAGCCCTTCCATCTGGTTGATCATGCTGGCCAGATAACCGGCCCCGAATCCGTTGTCGATGTTGACCACGCTGCTCCCCGAGGCGCAGGAGTTGAGCATGGACAGCAGGGCGGAAAGTCCCCCAAAGCTGGCCCCATAGCCCACGCTGGTGGGCACGGCGATGACGGGACAGTCCACAAGACCGCCGATGACCGACGCCAGCGCCCCTTCCATCCCGGCCACGGCGATCACCACCCGGGCGGACATGAGGGGGGCCAGATTGGATAAAAGCCGGTGCAGCCCGGCCACGCCCACATCGTAAAGCCGCGTCACCTGATTGCCCAGCACTTCGGCGGTGAGGGCGGCTTCCTCCGCTACCGGCAAGTCGCTGGTGCCGCCGGTGGCCACTACGATGGAACCCAGGCTGGGCCGCTCCGCCGGGCGGACCACCCCCATCCGGGGCAGCTCGTGATAGTCCAGTTCCAGATGTTCTCCCACCAGCCTGGCCGCTTCGGCGGACATCCGGGTCACCAGAATGTTGCGGCATCCCCGGTCCGACATGGCTTTGGAAATGCCCAAAATCTGCTCCGGCGTCTTGGATGCGCCGTAGATCACCTCGGCCGCGCCCTGCCGGATGGTGCGGTGGTGGTCCACCTTGGCATAGCCCAGATCTTCAAAGGGCGATTCCTTGAACTCCAAAAGGGCTGACTCCGGGCTGACCGAACCGTCCGCCACCGCCCGCAGCAGCGCCAAAGTATCCCGTTTTCCGTTGGTCATGGTCTCCCCTCCTGTCTTTCGGCCGGACGCAGCCCCACGTCCAGCAAAACCCCGTCAAAGCTGCCGCAAAGGGCCTTTTCCACCTCCGCCCGGTGGGCGCAGAGGAAGGGCCACTCCCCTTCGGTCACCTGCACCCGGGCCGCGCCGTGGAAGAGCCGCACCCGGAACTCCCGCAGCCCCAGAGCACGCAGGGCGTCCTCCCCTTTCTCCACCCGCTCCAGATCGGCGGCGGTGATGGCTGTCCCCGTGGGCACCCGGGTGGCAAGGCAGGCATAGGCGGGCTTGTCCCAGGTAAAAAGCCCCGCCTCTCTGGAAAGCCGCCGGACTTCTCCCTTGGAGATGCCGCATTCCCGCAGCGGCGAGCGGACCGACAGCTCCGCCAGCGCCCTCATGCCCGGCCGGTCGCCGGCGTCGTCCGAGGCGTTGGTGCCGTCGATGAGCACCGGAAAGCCGTCCGCCCTCACCGCCTGCCACAGTGCGCCGAAAATGGCCTTTTTGCAGTGATAACACCGGTCCGGACCGTTTTCCGCCGCGCCGGGCACGGATAGTACATCCAGCTCCACCACCGTCAGCGGCACGCCGGTCTCTTTGGAAAGCCGCTTTGCGTCGGCCAGCTCAAAGGCGGGCTGGAAACGGGTATGGACATAATATCCTCTGGCCCGTCTGGCCCACTTCCCCGCCGCCCACAGCAGCAGCGCCGAATCCACGCCGCCGGAACAGGCCACCGCCACTTCCGGATTCTGACCAAAAAATTCCTGTAAGGTCATCCTTTTCCTCCTAAAAAACAAAAAGAAGGCATGTCAAACGACATGCCTTCTGGCATCTCCCTGCTCTTGCAGGGTTCTTTTCCATTCATGCGCCGGGAAAACCGCTTCTGCGGTCAGCGTGTCGAAACACTTCGACACGCTTCTCAAAAATGCAGGCATTTTTGAGAGGGATGCAGGCCGCCGCGCGCATGCCCCAAAGGGGCACACACTTGCGGCCTGAGCAGAGTGTTTTCCGACGTACACGCCGCCGGAAAACACGATTTAACTCTCTTCCGCCCCCTGCGGGGGCGGAACTCTGCGAGGCTCTTGCAGCATACTCACAGCATAAATCGCAGAAATACACTTGATCGACAGTCTGACCGCTTCTGCGGTGTGTGGGAGTCTTCTGGCTCCACGTACCATTCAGTTTAGCACGGCTGACCCCTTCCGTCAATCCCCCTCCAGCAGCCCGCGGAACAGCGCCAGCGCCCGCCGCCGGAAGGTTTCGGGGGTGTCGTTCTCATTGTTCTCTAAAATATGGGTACAATGTGCTCTGTAAAAGGCCTCGTCCTTCTGGGCCGCCACCCGGGCGCGGGCGTAGTCCTCCCCGATGTGGTCCCGGGCCATGATGCGCTTCACCCGCACCTCCGCCGGGGCCAGAATCCCCACCACTGCTTCACACTCCGCCGCAAGGCCGCTTTCGATGAGGGCAATGGCGTCAATGGCCGCCGCCGGACGGCCTTCCTCCTCCGCCCTGGCCATCTCTTCCTCCAGCGCCCGGCCGATAAAGCCGTGGGTGATGCCGTTCAGATCCTCCAGCGCCGCCGGGTCCCCAAAGACCACCCCGCCCAGCTTCTTTCGGTCCAGTTTCCCGTCCTCCCCCAAAATACCGCTGCCGAACCGCTGAGTCAGTGCCTGACACATGGACCCATTTTCTTCCAGCAGCCGGTGATAGACCGCGTCCGCGTCCAGAATCAATGCCCCCAGTTCCTCCAGCGCCTGGAGCGCCGTGGTCTTGCCCGCGCCGGTGGGGCCGGTGATGCCGATCCGTTTCATCATGCTATTTCTCCTCGTTTTTTCTCTAGCATACCACCTTTTGCCCCCTCCGGCAACCAGAGAAAAAGACGGCAGGTTTCCCCGCCGTCTCAGCGTGTCGAAAAAGTGAAATACAGTGCAAGAAAACATAAGGTGTCTACATGGACGCGGGCGACCACAAGGGTCGCCCCTACAGGGTGGTAGGGTGTACCATTACCCCGCCGAGGGTGGCGGGGCCCACAGGGCAAATCAAAGACAAAACCGCGTAATGCCGTGTGGATAAAACGAAACACTCTCGACCTGCGCAGGAGTCAAGGATGTCTCTCAAGGTGTTTGACGGTTCCCGTTGGCACTGCGCCTACCGCTTTAGCGCTACCTGTTTTTGAGAGCCTTATTCCACATGGCTCCTATAGATTTTTATTGCAAGATGGTGGTCTATTTTCTTGTCATCTTATTACCAAAATCCCCGCCATGCGAATGCACACACAGCATTCCATTTGTTTCATCAAACTTAAAACCGACCTCGCAATTCCCCGTTATATACTCGGCAACCGTAAAGATAAATTCATTATTTTTTGTCTGGAATGTTCCGCTTTCACTTTGTGCAAAATGTTCATACTGATCATATTGAATAGAATAATCCCCTGTCCATTGTGTTCCATCATAAGAATTAA
>DXGA01000100.1 GCA_019114165.1 Candidatus Flavonifractor merdipullorum | reverse complement strand
TCTGTCAAAGTAGTGAAAGGGGGGCAAAAGGAGAGCGGGCTTGCATAGACGCGGGCGACCACAAGGGTCGCCCCTACAAGGTGGAGAGGTACACCATTGCCCCGCCGAGGGCGGCGGGGCCCACGGATAGGGCAAGGAAACATCTGCGGGCAATAGGTACAGTACCCCAAACGGTCTCGGCGCACCTGGGGAAGTGCAGAAGGGGGGTATCCCCCCTTCTGCCCCTTTTGGTCCAGGCCCTTTTCGGGAAAAGGGCCTGGCGCCGCCCGCGCAGGGCCGTTTCAGAGAGGAAAAAGAAAATTCTCCTTTGATTCCCTCCTCTAAATATGTGCCGCCGGCACATTTTCTGAACGCTGCGGGGGCCGTTCCCTGTGGGGAATTAAAAAAGGATCTGCCCCTCTACATAAAAGGGCAGATCCTTTTCGTTTGCATGGATTACACCGGCGACGCGCCTTCGTGGCCAAAGGTCTCGATGGCTCTGGCGTCCTCGGCCCGTTTTTCCTCGATAGCCTCCTTGAGCAGCATATCCTTCACCTTCATCAGGCGGATGGTGGACGCGCGTTCGTTTTCGTCCAGCTTCATGGAGATATACTTGATGGCTTCCTCCATCTGAGGAATTTTCACATACTCCAGGGCGTTAACACGTCTTCTGGTCTTCTCGATCTCGGAGGCCAGCAGCTGGCTGGTCTTTTCGATCTCGGCCAGGCGGAGCATATCGGTAAACACGTCGGAGAGATGCTCCACCGCGTCGTCCAGCTCGCCGGAGGTGGCCGCCAGACCGTAGGGGCAGGCGTTTTCCTCCCCCTCGGTGGAACCGGTGCGGAACTGATAGCGGGGCACGTCCACCGACATGATATTCTGAAAGGTCATCCCCACTTCCACATGGCGCTTGGGGTACATGAGGGACTGTTCCAGCATCTCGGGGGACATGATGGCCGCCGCCACGGTAAAGGAGCCGTAGGCCTGATTGAGCCGCTCCTCCACCCGTTTGCGGAGGGCGCGGTTTTCCCGCACCACGTCCAGAAACTGCTTCATCAGCTCGTCCCGCTTATCCTTGAGGAGCTTGTGGCCCCGGACCGCCGTTTTCAGCCGTCCCTTGAGCCGGGTCAGCTCCATGCGGGTGGGATTCACATTGATGGCCGGCATACCTTACCCCTCCTTTTTCGGGAGGTACTTTTCAATGAACTCCGGCTTGATGCGCTTGAGCTCCGCCTTGGGCAGGATGCTCAGCAGCTCCCAGCCCAGATCCAGGGTCTCCTGGATGGTGCGGTTGGTGTCGTTGCCCTGGGAGACATAGCGCTTTTCAAACTCGTCAGCAAATTTGGCGTACAGCAGATCGGTGGGAGAGAGGGCCGCTTCGCCCAGAATGGACATGAGTTCCTTGTTCTCCTTACCGGTGGAGTAGGCGGCGAAGAGCTGGTTCATGGTACCGGCGTGATCCTCGCGGGTCTTGCCGGGGCCCACGCCCTTATCCTTCAGGCGGGACAGAGAGGGCAGCACGTCCACCGGGGGATTGATGCCCTTGCGGTACAGCTCGCGGGACAGGATGATCTGGCCCTCGGTGATATAGCCGGTCAGGTCGGGAATGGGGTGGGTCTTGTCATCCTCGGGCATGGTGAGGATGGGGATCATGGTGATGGAACCGCTCTTGCCCAGCTGCCGTCCGGCGCGCTCGTACATGGTGGCAAGGTCGGTATAGAGATAGCCGGGATAGCCGCGGCGTCCGGGCACTTCCTTCTTGGCGGCGGACACTTCGCGGAGGGCCTCGGCGTAGTTGGTGATATCGGTGAGGATGACCAGCACGTGCATGCCCTTCTCAAAGGCCAGGTACTCGGCGGCGGTCAGCGCCATACGGGGGGTGGCGATACGCTCGACGGCGGGGTCGTTGGCCAGGTTGGTAAAGAGCACGGTACGGTCGATGGCGCCGGTGCGGTTGAACTCCTCCACGAAGAAGTTGGCCTCTTCAAAGGTGATGCCGATGGCGGCGAAGACCACGGCGAAGTTGCCGGCGTCGTCCCCCAGCACCTTGGCCTGACGGGCGATCTGGGCGGCCAGGGCGGCGTGAGGCAGACCGGAGCCGGAGAAGATGGGCAGCTTCTGACCGCGAACCAGGGTGTTCAGGCCGTCGATGGAGGAAATACCGGTCTGGATAAACTCGTTGGGGTAGTCGCGGGCGGCGGGGTTCATGGGCAGGCCGTTGATGTCCCGGTATTCGGCGGCCAGGATCTCCGGTCCGCCGTCGATGGGATGTCCCATGCCGTTGAAGACGCGGCCCAGCATATCGTCGGACACCGCCAGCTCCAGCGGGTGGCCCAGGAAGCGGACCTTGGAGTCGGCCAGATTGATACCGGCGGAGGCCTCGAAGAGCTGCACCACGGCGTTGTCGCCGTTGACCTCCAGCACCTTACAGCGGCGGACCGAGCCGTCGGCCAGCTCGATCTCGGCCAGTTCGTCATAGGTGACGCCCTGCACCCGGCGCACCACCATCAGAGGACCGTTGATCTCCTGAATGGTACGGTATTCACGGATCATACTTCGGCACCTCCCTTGTCCACGATGGCGGCGATCTGCTCCACCATGTCTCTGGCCATTTTGGCGTAAACTTCGGCGTACTGGTCGTCGGGTACGCTCTTGGCCCGGCCCATGGCCTCCCGGAAGGGGATGGTGAAGAGGTCGGACACCACGGCGCCCTTCTCGATGGCGGCGCGGCACTGCTTATCATAGTCCAGAATCATGGCCAGCATCTTGTCCTGCCGGTCATAGCTGGAGTACCAGTCCACTTCCATGAAGCCGTTCTGCTGCAAAAAGTCCTCGCGGAGCATTTTTGCCGTCTCCAGCGTCAGCTGGTCGCCGGCGGACAGGGAGTCCTTGCCCACCAGCTGCACGATCTCGTTGAGGCTGGCCTCCTCCTGAAGGATGGACATGGATTTATCCCGGTTGGCCATGAACTGGGGACCCAGGTTCTCGTCATACCAGGGCTTCAGGGAGTCCAGGTAGAGGGAATAGGAGTTGAGCCAGTTGATGGCGGGGAAGTGACGGCGGTAGGCCAGGGAGGCGTCCAGCGCCCAGAACACCTTGACGATCCGCATGGTGGCCTGAGAGACCGGCTCGGACAGGTCGCCGCCCGGCGGGGAGACCGCGCCCACGGCGGTAAGGGAACCCATGCGGCTCTCGTCGGAGCCAAGGCACTCCACCATACCGGCCCGCTCGTAGAACTGGGCCAGACGGGAGGAAAGGTAAGCGGGGTAACCTTCCTCGCCGGGCATCTCTTCCAGACGGCCGGACATCTCGCGCAGGGCCTCGGCCCAGCGGGAGGTGGAGTCGGCGATGACGGCCACATGGTAGCCCATGTCGCGGAAGTACTCGGCGATGGTGATGCCGGTGTAAATGGAGGCCTCGCGGGCAGCCACGGGCATATCGGAAGTGTTGGCGATGAGGACGGTACGCTTCATCAGGGACTCGCCGGTCCGGGGGTCCACCAGCTCGGGGAACTCCCGCAGCACGTCGGTCATCTCGTTGCCACGCTCGCCGCAGCCGATGTAGACCACGATATCCACGTCGGACCACTTGGCCAGCTGGTGCTGCATGACGGTCTTGCCGGAGCCGAAGGGGCCGGGGATGGCGGCGGTGCCACCCTTGGCCACGGGGAACATGGCGTCCACGATGCGCTGACCGGAGAGCAGCGGGGTCTTGGGGGGATACTTGTGCTTATAGGGACGGCCCACACGGACAGGCCACTTCTGTACCATGGTCAGGTCGTGCTTTTCGCCCTTTTCGTCCACCAGAACGGCCACGGTATCCAGCACGGTGAACTCGCCGGACCGGATGGACTCAATGGTGCCGCTCATCTTGGGGGGGATCATGATCTTGTGGAGCACCACGCTGGTCTCCTGGACGGTGCCGATGACGTCGCCGCCGGTGACCTTGTCGCCCGGCTTGGCGATGGCGTTGAACTGCCACTTCTTCTCCCGGTCCAGGGCGGGGACTTCGATGCCGCGGGGCAGGTTGTTGCTCCCGGCCTTTTTCATGATGCCCTCCAGCGGGCGCTGGATGCCGTCGTAGATGTTCTCAATGATGCCGGGGCCCAGCTCCACGGACATGGGAGCGCCGGTGGTCTCCACCACCGCGCCGGGGCCCAGGCCGGAAGTCTCCTCATAGACCTGGATGGAGGCGGCGTCGCCGTTCATGGTGAGGATCTCACCGATGAGGCGCTGCTCGCCCACACGGACCACGTCGGCCATGTTGGCGTCGGCCAGGCCGGTGGCCACCACCAGGGGACCGGAGACTTTGACGATTTTTCCGCTCAATTCAATACAACCTTCTTTCAGGCTTGAATTTCAGATGAAAATGGATGGCGGGCAGGTGGAAGGTCACAGAATATCCGCGCCCACGGCCCGTTCCACGGCGCTCTTGACGTTGGCCATGCCGATGCCCAGCGAGCCCTCCTTGCCGGGGATGAGGATGATGGCGGGGGTAAGCTCATCCTTGTACCGGTCCACGTCGGCCGCCATACCGGCGGCGTACTGCTCGGTGAGATAGACGATGGCGTAATTTTCCTTGGCCAGGGTGTGGAGGATGCGTCTTGCCTCTTCCACGGTCTCGGCGGGAAAGGCCTCCAGCCCCAGGGCTCGGAAACCCAGCACGCTGTCCCGGTCCCCCAGCACGGCGATCTTATACTCAGACATAGAGTTCACGCAGCCTTTCCCGGATGGTATCGGTGCTCAAACCGGCGGCCTTGCCGGACAAAATGGTCCGGATGGCGGTGCGCTCAGTCTCCCGGGCGTAGAGGTAGCCCACCACCGGCGCTTCACCGAAGGGCACCCCCTTGGCCTTGGCCAGATAGGTGGTGACGGCGTCGTCACAGGCCTTTTCAAAGGCGGTAACCGGTCCGCTGCCCGGCGCTGCCCGGTCGGCGCCCAGCGCGGCGGCCTGCGCAAGGCCGGTGTTCTTGAAGGCTCCTGCCAGGTCGGCGGCTTTGGTGGTGCGGAAGACCTCTTCCTTCACCGTGCCGCCGGGCACCAGCGCCTTGACCACGAACTGTTCGTCCAGGCCCATGCGGGAGGCCCGCACCGCCGTGCGCAGGTTGGCCGCGTCGGCCATCAGGGCCACATAGCCCTGCAAATAGGGGCTGCGGCTCTCCTTGGCGGTAACGGCCATCTCCTCAAACCAGGCCCGGTCCAGACGCATATCGGCCTTTTGCGGGTCGCTGGTCTCCTTGAGAAGCTCGGCGGCTTCGGTCACCGCGGCGCGGAAGGCGGGGGTGTAGCCGTCCAGCGTCCCCGCCGCCACATTTGCTTCCAATTCTCTGGGGTCGTACCGTCCGCCGCCGGTGAGGAGACGGTCCGGTTTTGCGCCGGTGGCCGCTGCTTTGAGCAGCACTTTGGCGTTATGATAGTCATATTTGATCTGGAAAAGCTCCACCAGACGGCGGTCAGGCACGGCCTGTTCCAGGTCGCGGCACAAAGCGTCCCGTGCCCGGACCATAGCCGCGTCCACCGCCGTGGGGGTCAGATCGGTCAGTTCTCCATATCCGCACTCGGAGAGGACCTTGGCGGTCTCCTCGTCGGTGCGGGCTTCCAGCATCCGCTCCATCCGGTTTTTGGTGAGCAGACGGTTCTCCATCACCCGGATACGGGCCGAGATGCTGAGATATTCGGTATCTTTCCGCTTTTTGGGCAAGATCCTTCCTCCTTCCTCTGGGGACGGGCGTTCCTCAGCCCTCGAAGAGGACCTGAGCCACCTGCCGTTCCACCGTCCGGCGCTGCATCCGGACCAGCGTCTCGAAGGTGCAGTTGACCTCTACGTCCCCGTCGCTCAGCAGGAAGCCGCCCTGAATGGGACGGGTCTGGGCGGACAGGGTGAGATGGCCCCTGTCGCCCAACAGCTCGTTGGCCCGGGTGACGGCAGCCTTGCCGTAGCGGGGCCGGTCCTTCTGGGAGAAGACCACTTCTTCCCGTCCGGTCTGGCTGGCCTCCACGATGAGAGAGGCCACCAGCGCCACATAATCCTTATCCGGCAGGTTCAAAAGGTCGTCCAGCGCCTTGCGGAAGGCCTGATCCATCAGCGCCTGCTGCTGGGCCAGCATGGCCTTCCGGGCGTCCATCCGGGCGGCGCTCACCAGCCGCTCTTCCCGGACGGCGGCGTCCTGTTCGCCCTTGTCCAGGATCTCCTTGGCGGCACGGGCAGCCTTGGCCTCGTACTCCGCGGCAATCTCCTGGACCTGGACGTTGGTCTGGGCCAGCAGGGCGTCGATCTCCTGCTGGGCGTCGGCGCCAATCCGCGCCGTGATTTTTTCGATTCCGTTCATTGTGGGTCCGCCTTTCTCTGTGCCGTGGGGCTTACAGGGCGTTCATCAGCAGCAACACGGAAGCCAGCAGGGACAAAATGGCGTAGAACTCGACCACGCCGCAGAGGATGATGCCCTTGGCCCAGTCGTCGGGGCGCTTGGCGACCACGTTGATGGAAGCGGCGGCCACGCGGCCCTGATAGATGGCGGACAGCCAGCCGCCGAAAGCCATGGGCAGGCAGGAGACAAAGATGGTCAGGCCCTGGGTCACCGTCAGATCACCGATGCCGCCGCTGAAAGCGCCCATGGTGAAGAGGGCGAAGAACCACACCACCAGACCATAAAGGCCCTGGGTGCCGGGGAGCACCTGGAGAATGAGGCACTTGGAGAAGTGCTCGGGGGCTTCGGTCAGCACGCCGGTGGCAGCCTCACCCACCATACCGGTACCTTTCGCCGAAGCGATACAACAAAGAGCCACAGCCAGCGCGGCGCCCAGGAACGCCAGTCCGATGCCGCCAAACATTTCAAAGAACTCCACCATTTTAAGGTTCCTCCTTCACAATATCCACATATTTTGTGTCGTACAGCAGGGGTTTGAAGGCCTTGCCGCCTTCCTTGTAGAAACGTCCGAAATACTCAAGGCACTGCAAACGCATATCATGGACATAACAGCCCAGCAGGTTGAGCGCGAAGTTGAGCAGGTTGCCCACCATGGCGATGAGGATGAAAGCCACCACATTGCCGGTGACGGTGCCCAGGGTGTTGAACACGGTAGCAATCACGCTGCCGGCCAGCATGAGGGCCATCAGGCGGGCATACGAGAGGATGTCGCTGAAAAATCCGGTGACGCCGTTATAGAGCGCGCCCACCAGGCTGGTGATCTTGCCAAAGCCCTTGGCCTCCCGGGTGGCGCCCCAGATGAGGACCAGGAAGCCGATGACCAGCACCACCGGCACACCGGCCACGGTGCCGATGCCGAAGATGGCGAGAGGAATCCCGGCCAGAATGATCCACCAGGCCACCTCATTGCCGATGGCGTCGGCCGCTTCTCCGGCCTGACACTTGCGCACCACGCTGACGGCCATGCCGGTGATCACCTGCAAAAGACCCAGCGCCAGCGCGCCCACCAGAATGGCCAGCGTGTCGGTGAGGGGGGTGAAGAGGGCGGGCAATGCGGTCAGGGTGGTATTGGGGTCAATGAGCTTTGCCAGCTGGGGAATGAAGTCGCCAAAGAATCCGCCGGTGATGGCGCCCATGATAAAGGTGCTGATGCCGCACAGCAGCAGCAGTCCGGCCATGTCCTTCATGGTGCCCTTGACGTGCATCTTGTGGATCATCACCAGGGAGAGGATCACCATCATGATGCCGTAACCCATGTCCGCCATCATCATGCCAAAGAAGAAGATGAAAAACGGAGCCATCAGGGGGTTGGGGTCCACGCCGTCATAGGCGGGAAGGACATACATATTGGTGATCATGTTCAAAGGTGCGGTAAGAGGGTTATTTTTGAGGAGAATGGGCACTTTGGGGTAATCCTCCTCCGCCGGCTCCTGGGTCTCCCAGGCGCAGGTAAAGGGTTCCAGCGCCTTGGCCAGCTCCCCTTCCCGCTCCGCCGGCACCCAGCCCTCCAAAAAGATCGCGCTGCCCGACGCCAGCAGGCGGGACTTGCAGTCCTCCCGGCGGCGGTCCTGTTCGTTCTGGTCCAGCGCCAGGCGCAGCGCCTCCCGGTGTCCGGTCTGCCCGGCCAGCGCCTCCTCCTGGGCTTCGCTCTGCCGCTCCAGAGCGGTGATCTCTCCTTCCAGACGGCGGATATTCTCTGCCGCCGTACCGGTCCAGCCCCGCAGCGTCATCCGGGTAAACCCAAAGTCCTTCAGGGCGGACAGGGCGTCCTCCAGGGCGCTTTTGTGGCAGAAAAGCACGGCGTACCGGGCTTCCCGGTCGCTTCCTGCGGTCTGGAGCTGGGCCAGCTCGGTGGCCTCCTCCAGTTTCTTTACCGCCTCTTCCAGATCGGCGTTGGCCGGGAAGGAGGCAAAGAGCACCGCCATGTCCTTGGTGCCGTCGGTCTCCAGCGGCAGGTCCAGCTCCTTCCACGGGGTGAGGGTCTGGATCTGGCTTTGCCGCCGGGCGATCTCGCTTTGGAGGGTCGCCAGTTCTTTTTCTCCGGCAGCCACCACGCCGGCGGCCTTTCTGGCCTCGGAGCGGATCTGACTGTCGAAGAGCTGTTGTTCCGTCATCTGGGGACGGGGCTGGAAGGCTCCCTTTTTCTCCTGGGGGAACCGGTCCAGCATGGTCAGCGCAGATTGCAGAGAGGCCGCTTCGGCCTCCCGGTCAGCCAGGGCGGTGTCGCTGACCCGCGTGAGTCCTTCCCATACCGGGTCGGACCCGTGGTCTTCCGGCTCGTCGATCTCCACGCAGCCCACCCGCTGGAGCTGCCGGAGCAGCTCGTCCCGTTCGGCGGCCATGCCGATGAGCCGGAGCCGTTTCATTTTGACGATGGCCATTTCAGCGCTTCACGATCCTTCCCACAATCACTGCGGCGGCCTGAGCCATCCGGCTCTCCGCCTGGCTTCGCAGCGCAGCCCGGGCCGCGGCGTCCTCCGCCGCCTGCTTTTCGTTGCGCTGCGCCGCCCGTGCCTCGGCCTGTGCCAGCATCTCAGCCGCCTGTGCTTTGGCTTGGGACATCGCCTCGGCTACACGGGCCTGTCCGGCCTGTCTGGCTTCCTCCAGCCGCTGCCGGGCCTGCGCCGCCGCGGCTGCCTTCTGGTCCCGTGCTTCCTGTTCGGCCTGGGTCACTTGCTGCATCGCGTCCAGCGTCATGTCTTTGTCACCGCCTTTCCTCGATTCTGACCGGAATTTTGCTTCCGAATACTTGCATCATACTTGAAATCCGAGCAAATTGCAAGGGAAAAATTTTTTCTCCAAAAAACTTTTACGGAAGTTTTATGCCGTTTTTTCTACTATTTTTGTTTATATAGGTTATTTATAAAACTAAACTGTCGATTTTACCAACTTTACGCGTCTCTTTTCTGTTTGTCAAGTCTTTTCACTGTCATTTCATACAATCTATTCCTATTTTTCTATCTTCTTTTCATTCATTCTGACATTCTCCGCGAATAAAATACCAAAAACATA
>DXGA01000099.1 GCA_019114165.1 Candidatus Flavonifractor merdipullorum | reverse complement strand
GTACACATGGTCGGCGATGTCCTTGTCCGTCATGATGGTGGCAGGGTTGGAGTTGACCAGCACCACCTCCAGGCCCTCCTCCTTCAGAGCGCGGCAGGCCTGGGTGCCGGCGTAGTCGAACTCCGCCGCCTGGCCGATGACGATGGGGCCGGAGCCCAGCACCAGTACTTTCTTGATTTCCGGATTCTTGGGCATTACTGAGCGCCTCCCTTCATCATGGCAACAAAGCGGTCAAAGAGATATTCCGTGTCCTTGGGTCCGGGGGACGCCTCGGGGTGGAACTGAACGGTGAAGCAGTTGGGGCGCTTGTAGCAAAGGCCTTCCACGCTGCCCTCGTTGACGTTCACATGGGAAATCTCGGCCACGGCGGGGTCCACGCTCTCGGCGGTGACCACATAGCCGTGGTTCTGGCTGGTGATGAAGGCACGGCCGGCGGCCAGATCCTTCACCGGATGGTTGCCGCCCCGATGGCCGAAGCGCATCTTGCGGGTCTCGGCGCCGGTGGCCAGCGCCAGCAGCTGGTGGCCCAGGCACACGGCAAACATGGGCAGCTTGCTCTCATAGAGCTTCTTCACTTCGGCGATGATGGCCACGTTGTCGGCCGGGTCGCCGGGGCCGTTGGACAGCATCACGCCGTCAAAATGGCCTTCCAGAATGGTCTCGGCCGGGGTGTGGGCCGGGTAGACCGTCACCTGACAGCCCCGCTTCTGGAGACAGCGGATCATATTTTCCTTGACGCCGTAGTCCATCAGCGCCACCCGCAGCTGCTGCTCAACCAGGGCGGGATAGACCTGGGGCGCCTTGCGAGTCACCCGCTCCACGGTGCCTTCCACACGGTAGGCATGGATGCGGGGGAGGATCTCCTCCATAGAAAAATGCTCCGCACAGGTGATCATACCATTCATGGTCCCCTGACTGCGGAGAATACGGGTGAGGGCACGGGTATCCACGCCCTCGATACCGGTGATGTCATGTTTTCTGAGGTACTCGTTGAGACTGCCCTCACAGCGGAAGTTGCTGCCCCGCTCCGAGAGACGGCGCACCACAAACGCCTCCGCCCAGGGACGAGCAGACTCGTTGTCCTCACTGTTCACACCGTAATTGCCAATGAGCGGATAGGACATCACAATGCCCTGTCCGGCGTAAGAGGGGTCGGTCAGAATCTCCTGATAACCCGTCATGGAGGTGTTGAACACCATTTCACAGATCCGGTCGGCCGTGGAGCCGATGCTGCGCCCCACAAAGACTGCGCCGTTTTCCAGGATCAGTGTCGCCTTTCCCATGGTATCCCGCCTTTCACTTTGAGAATCTTAAACGTTCCTAGTTTATCCTAAAAACCGCCATCTGACAATATCTTTCCCTCCCTTTTTTCAAAAGACGTGATTTTGCATAAAACCTCCCTTTGATTTTCCCATCCAGACGGTCAGTTTTCAAAATGAATAATTTCCGTTCCCCCGTCCACACTAAAAGCAGCCTGTTTACGGGAGGTCCGCCATGGTCATCACCTTTCTGCGCACCGTCATCCTCTATGTGCTCATCATCGCGGGCATCCGGCTGCTGGGCAAGCGGCAGATCGGAGAACTGGAGCCCTCCGAGCTGGTGCTGGCCCTGCTGATCGCCGACCTGGCCGCCGTGCCCATGCAGGATCTGGGCATTCCCCTTCTGGCCGGTATCGTGCCCATCCTCACCCTGCTGTGCCTCACCACCATTCTCTCCATCCTCAACCTCCGCAGCCCCTCCTTCCGGGCTCTGCTGTGCGGCAGGCCCAGCATCGTCATCCAGAACGGCAAAATCGACCAGCACGAACTGCGCCGCAACCGCCTGACCCTGGACGAGCTCACCGAAGAACTGCGGCTCCAGGGGATCACCGATCTGGAGAGCGTCAAATATGCCGTTCTGGAGACCAACGGGCAGCTCAGCGTATTGCTCCGGGCATCAGAACAGCCTGTCACGCCCAAAACCTTGGGCCGCTCTGTGGAGGAACCGGGGCTTCCCCTGCCCATCGTCCGGGACGGCGTGGTGCTGACCGAAAATCTGAAGATTCGCGGGCTGAGCGACCAGTGGCTGCGGGAGGTGCTGGCCCAGCGGTCCCTGACCTGTCCGGAACAGGTCTTTCTGCTCACCGTGGACGAGCTTGGGCACATTTACTGTGCTCCAAAGGAGGATACGCCATGATGAAACGGCTCTGGTTTGCCGCCGCCCTTCTGGCGGCTGTGCTGGCGGTGACGCTGTGGAATGCCCGCCATCTGGAAGGGCTGACCTCCTCCCTTTCACAGGACCTGGAAAAGGCCCGGCAGCTGACCACCCAGGAGCGCTGGGACCAGGCCGAGCAATTGGTGGAAGACGCCCGGAACCGGTGGCTCTCCCATGGGACCTATCTCCATGTCACCCTCCGCCACGGCGACACCGACCAGATCCAGCTGGACTTTGAAGAGGTGCTGCGGCTGCTCCAGACCCGGGAGACAGGGGAATATGCCGCCGCTTCCTCCCAGCTCATGGGCCGGTTGTCTCTCCTCTCCGAGGCGGAACAGCTGACGTTGGAAAATCTGTTTTGAGCGCAACGGCATCCGATGGACCGCCGTGGGCGGCGGTCCCCACAGGCGGAATATAAAAAACTGTCCCCGCTCCTACGAGCAGAGACAGTTTTTCCTTTACTCGCCCAACCGATTGAGCACCTTCCAGCGCTTGCCCAGCCACAGGGCCAGCAGGGCGCACACTGTGCCCATGACCGCCCCCGCCAGTACATCGGTGGGATAGTGGACCCCCACATACAGCCGGGAAAATCCCATGAGGAAGGCGCTTGCAAGGGCAAGCACTCTGGCCCAGCGGGCGGGCAGGGTGCGGAACCACACCACACCCGCCGCAAAGGCCGCCGTGGTGTGTCCCGACGGGAAGGAATTGGGATCGGTGATGGGCACCAGATGGACCAATCCCTCCACCATTTCATAGGGACGCACCCGCTGGACCAGATTCTTGAGCACCAGATTGGTGCCGATCAGCCCAAAGAGCATGGCGCACAGCGCCAAAGCGCCCCCCTTCCGGGTCCGCCGGAAAAAGAGCAGCACCACAGAAAGCACGATCCACGCCACGCCTGCATTGCCCAGTTGGGTGTAGAGGGTCAAAATTCCGTCCAGCAGGGGCTGGCGCACCGACTGGAGCCACAGCAAAATCCCGCCGTCCAGCGCCTGGAGATTCATAAACACGCGGTATTCCTCCTTTTATGAGAATGAAACAGGTCCGCTGCCCCTCTGTCCATACGGTACAGAGCGTGCAGCGGACCTGCGTAAGACAACCTTTATTCCCCGGCGCCCCACTGGCAGTCGGTGATCACGCCGTTGACCAGCTCGAAGTGAACGGTCTTCACGGTGTGGGTCTTGCCAATGCGCACTTCCTGGGTGCCCACCTCGTTGGTCACCGCGTTCACCACTTCGCTCTCAATGGTAAACGTCAGATCCAGCAGACCCTCCTCAGTGGGAAGGACCAGGGTGCCGTTGGTGGTGTTGACGCTCACACCCTCGTCATGGGGCGCGGCGGTCACACCGGTCACATAGGCGTTGAGCATGTCGCCGGAGGCCATCAGCTGATCGCCGCCCTCCTGCTCCACATAGCCCTTGAGGTTCTCATACACTTCCGGCTTCACGCCGTCCACTTCCACCGTATAGGTAAGATGGGTACTGGTGCCCTCCGCGCCGGGCAATCCGTCGCCGCCGCCCAGCAGTTTGATGGCCACTACCGCGGCCACCACCAGCACCAGCAGCACCACCAGCAAGTCTATGATGTTAATTTTTCCAAACAGTCTTCCCTTTTCGTCCAGCATCTTTTCAAGCCTCCGAGGTTGTAAATTGACTTAAGTATGGTACAATATTGTCTGACCCTGCCGAAAGCAGGTTTTCTTCTCCTGCCGCAGGTTAGTTTGTATTGTATCATACTTCCACTACCGGAACAAGTCTTTTTTCTCCCGGAGGTTTCCACTATGAAAGTCATCCATCTCATCAGCGGCGGCGACAGCGGCGGCGCAAAAACCCACGTCCACTCTCTGCTGCAAAATCTCAGCAAGGCCATCGACGTGACCATGGTCTGCTTTATGGAAGGTCCCTTCTCCCAGGAGGCCAGAGAACTGGGCATCCACACCGTGGTGCTGGAGGGCAACAATCTGCTGCGCACCTACCGCACCCTGAAAGCCATGATTTTAGAGGGCGGCTATGAGATCATCCACTGCCACGGCGCGCGGGGCAACATGATGGGCGCCCTGCTCCGCCGGGCTACCGGCCTGCCGGTGGTCACCACTGTCCACTCCGACTACCGCCTGGACTATCTGGGCCGTCCCCTGGCCCGTCTCTTTTACGGCACCACCAATACCATCGCCCTGCGCTGCCTGGACTACCGCATCGGCGTGTCCGACGCCATGACCGACCTGCTCATCTCCCGCAAATTTGACCCCGACCGGCTCTTTACCATTTATAACGGCATCGACTTCACCCCCCGGGTGGGGCAGATCCCCCGGGACGAGTATCTGCGTCAGCACGGCATCCGTCCCGAAGACAACCCCGTGGTGGTGGGCATCGCCGCCCGGCTCAACCCGGTGAAAGACGTGGCCACCCTCATCCGGGGCTTTGCCGGGGCTTACCGCAGCTGTCCCAATCTGCGCCTGCTCATCGCCGGCGACGGTGAGGAGCGCAATATGCTGGAAAATCTGGCTCAGGAGCTGGGCGTGGCCGACGTGGTCCGCTTTGCCGGCTGGGTCTCCGACACCGACAGTTATTATCAGGCTCTGGACATCAACACCCTCACCTCCCTCTCCGAGACCTTTCCCTACGCCATCACCGAGGGCGCACGGGCGGGACTGCCCACCGTGGCCAGCCGGGTGGGCGGCGTGCCCTACCTCATCGAAAACGGCGTAACCGGTTTTCTCTTTGAAGCGGGTGATGCCGACGGTCTGGCCAAACACCTGGTCACTCTTGCCAAGGACGCCACCCTCCGCGCCCACATGGGCCAGCGGCTCCAGCAGAAGGGCAGGGAGCAGTTTTCCATGGAGTCCACCTTCCAGCGTCAGCTCCAGATCTATGAGACCATCCTCCGCCGCAAGGCCAGACAGACCGGCAAGCGGGACGGCGTGCTGGTGTGCGGCGCGTACGGCCGGGGCAACGCCGGCGACGACGCCATTCTGGAGGCCATTGTGAGAGAGCTGCGGGCCCTGGACCCCGACCTGCCTCTGTGGGTCCTCTCCCGCAATCCGGCCAGCACCCGCATGACCTACCGGGTCAACTCCATCTACACCTTTAACTTTTTCCGCTTCCTCCGCCGTATGACCAAGACCCGCCTTTACATCAACGGCGGCGGCTCCCTCATGCAGGACGTCACCAGCCACCGCTCCCTGTGGTTCTACCTCTTCACCATCTCGGCGGGCAAGATCCTGGGCAACAAGGTTTTGATGTACGGCTGCGGCATCGGCCCCATCCACTCGCCGGGCAACCGCCGCCGGGCGGCTTCTGTCCTCCAGAAGCGGGTGGACGCCATTACCCTGCGGGATACCCACTCCCGGGAAGAACTGCGGAACATGGGGGTGGACCGGCCCCGCATCCTCCTCTCCGCCGACCCCACCGTCATCCTTCCCGCCGCCCCCAAGCAGGTGGTGGACGGCATTCTGGAGCGGGAAGGGCTGGACCCCAACGGCCGTTACATCGGCTTCACCCTCCGGCCCTGGCCCGGCTTCCAGCGGAAGGCGGAGGTCTTCGCCGCCGCCGCCGACTATGCCTATGATAAATACGGCCTGACTCCTGTTTTCCTGCCCATCGAGCGGCGTCTGGATCTGGGGGCGATCGCACAGGCCACCGCCCATATGCGTTCTCCCTACCACGTGGTGGAGGACACCGGCGCTTCGGCCCACACCATTGGTCTTTTCTCCCGGATGAAGGTCGTGGTATCCATGCGCCTCCATGCCCTGGTCTTCTCCGCCAGTCAGGGGGTACCGCTGGTGGGCGTGGTGTACGACCAGAAGATCAGCTCCTTCCTCTCCTATATCGGTCAGGACCTCTATACCGATCTGGACGCCCTCACCCTGGAGCGGCTCTGCGCCCAGATTGACGCCGCCTGTCAGCGCATCGACGACAAGGCATTCCTCACCCAGGGGGTGGACCGTCTGCGTACGGTGGAAGAGCGCAATTCTCAGACCGCCGCCTGGCTCCTGGGTCTGGCCGACGCCCCCGCCGAGGAGTGAGTCCTTCCCTTGAGACAAATCATCTGCATTTCCGACGCTCCATGGAGCACCATTCCCGGCCGGACCCAGCAGCTCATGAGCCGTCTGGAAAACGTACAAGTCCTCTTTTTCGAGCCCAGCGGCGGCAGCTGGCTGGGCAAGCGCACCGGACGGAAGGTGCGGCCCGGCCTGGTGGTCTACACCCTGCCGCCGGTGCTGGAGGTGGAAGAACGGCACACCTTTCTCTTCCGGCAGGGGCAGCGGAAGCTGGCCCGCTTTATCGAAGAGGCCATGAACCGCCACCGGTTCCGGGACCCGGTCCTCTGGTGCGCCACGCCCCGGGCGGTCCATCTGCTGGATGATCTCCCCTGCCGGGGGGTGGTCTACGACTGCGCCCGGGACTGGTCCCATCTTCCCATCCGGTGGGAGAGCGACATGGCGCTGGCGGCCGACGTGGTCTTTTCCGCCTCCCAGCAGCTCACCTATCATCTCTCCCCCTGCACCGACAACGCCGCCCTGCTGCCCAACGGCGCAAACTACACCCTCTTCAGCCGGACCGGACGGCCTGCCCCCCCTGAACTGCGGGGCATTTCCGGTCCCATTCTGGGCTACGAGGGCACCATCTGGCCCGATCTGGACCTCTCCCCGCTGCTGGACGCGGCCTGGGAACTGCCCCAGTGCGCGGTGGTGCTGGTGGGCCGGAGGGAACGCAATCCCCTTTTGGCCCGTCTCTCCCGTCTTTCCAACGTCCATCTCATCGACGCCAAAGCGCCGGTGGATCTCCCTGCCTATGTGGAGCGGTTCGACGTGTGTCTCAACCTGCTGCGGGAGGAAAACGACCCCTACGACGTGCTCCCGCCCCGCATCTTTGAGTACTTCGCCACCGGCAAGCCCGTCGTCTCCATGCTCCATCCCGGGCAGGTGGAGCCTTATCCCGATGTGATCTATACCGCCCACACGCCGGCGGAATTCACCCGCCTGTGCGCCGACGCCCTAAACGAGACCGGCCCCTGGGCCAGAGAGCGGCGGCAGGCCTATGGACAAAACAGCTCCTGGACGGAGCGCGCCCGTCAGGTAAGCCACATTCTGGAGGCCATTGGCCTTTTCTCCTCCTGACCGCTTTCTTTGCGGTACTGGGAGGGATCGATCCGCCGTAGACATAGGGGGAGGAGGTGAACCCCCTATGTCTTTTTCCGGTATGGCGTTCTTGCTGTCTCTGGCCGTCATCTTCGTCAACGGCTGGACCGACGCCCCCAATGCCATTGCCACAGCGGTGGCTTCGGGGGCCTTGTCCTTCCGCCGGGCCGCCGGTCTGGCTGCCCTTTGCAATCTGGCCGGGGCTGTGCTGTCCACCCTTTTTTTCCCCGCCGTGGCCCGGACGGTCTGGTCTCTGGCCGGATCCAGCGGCGCGGCACCGGTGGATCTCTGCGCCGTGTTCAGCGCCATCGTGCTGTGGGCTGCGGCGGCCTGGCGCTTGGGCATCCCCACCAGCGAAAGCCACGCCTTACTGGGCGGACTGGCCGGGGCGGCGCTGGCCATACCCGGCGGCTGGACCGCGCTGGACCCGGCTCCATGGCTGGCGGCGCTGGCCGGTCTGGTTCTCTCCCTGGTTTTGGGGTTCTGTCTGGGCGGGCTGTCTCTCCCGCTTTTGCGCGGCCTCTCCCCCAAGGCCCTCCGGTTGGGACAGATCGCAGGCGCGGCCGGGATGGCCTTTCTCCACGGCGCACAGGACGGGCAGAAGTTTGCCGGACTGCTGCTCTTTGCTCTGCCGCCCCACAGCGTTCTCTCACCGGCTGGAGCCGCCTTTCTCTGCGCCGCCGTGATGGCGCTGGGCACCCTGCTGGGGGGACGCCCCATTGTGGAAAAAGTGGGGAAAGATCTGGTGCCCATCCGCCCGCTTTCCGGCCTTTCCGCCGATGTGGGAGGGGGGATCGCCCTGCTTTTTTGCACCATCGCCGGTCTTCCGGTGAGTACCACCCACGCCAAGACCGCCGCCGTGGCCGGCGCAGGCCGGGCCGACGGTCAGCAAGTGGACCGGAAGTGCTGGCGGGAACTGTCGCTGACCTGGCTTTTTACCTTTCCCGGGTGCGGGGTGCTGGCCTTTTTGCTGGCCCGACTCTCTGCCCTCTTTTCTCTCTAAACTCTACAAAGGATGTGTCATCATGTACCCTTACGACGCCGCCGTCTTTGATCTGGACGGCACCCTCCTCAACACGCTGGACGATCTGGCGGACAGCACCAACTACGCCCTCTCCTGCTACGGCTATCCCCGCCGCACGTTGGAAGAGGTCCGCCGCTTTGTGGGCAACGGCGTGGCCAAACTCATCGCCCGGGCCATGCCCGACGGCGCCACCGAGGAGGAAACCGCCCGGTGTCTTGCCGTGTTCCGCGCCCATTATCTCACCAATATGCGCAACAAGACCGGTCCCTATCCCGGCATCCTCTCCCTGCTGGACCGGCTCAATGAGGCCGGTATCCCGGTGGCGGTGGTGTCCAACAAGTTTGACGACGCGGTGAAGAGCCTGTGTCACCACTATTTCGGCGACCGGGTGCCGGTGGCCATCGGCGAATCGGCCACGGTGCGCAAAAAGCCCGCCCCCGACAGCGCCCTTGCCGCGCTGGACGCCCTGCACATTCCGGCCGACCGGGCGGTTTACATCGGCGACTCCGACGTGGATATCCAGACCGCCAAAGCCGCCGGCATGGACTGCATCTCGGTGACCTGGGGCTTCCGGGACGCCGATTTCCTCCTGGCCAACGGCGCGCAGCGGCTGGTGGATACCCCGGAGGATCTGGCAAAGGCGCTGGGTATCAGCGGCTAACCCTTAACCCATCCTTTTTGTCTCTTTTCTCTGTTATTTCCTCTGGTTTTGTAGGAAAATCCTTGACTTTCTTCCACTTAAGCATATAATTAAATTATACTCTTTCCACACTAAGGAGGCAGATATCTTGGCAACCAAGGCATCCGCGGCATCAAAAGCTGCCGCTAAAACATCCACGCGCATGTCCAAAAAGGGTCCCCTTACCCCGGAGATGCTCCGTAAGATCGACGCCTACTGGCGGGCCGCAAACTACCTTTCGGCCGGTCAGCTCTATCTGCTGGACAATCCCCTCCTCCGTAAGCCTCTGGCTCCCGAACACCTGAAAAAAATCGTGGTGGGGCACTGGGGCACCGTTCCCGGTCAGAACTTTATCTATACCCACCTCAACCGGATCATCACCCGGTATGATTTGAATATGATTTATGTCTGCGGGCCCGGGCATGGCGGCAACTCCGTCGTGGCTCAGACTTATCTGGAGGGCTCTTACAGCGAGATCTACCCCAACGTCAGTCAGGACGCCGAGGGTATGAAAAAACTCTTCAAGCAATTTTCCTTCCCCGGCGGCATTCCCAGCCACGCCGGTCCCGAAACCCCCGGCTCCATCAACGAAGGCGGCGAACTGGGCTACTCCCTGTCCCACGCCTTCGGCGCGGTGATGGATAACCCCGACCTGGTTGCCGCCTGCGTGGTGGGCGACGGCGAGGCCGAGACCGGCCCCCTGGCCACCGCCTGGCACTCCAACAAGTTCCTCAACCCCATCACCGACGGCGCGGTCCTCCCCATCCTCCACCTCAACGGCTATAAGATCTCCAACCCCACTATTTTCTCCCGCATCAGCCACGATGAGGTGGAAGATTTCTTCAAGGGCTGCGGCTGGACCCCCCGCTTTGTGGAGGGCGACGACCCCGCCCGGATGCACCAGCAAATGGCCGCCGCCCTGGATTGGGCGGTCCGTGAGATCGAGCGCATCCAGCAGAACGCCCGCACCAACGGCGACACCACCCGTCCCCGCTGGCCCATGATCGTCTTCCGCTCTCCCAAGGGCTGGACCGGCCCCAAGGAAGTAGACGGCCTGCGGGTGGAGGGCACCGCCCGCGCCCATCAGATCCCCGTCAGCGTGGACCCCGACCATCCGGAGCACCTGAAGATTCTGGAAAACTGGCTGCGCAGCTACCGGCCCGAAGAGCTCTTCGACCGGAACGGCGCCCTCATCCCCGAGCTTCAGGAGCTGGCCCCCAAGGGCATCCGCCGGATGGGCGCCAACCCCCACGCCAACGGCGGTCTTCTCCTCCGGGACCTGCGCATCCCCGATTTCCGGGACTACGCCGTCACCGTTCCCGCCCCCGGCGAGGTGGACGGACAGGATATGCTGGAGCTGGGCAAGTTTGTCCGCGATATCCTCAAGCTCAACCAGGAAGCCCGGAACTTCCGTCTCTTCGGCCCCGATGAGACCGCCTCCAACCGCCTGGAAGCCGTCTTCCAGGACTCCGCCCGCTGCTGGAACGCCGACCGGGACAGCCGGGACGACCATCTGGCTCCCGACGGACGGGTCATGGACTCCATGCTCTCCGAGCATATGTGCCAGGGCTGGCTGGAAGGCTATCTGCTCACCGGCCGTCACGGCGTTTTCAACAGCTACGAGGCTTTCATCCGCATTGTGGATTCCATGTTTGCCCAGCACGCCAAGTGGCTCAAGGTCTGCAATCAGCTCCCCTGGCGGCAGGACATCTCTTCCCTGAACTATGTTCTCTCTTCCAATGTCTGGCAGCAGGACCACAACGGCTTTGCCCATCAGGACCCCGGTTTCCTGGACCATGTGGCCAACAAAAAGGCCGACGTGGTACGTCTCTACCTGCCCCCCGATGGAAACTGCCTCCTCTCCTGCTTTGACCACTGCATCCGCAGCCGCAATTATGTCAATGTCCTCATCACCTCCAAGCACCGCCGTCCCCAGTGGCTCACCATGGAGGAAGCCATCCGCCACTGCACCCACGGCATCGGCATCTGGAGCTGGGCATCCAACGACCAGGGCTGTGAGCCTGACGTCATCATGGCCTGCTGCGGCGAGACTCCCACGCTGGAAACCCTGGCCGCCGTCACCATCCTCCACAAATACCTCCCCGAGCTCAAGATCCGGGTGGTCAACGTGGTGGACCTGATGAAACTCCAGCCCCACACCGAGCATCCCCACGGCCTCACCTCCGAGGACTACGACGCCCTCTTTACCACCGATAAACCCATTATCTTTGCCTTCCACGGCTACCCCACCCTCATCCACGAGCTGACTTACCGCCGCCACAACAAGAATCTTCACGTCCGCGGCTACAAGGAAGAGGGTACCATCACCACTCCCTTTGATATGCGGGTGCAGAACAACATCGACCGCTTCAGCCTGGTTATCGACACCATCAAGCGCCTGCCCCAGCTGGGCAACCGGGGTTCCTTCCTCATCCAGCTCATGAAGGACAAGCTCATCGAGCACAAGCAGTACATCTTCGCCAACGGCGTGGATCTGCCCGAGGTACGGGACTGGAAGTGGAACGACGGAAAGGGCATCTACTGATTTTTCTCTTCCATAAACACAAAGCGAGACCGGAATGCAAAAACGCGTTCCGGTCTCGCTTTTTTAACGGCAGACGCCGCGGACCGAATACGATCCGCGGCGTCTGTCATTTGGCATACAAAGGAAAGAGGGGGAAAAACAATCAGAGTTCCAGGTTCCGGTCGTCAGCGCCGAACACATGGCAGGTGCTGCCGGAGAAGGTGAAGCTGATCTTGGCGCCCCGGGCGAAGTCGTCCCGGTGATCGCCGGTGAGCTCGGTGGTGGGCACGATGATGACCACGTCGCGGCCGTTGGCATTGGCGTGGAGGTGGACCTCGCCGCCCATCATCTCGGACACGTCCATGGTGGCGGTCATGGCGTTGGCCCCGCCGCCCAGCTGGATGTGGTTGGGACGGACGCCCAGGGTGATGTCCTGCTCGGCCACGTTCTTGGCCGCCAGCGCCTTCTGCTTGTCCTCGCTGAGCTCCACGGTGATGCCGTTCACCACCACCACATACTTGCCGTTCTGCTTGGTCAGCTTGGCGTCAAAGAAGTTCATCTGAGGCACGCCGATGAAGCCGGCCACAAAGAGGTTGGCGGGATGGTCAAAGACCTCCTGAGGCGTGCCGATCTGCTGGATGAAGCCGTCCTTCATGATGACGATACGGTCGCCCAGGGTCATGGCCTCGGTCTGGTCGTGGGTAACGTACATGAAGGTGGTGTCGATCTTCTGACGGAGCTTGATGATCTCGGCGCGCATCTGGTTGCGGAGCTTGGCGTCCAGGTTGGACAGAGGCTCGTCCATCAGCAGCACCTTGGGCTCACGGACGATGGCGCGGCCGATGGCCACGCGCTGACGCTGGCCGCCGGACAGGGCCTTGGGACGGCGCTCCAAATACTGGGTGATGTCCAGGATGGCGGCAGCCTCCCGCACCCGGCGGTCGATCTCCTCCTTGGACACCTTGGCCAGACGCAGGGGGAAGGCCATGTTCTCATACACCGTCATGTGGGGATAGAGGGCGTAGTTCTGGAAGACCATGGCGATGTCGCGGTCCTTGGGCTCCACATCGTTGACCAGCTTGCCGTCGATGTACAGCTCGCCCTCGCTGATCTCTTCCAGACCGGCCACCATGCGCAAGGTGGTGGACTTACCGCAGCCGGAAGGACCAACCAGCACGATGAACTCCTTGTCGGCGATGTCCAGGTTGAACTCCTGCACCGCCACGACGCCCTGATCGGTGATCTGAAGATTGGTCTTCTTCTCCGCCTCGGCGCCCTTGCCCTTGCGGCGCTTCTTCTGGTCGCCGCTGTGGGGGTAGATCTTCTTAATGCCTTTCAGATTCAGACTGGCCATAATTCTCAGCTTTGACGGCCGGGCCTCCGCCCGAACGCCTCGCCCCGGAAGAGCAGAACCTCCGGGACCTTACGGCAGGTCTCCACACTGCCGCACCGCAAGCCAAGCGGTGTTTGTTTTCCTCCTTTGATCGGGTCCATGGGCCTATGAAAATGGAGTAGGCCCACAGCCCGCAGCTAAATTCCCGGCGGCATGGCCGGACAGACAGGAGCGGTCTGTTCCGCTCCCGGCGGTGGTGAAAGGTTCAAAGGCCGGTATCTTCTCCCTCGGAACGATACCGCAGCAGGACGGGCCGGACCAGGAACTGTCCGATGAGACAGGGCACGGATAGCCCGCCCAAAAGGAAATAAGGTACGCTCAGCGGCAGGAAGGCCACGCCGAAGAGCATAAGGCCGTTATGGATAAGGGTGGCGAAAAAAGCACGAAGGGGATTGGCACAACCAAGTAAGACGCTCTCCCGCACCGCCTGGGCCAGCGGAACACCCGCTGTGGTCAGCGGATAGAGATGGGGGGCAGCCAGTACGGAGAGGGCGAAAATCAAAATAGAAAAAACGCAAAGGGCAAAGAGAAGGGGCTGTTCTTCCACCCGTCCGGCGTAGAACACCGCGCAGGCCAGGGCCAGTACCGGCAGCAGCACCGCCACAAAGAAGGCGCCGTAGGACCGCAGGAACCCAGTCTTGAAGGCGGGCCAGAAATCCCGGCAGCGTACCACCTTGCCCTGCAGCACCTGACGCACCAGCGCGTTCATGGCCATATAGGCCGGCGGAATGGTGATCAGCGGCACCATGACCAGAAAGGTCAGAAGACCGATCCGCACCAGGGTGAAACAGTCATAGGTCAGGATCTCGCTCAGACGGGCAGGTGCTTCCCGGGCCGGCGTATCTTCCCGGTCTTCGCCGGATAAGTCAGGCTTGAACATGTGCCTCTCCTCTCTTACAGTGTCAGTTGCCCGGGCGCTGTCCGTCTCCACGGCCAGCCTCTTCCCGGTTCTTTTCCAGCTTCAGCATATCCTCCTGTCTCCACACCCGCGGGGGAATCCCCTGGATCTTGCGGAACACTTTGGAGAAATAGAGCTGATTGTGATAGCCTACCATGGCGGAAATCTCGCCGATGCTCATGTCGGTATTGCGCATGAGCTCCATGGCTTTGTTGATGCGGTAGCGGGCCAGATATTCCTGCGGGGTCTGGCCCATGACTTCCTTGAACAGGCGGCTGAAATAGGTACGGTTGAGACCGCAGAAACCGGCCACCTGCTCGATACGGATGTCGTTGCGGTAATACTGATCGATGAAGTGGATGGCCTCCCGGATGTAGAAGCCCTGCTGAGAGAGCCCTCTCACCCGCTGTTTGGAGGCCGAGGAGTTGATGAGCGCGTCCAGGAAGAGGTAGAAGTGGGCCATCAGGCTCAACGACGTATCCTGGGCATGGTTGGCGATGTAGAGCAGCTCATCCTTGACTTTATTGGCCATATCGGGCTGGATGGGGGTGTAAATCGGCTGATCCTCCCCCAGTCCGGCCAGTGTCAGCCGGTACTGGGCCTGCACTCCGCCGAACTCCACCCAGGTATAGGTCCAGGGGTCGATTTCGTCGGCGCAGTAGGTGGTCACCTGGTTGGGACAGATGAGAAATCCCTGTCCGCCGTGGATCTGATATTTTTTTACCGTGCCGTCGTTCTGACGCACCTCCAGCCAGCCCCGGCCGGAGATCACATAGTGAAAGAGGTAGTTGTTCCGGATGTGAGGACCGTAGGAATGCAGGGGAATACACTGCTCCCAGCCATACTGAACCAGGAATAGATCTACAAAATTTTCATGGGGAAAGACGGAAAATCTGCCCTGCACCATTGCCCATTACTCCTCTCTTACCAGAACAAACGACGCTTACACTTTTTCAATATCATACTGGACGGCTTCGTACTCGTCCAGCACCGGGAGGGCAAGACCGGCATACATCAGCTGGTCGCCGCCGTAAACGGTCCCGTTCACCCGGTAGTCCGCCTGGGGGTCCAGACCCTTGAGACGCAGACGGGGACGGCAGGGATTGGCGTGGATCTTGTCCATCACCACGCCCACCAGCGCCCGGTCCTTGTCGGGGGAGACGTGCATCCAGGCCTGGAAGGGCTCCTCCGCAAAGGGGTTGCTCAGACGGTAGTAGTCGCCACGCAGCACCAGATCCCAGCATGTCTTGAAGTGGGTGATCTGACGGCGGACTTCCTCCAGCTCTTCGTCGGTGATCTCGTTGAGGTCCAGCTCGTAGCCGAAGGTGCCGGCCGCAGCCACCACGCCCCGGGTATGCATGGGGGTGGTGCGGTGGGTCATGCAGTTGGGGGTGGCGGAAACGTGGGCGCCCACCGCCGCGCAGGGGTAACAGAACGAAGTTCCGTACTGGATGCGCAGACGGTCCATGGCGTCGGTGTTATCGCTGCACCAGATCTGCGGGGTGTAGTGGAGCATACCGCAGTCAAAGCGTCCGCCGCCGCCGCTGCATCCCTCAATCAGCAGATCGGGGAACTCCCGGTGGATGGCTTCCAGAATCTCATAGACGCCCAGCACATACCGGTGGTAGATCTCGCCCTGCCGGTTGGCGGGGAGCCTGGCCGACCAGACGTCGGTGAGGCTGCGGTTCATATCCCACTTGACGTACTCAATGTGGGCGCTTTTCAGGGTGGTACGGAGGTTTTCCAGGATATACTCCCGCACCTCCTGCCGGGTCAGGTCCAGCACCAGCTGGGACCGGCCGCGGGTCATGGGACGGCCGGGCACCTGGAAAGCCCAGTCGGGATGGGCGCGGTAGAGGTCGGAATCCTCGCTGACCATCTCCGGTTCCACCCAGAGGCCGAACTTCATGCCCAGGTCGTTGATCCGCTGGGCCAGCGGCGCAAGACCGCCGGGCAGCTTCTTTTCATTGACATTCCAGTCGCCCAGACCGGAAAAATCGCTGTCGCGCTTGCCGAACCAGCCGTCATCCATGACCATCATCTCAATGCCCACCTTACCGGCGGTCTCGGCGATGGAGACGATCTTATCGGCGTTGAAGTGGAAGAAGGTGGCTTCCCAGTTGTTGATGAGGATGGGACGGCGGCTGTTCTTCCAGGGTCCGCGGCACAGATTGCAGCGGATGGCCTTGTGGAACTGCCGGCTCATCTGACCCAGGCCATGGTCGGAGAAGATCATGGCCGCCTCGGGCGCCACAAACTGCTCGCCGGGCTCCAGACGCCAGGCAAAGCGATAGGGGTTGATGCCCATGGTGAGGCGGGTCTCATGGAACTGGGTGTACTCGGCCGAAGCCAGGAAATTGCCCGAATAGACCAGCGCCATCCCCCAGCAGCATCCGCTGTCCTCGGTGGCGTCGTGGTCGCAGAGGACCATAAAGGGATTTTGCTGGTGGCTGGAGGTGCCGCGGACGCTGCCCGCCGTGTGGACGCCCTGCGTCAGGGGCATGCGCACCGGCTCACGTTCCCGGCCGTAAGCGCCGCCCAGGGTGATGAGGTCGGGAGAACCGGCAGGGAAATCCAGGCACACCGACATCACGCGGGTCAGCTGGACGGCCCCCTGGCCGCCGTTGCGGATACGCACCGAACGGGTAATGAGATCATACTCTTCCATCACGCCGTAAAGCAGGGTGACTTCCAGACCGGTGTAGCGGTCCAGCAGTTCCACTTCCAGCGTCTGTCCCTCTCCACCTTCGGTGTAGAAGGCAGGCAGGCCCTCCAGGGCGTATTTTCCTTCCCGGATGGTGTGGCGCACATAGCGCAGGTCCACGATGTGGCTGCCGTCGGCGCAGTCCACTTCCAGGGAGGGGGTGCGGAAATCGCCCGCGCCGTTGGAGGAATACTCCTGGGGCAGGGTGTCCAGCGAATAGGTCCGGTCGGTGCCCGCCTCATAGGGGTTGGGGGAAAATCCACGGTCTTCCTTCTGGATGAGGGTGGAGAGATCGCCGCCCCGCAGACGGGGACCATAGTAAGTATGCAGCAAAACGCCGTTGCTGTCCAGCTTCATTTGATAGCTGGAACTGCGGGTATGGAGGGTGATGGTGTTGAGACGCTCGTCAAATCGTATCATAATCGTGTCACCTTACAGTATGTCAGAGTGCTTGGTGTGGTCATCCCACGGGGACCGCTCCGGTCTCAGCCGGAACGGTCCGCCGGAATGGGAATGGCTTACTTGCCGCCAGTCAGGGCGATGCCCTCGATGAACTGACGCTGGAAGATCAGGTAGAGGATCAGCATGGGCACCATGGCAAACAGGCTGCCTGCCATCAGCACCGGGTAGTTGGTCATAAACTGACCCTTCAGAGTGGCAAGGCCGGAGGACAGGGTCATGAGATTGATGTCGGTGTTGACCACCAGAGGCCACATCAGGTCGGCATAGGCGAACACCGCGGTGAAGATGGTCAGCGCAGCCACGGAAGTGCCGGTCAGGGGCAGCATCACCTTGGTAAAGGCCTGCCACTGGTTGCAGCCGTCCAGATAGGCGGCCTCGCCGATCTCATTGGGGATGCCCAGGTAGGCCTGGCGGAGGAAGAAGGTACCGAAGGCGCTCACCAGGCCGGGGAAGACCAGCGCAAAGAGGCTCTCGGTCTGGCCCACGCTGGCCAGCATCTCGTACTGGGGAATGACGAAGATCTGAGAGGGCATCATCATCTGGACCAGAACGAGGGTGAAGAGGACGTTTTTACCTCTGAAATTCAGCTTGGCAAAGGCATAGCCGGCCATGGAGCTGAAGACAATGGCGCAGATCACGCGGGCCAGCACCATGATGATGGTGTTGATGTACAGGCTGCCGAAGGGCAGGCTGGTCAGCGCGTCGGTAAAGTTGGAGAAGTAGAGCTGCGCGGGGAAAATGGTGGGCGGGATCTGGGTGCTCTCCGCCAGGGATTTCAGCGAGGTGAGGATCATCCAGATAAAGGGGAAGATCATCAGGATGGAGCCCAGAATCAGAAAGACGTAAGTAACGATGGTGGCTGTGCCGCGGCTGCGGCTGATGCTGTTCTTTTTCACAGTGCGCTCCCCCTTTGATCAGACATCGTAGTTGACCCACTTCTTCTGACCGATGAACTGCACCACAGTCACGATACCGATGAGAAGAATGGTCCAAACCACAATGGCGGAGGCGTAGCCCTTATTGCCCGCCACGAAGGCTTCCCGGTAGAAGAGGTACATCAGGCTCTGCACGTCGGGCAGCACCGGGTTGCTCTGGTCGATCATCATGTAGATGAGGTCGTACACCTTCAGGGAGGCCATCATACGCATGATGAGGGTAACAAACAGCGTGGGGGAGATCATGGGCAGGGTGATGGAGAAGAACTGCTTGATCCGTCCGGCGCCGTCGATGCGGGCGGCTTCATAGTAGCTCTTGGAAATGCTCTGAAGGCCGGACAGCAGCAAGACCGCGTCGTAACCCACCGAGCTCCAGATGGCCACAATGGCGCAGGCCACGATAGCGGTCTGGGGACTGGTCAGCCAGTTGATCTTGGTGCCCAGCAGGGCGTTGATGATGCCGTATTCACCGTTGAACATCCAGCGCCACACCATGGCGATGGCCGCGGGGGCGCACACCATGGGCAGGAAGTAGATGGCACGGAAACCGCTTTTGAACTTCACCTTGGCATTGAGGAGGATGGCCACCAGAAGCGCCAGGATGATGCCCACGGGAACGGTGAGGATACAGAAGAGGATGGTGTTCCAGGTCGCCTTCCAGAACTCAGGAGACTGGAACATGTCGATATAGTTGGCCAGGCCATTGAATTCCATGGCACCAAAGGTCTTGGTCTTGGAGAAGCTGAGGATTACGGTCTGGATCAGGGGATAATAGTTGAGAACCAGCAGACCGATGATGGTAGGAGCCACCATCAGCCACGCCCATCTCTGTTCCTGTCTGGAGACAGCAGAGCGCTTTTTCAGCATGTGCTTTCCACTCCTTTCAGTCGGCGCCGGGCCTCACACCCGGCGCCGCTTGCTCCCGGTCTCGGGACGGGGGATTAACCCTCGGCGATGGCCTCATTGATGATGTCGTTGCAGTTCTTCAGGCCCTCGTCCACGCTGACCTGTCCGCCGTAGATCTTGAGCATCTCGTCGTTGACCTTGCTCTTCCACACGGGACGGGTGGCGTCGTTGACAGACTGGACGGAGTAGTCGAACATATCGATGCAAGCCTGTACGTTCAGCTTGTAGTCAAACTGATCGAAGGCGTCGATCCAGGCCTGCTCGGTGCCCTCATAGCCGGAGATGGCGGCGCCGTAGGAAGACTGGATCTCCTGGGCCTCTTCGGTACCCAGCCACTTGAGGAAGTTCATGACGGTCTCGTTATCCTGGTTGTCGGCGGAGGTGGCGTAGCACAGACCGTTGGAGATGGTGGCGCGGCCGTCACCGGACGCGGGATTGGGAGCCTTGGGCAGCACGGCCACGTCCCACTTGCCCTGCATCTCGGGATAATTCTTCATCTCAGCCATCAGGTTCCAGGTACCCTCCAGGAACATGGCGCCCTGGCCGGAGAAGAAGGCATTGCCGGGAGCGGTCTCGGCAAAGTAGTTCTGATCAGGGCACCACTCGTTGTCCTGCAGGCCAATGTAGAACTTCATGGCCTCGATGGTGGCGGGCTGATCGAAACCGGCGGCAGTCTTGTCGTCGTTGAGGATGTAGCCGCCGTTCTGATAGACGAAGTTCCAGTAGCCCAGCTGATCATCGCAGTAGGCCATATAGCCGTACTTACCGGTGGCGTCGTAGATCTTCTGAGAGGCCTCGGTCAGATCGTCCCAGGTCCAGGTCTCGTCGGGATAAGCGACACCGGCCTGATCGAACATCTCCTTGTTGTACACCAGGCAGACGGTGTCCTTGTCCTTGGGCACGCCGTACATACGGCCGTCGGAGCCCAGGGTGTTGGCGATGGAGACGTCGGAGTAGTGGGAGTAAGTATCGTCGTCATAGAGGTCGGTCACATCGGCCAGCATTCCGTTGTCGGCGTACAGCAGGATCTGGTTGGTGTGCATCCAGAAGATGTCGGGCAGGTTTCCGGAACCGGCGGCGGCTTCCAGCTTGGTCCAGTACTCGTCCCAGCTGGTGACCTGCACCTCGATGGTCACGTCGGGGTTGATCTTGTGATACTCGTCGGCCAGGGCCTGCATGGCCTCGCGCTGAGAGTTATCCCAGATCTGCATGGTGAGGTTGCCGTCGCTGCCGGCAGTTTTCTGGCTGCTGCAGGCGGTCATACCAATGACCATACCGACGGTTGCGAGAAGAAGGGCTGCGCGTTTGATGTGTTTCATTTCATCTTTCTCCTTTCAACTCGTTGGAGTGTCAGACGTCCCATTCCAGCCCGGAGTTCGCCGCTTCCTCCCTCTGTCCAGTTCTGTCCTCCGCTCCTGCCGCTTTGTGCGGCTTTGATGGGTTAAGTATAGCATTTATGCATAATGGATTAAAATGGAGCTTAGTTTTTGGAATATGTCAAAAAGCGATTTTTAGATTGTTTCTATATATAACAGAATACAT
>DXGA01000098.1 GCA_019114165.1 Candidatus Flavonifractor merdipullorum | reverse complement strand
ATCCACCATGTCCGCCTATAACATTACCGGTCCATTTATTATAGTTTTCATAGGACTTTGGACTAATATATCCGCCTTCCTGCAAGCCACCGTCCGTTTTATACTCATAAATGGTACCGCCACTATATATACCGTCTTTATCAGCAGTAGTTCCCGTTATAGAATACGTTCCATCACTGCTTTTAAGGGTATAATTATAGGACTTTTCCAGGATGGAAAACGGCGAATACCACGGACCGTCATGGCTTTCCTCGGTTTCACAAATGTATTCCTCAGATGCATACATATCAGCATCGTTTGCTTCCGGAGGTACCGCTTCCTCGGGTACACTGCTCTCTTCCGGCGCAGGGGATTCACTCACAGCAGGGCTTTCTTCCGGCTGCACAGGACTCTCACTGGGCGCAACGCTCACTTCCGGTACAGGGGTTCCGCTCACAGCAGGACTCTCCTCCGGCTGTACAGGGCTTTCACTGGGCGCAACGCTCACTTCCGGTGCAGGCACCTGATCCGCGTCAATCGAAACAATCGGAATGTCCGCTACCTTTACGCCGATCTCAGAAGTGGCTTCTAAAAGTCCATCTGCTTCCAATGTGCTGGTATTGACCGGCTGACCGTAAATCTTATACAAATAAGTTGTCCACACTATGTAACTTACTTTTTTTCTCTCTATCTTTGTAATCTTATATGTAGTATTATCCTTTTCGATATAATATTCACCGGAGTGATAATCAAAATTATCAAGCGAAGGCCGAGGCTCTAAAGGCAGATAATCTTCTCCGGTAAAGTCCAAACTTACCTTTTGATATCTGTCTCCATTTTTGACATAATACTCGCCGCCATCAGCCAGTTCGTTATATGTAACATCTACAGGATAATATCCAGGCTTTGCGGTATAGGCGTCATACTCATATCCGTCAGTTCCCGGATTACCATCATTAAAGTAAAGTGCTTTCCATTTCTGAAGTTCAGGCCCCTGTGCCTCCACATCAGCCTGATGCTGAAGTGCATTAAATTTTTCTGCATCATAGTTAAACATTGTGACAGGGAAATACTTTGCCACACGGTCCCCGTTCCGAGCAGCCAGAGCCAGGGCCTCTTCGGTGCTCAGGTTGGCGTAGGCCGAGGGGGTGCTGGTCTGGACATAGGTGTTGGCACGGTAATCAGAGTCCTCGGTCAGGACGGGATCGCCCTCGATCAGGACCAGATCGCTGCCGTTTGCGGCCATCGCGCCCGGGGTAAACAGACCGATCCCCAGGCACGCAGCCAGCGCAAGAGACATGACTCGTTTCCAGCGCTTCGTCAACTGTTGTTTCATATACTTGTGCTCCCTTCTCTTAAGTATGGAAATCCAGTCCAACGGTCTGCGCCGGGCTGTCACTGGCTGTCCTTCTTTCCCGCAGGAACTGCCAGTTATTTTCTTTCCACTTCCACTCAGGGCTATTTTAACAGTAGTATAGCACAGCTCTACCGAAAATTCAAGATTTCTCCAGTACGGTTTTTCTGTTACAAATTTATGTTTTTTTATACATCAGCGACTTATTCTGTACTTTAATGGCCATTTTACGTTTATGACAACCAGATTGACAGTCTTTCTGAACAGAAGCGTCCGCCGCAGATGCGGCGGACGCTGTATCCGCTCAGTCTCTCCCCACCAGCACCGGCTGGAGCTGTTTTCCTTCCAGGGCCGCGTCCACGGCGTCGCACACCCGGCTGAAATCGGCCACCAGCGAGGTGGGCTTTTTCCAGGGATCGTCCTGCCCGAAGGGGACGAAAAACACCTGTTTTTTGTCCAGCAGCACCCCGATATTCTTGGCCGAGGCCGACAGCCCGTCGTTGGTGGACGGGGCGATGACCAGCGGTCTCCCGTTGCGCAGATGGGCCTTGGCGGCCATGGTGACGGCGGAATCGGTGACCCCGCAGGCCAGTTTGGCCAGGGTATTCCCCGTGCAGGGGCAGATCACCAGCACATCCAGCAGCTTTTGCGGGCCGATGGGCTCCGCCTTGACCACCGAGTCGATGACCCGCCGCCCGCAGATCCGCTCCATCTCCCGCATCCGGTCGTGGGCCGCGCCGAACCGGGTGTCGGTGTCGGCGCACCGCTCGGAGACGATGGGATAGACCGCCTCATACCGGGCCGCCGCCTGTTCCAACGCTTCCATGGCTTTATCGTGGGTACAAAAGGACCCGCAAAGGGCAAATCCCACTTTGATTGGTTGCTTTTCCATTGTCACACTCCCAATTCATCCAGAATATGACACACCGTATCCCGCACAATGACCCCGGCGGTCACAGGGGCTACCTTACCGGGCAGGGACAAGGCCCAGATGGCCGGTACGCCCAGCCGCCGGGCGGCGTCAAAGTCCACCCCGCCCGGTTTGGAGGCCAGATCCAGCACCAGACAGCCCGGTTTCAGATCGTGCAGACAGCCCTCATCCAGAATCAATGCCGGTACGGTGTTAATAATAAGGTCGTAGGCGCACAGCCAGCCTTTGAGCTGTCCGCTGTGTTCTCCCTCCCAGCCGGAGACCTTGATCCACGCCAGGTCGCTCCATTTTCGGGCGGCCACCGTCACCCGCGCGCCCAGGGCCGACAGCCGGGGCGCCAATGCCCGGCCCAGCCGTCCGAAGCCGATGACCAGCACCCGCGCCCCGTGGAGGGTGACCGGCAGCTCCTCCATGGCCAGCTGGAGGGCGCCTTCCGCCGTGGGCACCGCGTTGGCCACGGCGAATTCCTCCCGGGCGGCGTAGTCGTGGAGGGTGACGCCCAACCGGTCCGCCAGCTCCTGCAACGGAGGGTCCACCCGTCCGGCACATACCGCCGGACCGGAGCCAATGGCCGTCAGAATTTCCTCCATTGGATATTTCTGTTCCGAAAGCGGCGCGTTCAGGGTGCTTTTTTCCCCCATAGCGGGCAGCGGAAGCACCACACAGTCCGACTCACCCGCCTCCGATAGCTCCGTGCGGGCTTCCACGCCCTCCAGCGCCCCCGCCCGCTCCAGTCCAAAGGTGTACACCGTATGTCCCGCACCGGCCAGCAGCTCCGCCAGACGGGCCTGCCGCTGGTCGCCGCCCACCACCCAGACACTGTATGTATGTCTCATGGATTCTCCTCCCTTCCGCTGCTCCATCCTATTCCGCCGTAAAAAAATGGTGTCTTGTCCGTCTTCCTCTTGTATCAGGCGCTTTTCAGCATTATAATAGTCTTCAGCGGAGTGTACTTGTGCACTCCGACAGGACGAGAACAAACATCTAGGAGGTTTAGCCCCATGCTTTTTGTCGAACACCCCCGCTGCCGCTACACCCGGAGCCCTCTGGTGGAAGTGATCTGCCAGCTCCGTTTCCCCACCATCCTGGCCATCGACGCCAATGAGCCCGCCGCGTTCCAGGAGACCATCCGCCACGCCTTCCCCCGCTACGCCGTCAAGAAGGACCAGCCCGCCCCCCGCATCACCGGTCTGGGCACCCCTGACGCCAAGGTGGAGCAGGTGCCTCCTGTCAATAACTATACCTTCATCTCGGAGGACGGTTTCTGGAAGCTCAACCTGACCAAGGATTTCATCTCCCTCTCCACCCTGCGCTACACCTGCTGGGAGGATTTCGCCAGCCAGCTGGACAAGGCTCTGGCCTCCTTTATCCAGACCTATCAGCCCGACGCCTTTACCCGGGTGGGTCTGCGCTATGTCAACGCCTTCTCCCGCAAGGCCCTGGGTCTGACCGACCTTCTGTGGGACGACCTCATCCAGACCCCCTACCTGGGCATTCTGGGCGAGCCCGACGTGGACGAGAAGGAAGTTTCCAAGTGTTCGGTGGACATCGAAAAGAAGCTGCCTGACAACTGCCGCCTGAAGGTCCACGCCGGTCCCGGCCTGCTGGGCACCCGCGGCAAGCAGGACCCTGAGCCCCGCTTTATCCTGGACCAGGATCTGTCCTGCTCCGGTTCCCTGCCCATCGATCAGGTGGCCGCCCGTCTGGAAAATCTCCACACCTACGCCGGTCAGCTCTTCCACGGCGCCATCACCGACGAGCTCCACAACGCCATGGGGCCTGTCTCCGCCTCGTGACGGCTGACTGCATCATCCGCCCTGCCCGCCCGGCTGATCTGGACGCTATCTGCTCCCTGGTCCGCCGGGCGGTGGCGCACATGAACGCCCTGGGAAACCCCCAGTGGGGCGCGGATTACCCCACCAAGGCCCATTATCAGGCCGATCTGGAGCGGGGAGAGCTCTTCGCGGCGGCAGGACCGGAAGGGCAGCTGCTGGGCGTGGCCTGCATCAACGGGACGGAGGCGCCGGAATATGCCGCCGTCCCGTGGTCTTATCGGGGGCCGGTGCGGTCCATCCACCGTCTGGCGGTGGACCCGGCGGTTCAGCGTCAGGGCATAGCCTCCGCCTTTTTCGCCTTTGCCGAGGCACAGGCCAGGGCGGCAGGCTGCGGCGCGGTCCATCTGGATACTTACTGCCGCAATGACCGGATGCAGGCTCTGCTGGTCCGCCTGGGCTATGTCCGCCGGGGTGAGGTCCATCTCCATGACCGCCCCCTTCCCTATCCCTGTTATGAAAAATGTCTGTAAGGAGGTGTCAACACCATGAAACAACTGCTGCTGGTAGTGGATTATCAAGTGGATTTCGTGGACGGCGCGCTGGGGTTTGCCGGAGCGGAGGGGCTGGACGGCCCCATTGCCCAACGCATCGCTCAGGCCAGAGCCGACGGCTGGGATGTGGCCTTCACCATGGACACCCACAACGCCGGTTATCTGGATACCCAGGAGGGGCGGAAACTGCCCGTCCCCCACTGCCTGCTCAACTCCGACGGCTGGCAGCTCTACGGCCAGACCGGGAAAGCCATCTGTAAGGAGACCGACATGGTGGTGTGCAAACCCACCTTCCCCTCTCTCTGGCTGGGGAACTGGCTCAAACAGCAGGGCTATGATACCGTGGAGCTGTGCGGCCTGGTGTCTCACATCTGCGTTTTGTCCAACGCGGTGATGGCCAAGGCGGCGCTGCCCGAGGCGGAGATCGTGGTGGACGCCCAGCTGACAGCCAGCTATGACCCTGTCCTCCACCAGAAGGCGCTGGATGTACTGGAGGGCCTCCAGGTCACCGTCCTCCACCGGGACCGGGCTGATTCCATCTGAAGCGGAAAGGAGCACCCTCACGCTATGAAAAAAAATCCTATGAATTACACCCTGCTGTGCGATTTCTACGAGCTCACCATGGGCAACGGATACTTCAAGACCGGTATGGACAAGCAGATCTGCTATTTCGACGTTTTCTTCCGCAACGTGCCCGACGGCGGCGGCTTTGCCATCGCGGCCGGTCTGGAGCAGGTCATCGACTATATCGAAAATCTCCACTTTGACGAAGAAGATGTGGAATACCTCCGGTCCAAGGGGGTCTTCTCCAAGGCGTTTCTGAACTACCTCTCCACCTTCCGGTTTACCGGCGACATCTGGGCCGTGCCTGAGGGCACCCCCATTTTCCCCGGCGAACCCATCCTCACCGTCCGCGCCCCCGCCATCGAGGCCCAGTTTATCGAGACCTATCTCCTTCTCACCATCAACCACCAGTCCCTCATCGCCACCAAGTCCAACCGCATTGTCCGGGCTGCCGGGGGGCGTCCGGTGTCGGAATTCGGCTCCCGCCGGGCTCAGGGCTCCGACGGCGCCATTCTGGGCGCCCGGGCCTCCTATATCGCCGGCTGCGCCGGGACCGCCTGCACCCTGGCCGATGAGATGTACGGTTCTCCCGCCGGCGGCACCATGGCCCACTCCTGGGTCCAGATGTTCCCCGACGAGTACACCGCCTTCAAAACTTACTGCGAACTTTATCCACATTCGGCCACCCTCCTTGTGGATACCTACGACGTGCTCAAGTCGGGCGTGCCCAACGCCATCCGGGCATTCAAGGAGGTACTTCTTCCCCAGGGCATCACCCACTGCGCCATCCGTCTGGACTCGGGCGACCTCACCTACCTCTCCCGCAAAGCCCGGCAGATGCTGGACGAGGCCGGTCTCACCGACTGCAAGATCGTGGCTTCCAACTCGCTGGACGAGTATATCATCCGGGACCTTCTCCTTCAGGGGGCAAAGATCGACTCCTTCGGCGTGGGCGAGCGGCTCATCACCTCCAAGAGCGAACCGGTCTTCGGCGGCGTGTACAAGCTGGCCGCCATCGAGGATGAAGCCGGCGCCATCATCCCCAAGATCAAAATCAGCGAAAACCCGGCCAAGATCACCAACCCCCACTTTAAGAAGGTGTACCGCATCTTTGAAAACGAGAGCGGCAAGGCCATTGCCGACCTGATCTGCGTCCACGACGAGGTGGTGGACCAGTCCCAGCCCCTGGAGCTCTTCGATCCGGAGGCCACCTGGAAGCGCAAGACGGTCACCAATTACACCGCCAAGGAGCTGCTGGTGCCCATCTTCCAGAGCGGCAAGAAGGTCTACCACTCCCCCACCATCGCCGAAATGCGCGCTTACTGCGCCGCCCAGATCGACCTCCAGTGGGACGAGGTCAAGCGGTTTGAAAATCCCCACAACTACTATGTGGACCTCTCTCAGAAGCTGTGGGACATCAAGCAGTCGCTGCTCAAACATAACCGGAAATGAAGAAAAACACCAAACGTATTCTGATCGCCGCCGCAGCCGGGCTTGCGGTAACGGCGCTGTGCGCGTTGGACCCCCGTCTGTCGGTGCGCACTTATGAGGTCACCACCGAAAAGCTCACCCAGCCGGTCCGGCTGGCGCTGGTGACCGATCTCCACAGCTGCCGCTATGGGGACGGGCAGAAAACGCTGCTCGCCGCCCTGGACGAGGCCCAGCCCGATGTGCTGCTCCTCAGCGGCGACATTGTGGATGACGAGCTGCCCGAGGAACCGGCCTGGACCTTCCTGTCCGCCGCCGCGTCCCGCTATCCCACCTATTATGTGACGGGCAACCATGAATTCTGGAGCGGCCGGGTGGACGGCATCAAGGAGCAGATGGCCCAACTGGGCATCAACGTGATGGACGGAGTCACCACTACCAAGATCCTGGACGGCCAGCCCCTCTCCATCTCCGGCGTGGACGACCCGGAAGTCGGGGAAAGTCTGTGGCAGCGTGAGCTTGCTTTCTGCGCCGGTGCGATAGACGACGGGACCTTCTCCCTTCTCCTCTCCCACCGGCCCGAGCGGATCAACGCTTACACCGGTCTGGGCTTTGATCTGGTCCTTGCCGGACACGCCCACGGCGGGCAGTGGCGTCTTCCGGGGCTCATCAACGGCGTACTGGCCCCCAATCAGGGGCTGTTCCCCGCTTACGCCGGGGGGAATTATACCCTGGATGACGACACCCATCTGATCGTCAGCCGGGGTCTGGCCCGGGAATCCACCCGCATCCCCCGTCTCTTCAACCGGCCCGAGCTGGTCATCGTGGACGTGCTGCCCACGGACGAGAAATAAAGCCGTAGGGGCGCACATTGTGCGCCCGCAACAACCGTTTTCCCCGCAATAACAAAAAAGGATCTGCCCTTTTCGGTCGGGCAGATCCTTTTCGTCTGTCAAAGTAGTGAAAGGGGGGCAAAAGGAGAGCGGGCTTGCATAGACGCGGGCGACCACAAGGGTCGCCCCTACAAGGTGGAGAGGTACACCATTGCCCCGCCGAGGGCGGCGGGGCCCACGGATAGG
>DXGA01000097.1 GCA_019114165.1 Candidatus Flavonifractor merdipullorum | reverse complement strand
GGGCCCCGCCGCCCTCGGCGGGGCAACGGTGACTGCTCCACCCGCCCCGTAGGGGCGACCCTTGTGGTCACTCGCTTCTATGAAAGTACCGTATCTTTTCTTGCACGGTGCTTCATTTTATCGACAGCCTGACACGGACGGCCATACGGCCGTCCGTGTATCTTTATACAGATCAGAAATCGCGTTTCCATAGAAGGCGGGCGCACAATGTGCGCCCCTACGGATCGCTTTCTCCATCTCTTATCTCTTATCTTTTATCTCTTATCTCCCTCAGTAGCCATTGACCAGGGCGTTCAGCACCTGGGCGGCCACGTTGCCCGCCGCGTCCGCGCCGCTGCCGCCCTCCTCCACCAGTACCGCGAAGGCATAAGGGGCGTCTTCATTGCGCAGGAATCCGGCAAACCAGGCGTTGGGCGCTTTGCCGCCCCCCACCTCGCCGGTGCCCGACTTGGCGCAGATGTCCATATTGGGGAACCGTCCGCTACCGTAGGTCTGGGCCACATTGTTGGCCATCAGATCGGCCAGGGTTTCAGCCGTGTCCCCCTCGATCAGGGTCCCGGTCTTCTTCTGCAAATAGAAGCTGGGCAGTATCCCGCCCTCTGTTTTGAGCACCAGCTGGGGCACCGCCGCCTGTCCGCCGTTGGCAATGGCGCCCATCCACACCATCACCCCGCAGGGATTGACCAAGTCGTTATACTGGCCCACTCCGGCCCAGCCCACCTGGTTGGTGTCCGCGCCGGTGAGATCAAAGCTGCCGGGCGCGGTGGAAATACCGTTCACGTCATACCGGCTGGTGAGTCCCGCCTTCTGGACATAGGCCGCCATGGTCTCGCTCCCCAGTTCGGCGGCCAGCTGGGCAAAGACGCCGTTGCAGGAGCTGGCAAAGGCCCCGGCAATGTCCATCTCTCCGTGGGCGTGGGGACAGGTCACCGCCTGCCCGCCCACATCGGTGGAGCCGGTACAGGTGAAGGTCCGGTCAAAGAGGTCGGGGATCTTCTCAATGGCGGCGGTGAGGGTCACGGTTTTGAAAATGGAGCCGGGCGTAAAGGCCCCGGAGAGCACCCGATTGAGATACACGCCGTCATAGGCGGGGTCATCGTCGGCAATCACCGGCGGGTCGGCCGGGTCATAGGTGGGGCTGGACACCATGCACAGCACCTCGCCGGTCTTGTAGTTGTAGACCGCCACCGCGCCCTTTTTGCCTCCCAGGGCCTGATAGGCGGTGTAGTTGAGCCGGGCGTCGATGGTGAGGTAGAGGTCGTTGCCCTGTCCGGTGAGACTGTACGCACCGGTGAGGAGATTATAGCCGGAGAGCTGGTCGGCAAAGGCCACCAGCGCGCCGGTGCCGATCTTGCCCTGGGGGTCGCCCACGGCGTGGAGGGTGGCTTTGCGGACGGTGGCGTTTTCATAGTACCGGCGGTTACCGCTCTCATCCACCCAGGAGAGGACGTCGCCGTCCCGGTCCAGCACCCGTCCCACCGCCAGCGCGCCGCTGCTGTTATAGAGATGCCGGTTGGCCGAAAAGGACGCCCAGCGCCCGCCGTACAGTCCGAACCGCACCACAAACAGCACCACGCCCGCCGTCAGCAGGGCCACCAGCGCCAGACAGACAATGGCTCGTTTTTCGATTTTCTTCATGGATGCCTCCTATGGATCACGCCAGACGCTTGCCTCCGCTCCGCCGGGAGAGGTCCGCGTCTCTCTTTTTGCGCCTCTTGGGCAGCGGAATGGCAAAGCTGGCATTTTGCCGGGTATCGGTGGCCTTGAGATAGGCCAGCAAGCCCCAGGACGCCATCATGGACGATCCGCCGTTGGATACAAAGGGGAAGGTCACGCCGGTGAGGGGCAGGAGATCCACCGCGCCCAGCACGTTGAGGGTGGTCTGGAAAACCAGCAGGCTGGTGGCGGCACAGCCGGCGATGATGTAAAAGCTGGACCTTCCCGCCCGGCAGGCCCGGACGGCAAAGACCGCCAGCGTAATGATGCACAGCACCGCCAGAATGGCGATGATGAGCCCCCATTCCTCGCACAGCATACCAAAGACCAGGTCGGTGTCGCCCGCGCCCACATTGTGGAGCCAGCCGTTTCCCGGGCCTACGCCCACCAGTCCGCCCGAAGCCGCCGCCGACATGGTGCGGCTCTGCTGGAAGCCGCTGCCCTCGGTGGTGGTCTGCCAGGCCTTGCCCCAGCTGGCAAAGCGGCGGAGAATATAGGGCTTCATGGTCAAAATAATGAAAACGCCAAAGACGGCGCCGCCGCAGATGAGGGTCAGGGTGGCCCAGTCGCCCGAGCGGAGATAGGCGATGACCAGGAAGGTGACGAAGAAAATGGCCGCCGTGCCGAAGTCGCTCATATAGGCCAGGCACAGAAGGCTTGCACCGGTCAGGACCATGAACAAACCCAGGTTTCGTTTCCGGAAGAGCCGCTCCAGCGTGGCCGCACCGGCAAAGATGTAACAGATTTTGGCGATCTCCGAGGGCTGAAAAGAAAATCCGCCGATGGAGATCCAGTTGGTGGCGCCGTGGTTCACCGCGCCGAAAAGACAGCTCAGCATCAAAAGGGCCACCGCCGCCCCGGCCATCAGCCAGCGGATGCGGCGCACCCGCTCCAGATTGCGCAGGAAAATACCCAGCACCAGAAAGAGGACCAATCCCAGCACCACCGCCAGGAACTGTTTGAAGAGCGCCGGCGTATTGGACGACGCCGTCACGGAGAGGGACAGGGTGGAGAGAAAAAAGGCCACGATCTCCATCTCAAATCCCACCCGGCGGGCCGCCCGCAGCACCAGAAAATACACCCACATCAGCCCCGTAAAACACAAAAAGGTGATGGGAATGATGGCCGTGGCCTCTTCTCCCTCGCTGATGATGAGCTGTAAGGCGGTGAGCACCTGAAAGACGGTGAGCAGCACCAGCGGTCCCCAGGGAGAGACCGGCCGTTCGGCGATCTCCCGCCGTCTCCGCCGCTCCGCCTCCTCCTCCGGCGAGACGGAGAGCAGCACCGTCTCCACCCCGCCCAGACCGATCACATCGCCATAACTCACCGGCGCCTGACGGTCAATCTCCTTGCCGTTGACCGTAACGCCCCCTTTGGAGTCCAGATCATGGACCGTCCAGTTCTCATCTTCGCCCCGGATGAGGGCAGCGTGCTGCCGGGAGACCACCGGGTAATTGAGCACCACGTCGGAGGCCCCGCTCCGCCCGATGATGTTCTCCCAGTGGGTCAGCGGCTCCTCGCCGCCGTTGGGCAGGGTCAGGTAGGCCCAGACCTCCGGCAGGTGTTTCACTTTCAGCATGGAACGGATGGCGCCCGCCAGAATGCCAACGGCCAGGATGGGAAACACAAAGCGCACAATGGCGGTATACCATGCGCCGGCCATGGGATACTGGGCAAGGAGCGCCTGAATCCCCTCCATCAGGGGCTGTAATATGGAAAAATCCACTTTATAATACCTCCTTTCTCCGAAAAAACCGACAGAGCCGTGCTGTGCCGGTGTTTATAGGGTAGCACATTCCCGCTGGTCATACAATCTTTTTTCGCTGTTGAAACCTTTTCCATGCCTGATTTCCCCGTTTCTGCACACACTAGGGAAAACCACACGGAAGGGGACTTTTTATGCAAGCACTATGGAGCCGCCGGCGCATACGGGTGTTGATCATCAGCTTTCTCATTGCCGCTTTCGCGCTGGCCGTGGGCTGGGCCGTACAGGGCCAGGCAAAAGCCAGCCATTACCGCCGCCTGCTGGAGCAGGACTATCAGCGGGCCTTTGCCCAGCTGACCACCGCCGTGGGGGAACTGGATTCCGCCCTTCAGAAGATCCGGTACGCCTCTTCCTCCACCCTCTTTTCCACCCTGTGCGCCCAGGCCTTTTCCCAGGCCACCGCCGCCCAGACCGCCCTGGGGCAGCTGCCCATGGGCTATGTGGAGCTGGAACAGACCGCCTCCTTCCTGGCCAAAGCGGGGGACTACGCCATGGCCCTGGCCCGGCAGGGCGAGGAACCCTCTGACGACGACTGGGAGACCATCGCCGCCCTCTCCGACACCGCTTCCGGTCTTGACACCCTCCTGCGGGACCTGGAAGCCGATCTGATGGGCGGTTCGGTCACCCTGGAATCGGTGGAGCAGATCCAGGAACGGCTCTCCCAGGCCACCGGCGACGATCAAAGCCCCGCCACAGCCGGCTCCACCTTCCAGACCGTGGAATCCGATTTCCCCGAGGTCCCGTCTCTCATCTATGACGGCCCTTTCTCCGACCATCTCTCCCAGCGCTCCCCCAAGGGGCTGGAAGGTCTGGCCGAGGTGAGCCGGGATGAAGCAAGGGCAGCAGCCGCCCAGTTTTTGGGGCTGGACCCGGTGCTTTTTACCCCCGTCTCCCAGGGAGAGGGCGTCCTTCCCACCTGGGGCTTTGAGGCTTCTGTGGATGGGGGCAGTCTCTATGTGTCTGTGACCCGGCAGGGGGGCAAGATTCTGGAAGTGCTCAGCTCCCGCCCGGTGGCCGACGCAACCCTCTCTCCCGAGGAAGGGGTAGCCATCGCCAAAACCTTCCTGGAGCAGCGGGGCTATCCCTCCATGGCTGAGACCTATTACCTCATTCAGGACAACACATTGACGGTCAACTTCGCCTATCAGGACGGCCAGGTCCTCTGTTACCCCGATCTCATCAAGGTTTCGGTGGCGCTGGATAACGGCGATATCGTGGGCTTTGCGTCTCAGGGATACCTGATGAACCACACCGCCCGCGCCTATACGGAAAACATCACCGACCGCGCCCAAGTGGAAAGCAACGTGGGGGATACCCTCACCGTTCTCTCCCACCGTCTGGCCCTCATTCCCACCGAGGGTGAATACGAGCTGCTCTGCCATGAATTCCGCTGTGAGACGGAGGACGGCCAGCACATCCTGCTCTATTTTGACGCCGCCACCGGCGCCCAAAAGCGCATCCTCCTGCTGCTGGAGGACGAAAGCGGCACCCTGGTCCAGTGACGGAAAACGGCCCCTCTGCTCCATATGCAGAAGGGCCGTTCTTATGGTACGTCAGTCGTCAAAGGGAGGCAGATCACGGGGCTGGGAAATGGCGTCGTCCTCAAAGTCCAGCTCTTCCGGCACCGGCTCCGACATGGGCGAGGCTCCGGAGGGCATATTCTGCCTGTACTGCATCTCCTGCCACTGGGCTTTGGTGATGAGCACCTGCCGGGGCTTGGAACCCTCGAACGGTCCCACCACGCCCTTCTCCTCCATCTGGTCCACCAGACGGGCGGCGCGGGAATAGCCCAGCTTCAGCCGCCGCTGGAGCATGGACACGCTGGCCATACCGGTCTCCACCACCACATCGATGGCGTTGGGCAGCAGCTCGTCGTATTCGTCCTCCGGGCTGCTCTCGGCGGCGGGAGCGTTCCCCTTCTTGTCCTTGGCCGCGGCGTTCTGCTCAATCTCATGGAGCACCGCTTCGTCATACTCGGCCTGTCCGCCCTTCTTGACGAAGTCCACCACCGCCGCCACTTCTTCGTCGGTGATCATGCAGCCCTGCACCCGCTGGGGCTTGCCGCTGCCCAGGGGGAAGTAGAGCATATCGCCTCTGCCCACCAGCTTTTCCGCGCCCGTGGTGTCCAGGATGATGCGGGAGTCCAGGGAGGACTGCACCGCAAAGGCGATACGGGAGGGAATGTTGGCCTTCATCAGGCCGGTGATGACGTCGGCCGAAGGACGCTGGGTGGCAATGATGAGGTGCATCCCGCTGGCGCGGCCCATCTGGGCCACACGGCAGATGGATTCTTCCACCTCTTTGGCGGCCACCAGCATCAGGTCGGCCAGCTCGTCAATGACCACCACCACCGACGGCATGGTGTCCATCCCCTCGGTGCGCTTGGCCAGGGCGTTATAGGACTTGAGGTCACGGACCCCCACCTCGGAAAAGCGCTTATACCGCTTCATCATCTCGGTCACCGCCCACTGGAGGGCGCCGGCGGCCTTTTTCGGGTCGGTCACCACCGGGATG
>DXGA01000096.1 GCA_019114165.1 Candidatus Flavonifractor merdipullorum | reverse complement strand
GGGCCCCGCCGCCCTCGGCGGGGCAACGGTGACTGCTCCACCCGCCCCGTAGGGGCGACCCTTGTGGTCACTCGCTTCTATGAAAGTACCGTATCTTTTCTTGCACGGTGCTTCATTTTATCGACAGCCTGCGGGACACATCCGCTTTGGGATGTGTCCCGTTGTCTTTTATAAAAATTACTGCTGTCCCATCAGCTCGTCCAGCAGGGCAACCGCCTCATAGACCATCCGGTCACAGTGGTCCTTTTTGGGCTCTCCCTGCTCCTTGGCCTGCTTGAGCAGGTCGGCGCAGTTGAGGAAACTGGTCTCCTCCCGGAACCGGCGGATAAGGGTATTGGCCTCTTCGGCGCCCTTGCCAGCCATGCCCAGCACCATCAGCGCGCCGGTCAGCGCGCCGCAGGCGCCGCCGTGGCGCATACCGCTGCCAAAATTGGCGCCCAGCTGATTGGCCGCCTCCAGGCTCAGACCGCACGCCTCCCGGAAGGGGATGAGCACCGACTGGGCACAGTTATAGTGAACATTGGGGTCCTCGCGCAGCATCTTTGCTTCTTCCAAATGACTCATAATAAGTTCTGCTCCTTTATTTTGATTTGGGGTCCTGAAGTGCCCCATCCAGTACCATCTGCCGGTACTCCAGCACGCGGAATCCCAGCCGGGTATAGAGACTGGACGCCTTTTCGTTGGCGTCGGTCACTTCCAGACGGAAGCGGGGATAGTCCGGATACTCCTTTTTCAGCCAGCGGAACACCTCGGTGCCGTAGCCCTTGCCCCGGCAGGCGGGGCGGAAGTACATCTCGTCAAAAAAGACGACCCGTCCCCCCATCTCACCGGAGTAGCAGAACGTCACATAGGCATATCCAGCCGGTACGCCATCCTCTTCCAGCAGCAAACCGCGCAGCAGGGGTTCCCCCGGATCGGCTGCGTCATGGAAGGTCTTTTCCAGAACAGATGCGTCCACATTGTGCTCCACAGCCGGGCTCTGATAAAACTCCAGCACCATGGGCATGACGGTGTCCCGGTCTGCCGCGGTCATCTCGCGGATGGTAAACATAATATCGAATCCTTTCCTGTCAATTCATACTGTCGCCGTGGCGGTCGAAAAGGGCCTGCACCCGTTCCAGCACCGGGCGGTGTTCCGGCTGCTCCAGTTCCGGGTCGGAGGCCAGAAGCTGTTTGGCGGCGTCCTGCGCTTCCCGCAATACCCGGGTATCTCCCGCCAGGTCGGCCATGCGCAGCTGGGGAAGACCGTGCTGCCGCTTGCCGAAAAAGTCGCCCGGTCCCCGCAGTTTCAGGTCTTCCTCCGAAATGCGGAAGCCGTCGGTGGTCTGGGTGAGTACCTTCAGCCGGGCGCGGGTATCGGGGTTGCGGTTGGCGGTGAGCAAAATACAGTAGGACTGCCATTTGCCCCGTCCCACCCGTCCTCGCAGCTGGTGGAGTTGAGAAAGACCGAATCGGTCCGCATTCTCTACTAAAATCAGGTTGGCGTTGGGCACGTCCACCCCCACCTCAATGACGGTGGTGGCCACCAGAATATCGGTCTTTCCGGCGGCAAAGGCGGCCATCGCCGCTTCCTTTTCCTTGGGCTTGCGCTTGCCGTGGACGAAATCCACCCGCAGATCGGGAAAGACCTGCTCTTGCAGCTCCTTTGCGTAGGCGGTCACCGCTTTCAGGTCGGCAAAGCCGGGGGCGGGTTTTGGGGGGCGGTTGGCCTCGTCCAGCAGGATGGGATTGTCTCCGTCGCTCTGGCTCTCCTCCACCGCCGGACAGACGATGTAGACCTGCCGTCCGCCGGCCACCTGACGGCGGATAAAGGTATAGATCCGCTGGCGCTTATCCTCCCCCACCAGAAAGGTCTCCACCGGGGTCCGTCCCGGCGGAAGCTCGTCAATGACCGATACGTCCAGATCGCCGTAAATGATGAGGGCCAGCGTTCTGGGGATGGGGGTGGCCGACATGACCAGCACATGGGGGGACATTCCGTCCCGCTCGCCTTTCCCCGCCAGCTGGGCCCGCTGCTCCACGCCGAAGCGGTGCTGCTCGTCGGTGATGACCAGCCCAAGATCGGCAAAGTCCACCCCCTGGGAGAGGACCGCGTGGGTGCCCACCACCAGATCAATGCTGCCGTCGGCCAGTGCGGCCTTGACTTTGCGCTTCTCGGCGGCCTTCATGGAGCCGGTGAGCAGGGCGACGCGCAGCCCTGCCCCGGACAAAAAGCCGGTCATGGTCTCCAGATGCTGCTGGGCCAGCAATTCGGTGGGGGCCATCATGGCGCTCTGTACCCCGCTTTTGGCGGCCAGCCAGGCGGCATAGGCCGCCACCATGGTCTTGCCGGAGCCCACGTCGCCCTGCACCAGACGGTTCATGGGCCGACCCGAGGTGAGGTCGGCGGCGATCTCGGCCATTACCCGCCGCTGTGCGCCGGTGGGCGCAAAGGGTAAAAGCCTCAAAAAGGCTTCCTCCGGCTGGGGCAAAAACGTCCGGCCGGGCCGCACTTCCCGCCGGTCCCGCAGCAGGGCCAGACCACAGGCCAGATAGAACAGCTCCTCAAAAATCAGCCGCCGCCGGGCCAGGTCCAGCGCCTCCTCCGACTGGGGGAAGTGGATGTTTTTCGCCGAAAACTCCACCGCCGCCAGATTGTGTTCCTGCCGCACGGAAAAGGGCAGGGTCTCGGGCAGGAGGTGGGCGCACTGCTCCACACAGCGGAGGGTCAGCCCCGCCAGCAGGTTATTGGAGATGCCGGTGGTGAGGGGATAGATGGGCATGATGCGCCCGGTGAAGCGCTGCCTGTCCTCCCGCTCAAAGGCAGGGTTGGTCATGGTCCGCCGGTGGCCGCTTCCCTGAACCGCGCCATAGAACAGATACGTCTCCCCGGGGATCAGGTTATTTTTCACATAGCTCTGGTTGAAAAAGGTGATCTCCACCGTGGCCCACTGATCGACGGCTTTTACCTTGGTCAGCTCCAGTCCCTTTCGGATCATCGAGTGCCGGGGCGACTCGGCCACCATGGCCCGGACGCACACCGCCCGTCCTTCCGGCGCTTCCCGGATGGTGCAGATCTGCCGCCGGTCTTCATAGTCCCGGGGATAGTAGCCCAACAAATCCCCCACCGTGGCAAGGCCCAGCTTTTCCAGCCCCCTGGCCCGGGTGTCTCCGATGCCGGGCAAGTCCCGCACGCCGCTCTCCAGTGTCAGATCCATGGTCTCCCTCCTCTCCCGGTCATGGCATTTAGTCTACCACATTCCCACATTCCCGGCAAGCGTGCCCTCTTGTCAGAATGGGCGGAATGGAGTACACTAAAGCCAATCTTGCAAAGGAGGTCCCTTTTTATGGATTGGAAACGAATCGCAGCCTTTACGCTGGCCGCCGCGCTGGTCCTGCCCGGACTGAGCACAGGCGCGCTGGCCGCCGATGCCACCGACCGGGCACAAAGCGCGCAGAACGCCATTGAACAGGCCCTCAACTACGGCGGCGCCACCAGTATCCAGTATGCCCTCTGGGAGGACGGCGAAATCACCATGACCGGCCACGCCGGCACCTTCTCCCGCACGGAAAACCGCGCCCTCACCGACGGCGACCTCTACGGCATCGGCTCGGTGTCCAAGATCTACACCACCGCCGCCGTCCTCCGTCTGGTGGAGGAGGGCAAGGTGGACCTGGACGCTCCCGTCACCGACTACCTCACCGACTTCACCATGGCCGACCCCCGCTACACCGATATCACGGTGGAAATGCTGCTGGACCACTCCTCCGGTCTGATGGGAGACTCCACCCGCAGCGCCTTCCTCTTCGGGGACGCCGACCCCTCCGCCACCGACGAACTGCTGGAGCGGCTCTCCTCCCAACGGCTCAAGGCCGATCCGGGGGCATACAGCGTCTACTGCAACGACGGCTTTACCCTGGCCGAGCTGGTGGTGGAAGCCGTGTCCGGACAGTCCTTTACCGACTTTGTGCGGGAGGAGCTGCTCACCCCCGCCGGTCTGACCGACACCTACACCCCCGCGGATGAATTCGACACCGACCGTCTGGCCCGCATTTACCTGGGGGATGACACCCGCCCCCTCCCGGCCGACACCCTGAACATCATCGGCGCGGGCGGCATCTACGCCACCGCTTCCGACCTGGCTTCCTTCGGCGGCGCGCTGTGTGAGCCCGGCCTGCTGGAGCAGGATTCTCTGGACGGTATGGCCGCCGACCACGCCGTGGATGGCATTTGGCCCGCCGACAGCGAAGACGATATTCTGGCATACGGTCTGGGCTGGGACAGCGTCCATATGTATCCCTTCAACCAAAACGGCATTCAGGCGCTGGTCAAAGGGGGAGACAGTCTCTATTACCACGCCGGACTCATTGTTCTGCCTGAGTATGATATGGCGGTGGCGGTGCTCTCCTCCGGCGGCGTGAGCACCTATAACCAGCTGGCCGGGGTGCAGATCCTCACCAACGCGCTGGCCGAAGAGGGCGTCATCGTCCGCTCCGGCACCGCCCTCCCTGCTTCCCAGCCTGCCGCCCTGCCCGCTTCCGAGCTGGAGAAGGCCGGGACCTATGGCGGACTGGGCAGCGTGATGACCGTCTCCTTTGAGGGCAATGAAATGGTGCTCACCGCCGCGGCCGCTCTGGGCGGCACGGTGCAGCGCCTCACCTACTACAACGACGGCTCTTACCGGGACCCCTCCAACAGTGTGCTGGTCAAGTTGGTGAAAGAGTCGGATGGACATCTCTATTTCTATCAGAAATCCTATACCACCCTCCCCGGTCTGCCCTCCATCTGTCAGGCGGAATATGTGCTGGAGCGGATGGAGCCCAATCCCATCTCCGACGAAGTGGCCCAGGTGTGGCAGGCGCGGAGCAGCAAGGTCTATCTGCCCCTCAATGAAAAATACACCTCCCAGCTCTACACCGCTGCTTCCAACCTCTTTATGAATGTGGCCGTCCTTCCCGAGTGTCCCGGCTACGCTGCCGTGTACCGCATCACCGGTGCGGATGAAGCGGTACAGTACCTCACCATCCCGGGCAACGGCTCCCGCAACGGCAGCGACTTCTCCTTCTCCACCGGCGAAGACGGGCTGGAGTATCTGACCGCCAGCGGCTATGTCTGCGTGGAGTCCGCCGCCGCCAAGCCCATCTACATCGGGGACGGCGCGTCCTGCACCATCCAGCCCGACGGCTATGCCCGCTGGTTCCAGGTGGGTTCCGCCGCCGGGGCCACCGTCACCTTTACCGCCACCGGAAACGGCGCGGCCTATGTCTACAACGCCGACGGCTCCCTCTCCTCCTCCATGTACCTCTATGGGGAAAACACCGTCTCCCTGCCGGAAGGCGGTTGGATCGTCTTTGCCGGTGATCCCGGCGCGACCCTCCAGATCCAGCGTCAGTAAGTCAGTAAGCGAAAGGCGCACTGCGGCATCGTCCGCAGTGCGCCTTTTCTTTTGTATCGCCGGGAAGAGCCACTGTGGGCCCCGCCGCCCTCGGCGGGGCAGCGGTGTACCCTCCCCCCGTAGGGGCGACCCTTGTGGTCGCCCGCTTCTATGCAAGCAAGTTCTATATCTTGCATCACTTTCCGCTTTTTGACGGCCTGAGGGCGCCATGTATGGCGCCCCTACTCCTCTTCCTCCAGACTGTCCAGCGCCGAGCGGGTCGCCTCAATCACAAAACGGGAAAAACTTACGTTGGTCCCCTGTATCGCCTTTTCCACACGTTCAATCACATCATTGGGAAAACGGATATTCTTCGGCGTCGTTCCCGGCACAGAAGGCAGCTTAAATTTCCTTGTCATACCATCACCCGTTATACATTTGTACTTTACAATGTATAACATTATGTGTAGTATGTATGTATAGCATTCTACCATACTTTTGTATATACAAGGAGGTTGTCCATGTATTACGAAAACTGTTCTCCGGATGAAGCGGCTTTCCGGCAGTGCCCCCAATATGGAACTGGATATCCGCCTTCTCAACCTTCCGATCTGCGCCAGATCAACCGACTGCGGGCGCTGGAAGCCCGCTTACTCCAGGGTCTGAACGAGCAGAGCCGCGCCCAGTATGACGCGTTCCGTTTGGAAGCCCAGCGTTATCTTTATCAGTGCAGCCGGTACTATTTTCTCCGGGGTTTTCAGGCCGGGTTACTGGACTATCCCAATTGGGATATGGAAGACGGTTAGATCCCCAGGTCCAGGGCCAGATAAGGGGCCTCGCCCAAATCGAATGCAGCGTCCAGAAAACGGACCATGGCGTAGGGATGGGGCGGCGCATGGGGGGCGGCAGGACTGGGCCAGGGCAGACGGCAGGCAATCATGGGCAGCTCCAGCGCATCGGCGGCAGCGGCCAGCACACCGGACGCCGCTTCATAGGAAGGCGCGCCCAGCTCCCAGCACACCATGTTTCCGCCTTCATCCGGCGCAAACAGGCCAAATCCCTCCGCAGTTTCCACCACCTGCGCCCCGTCGGTGGACAAGGCGCTGATGATGGCCCGCCGGGGACTGGGGTTGAACAAAAACCGCCCGGCAGGCAGGAAGGTTTCCTGCAAATCGAAATAGGCCGCCGCCCGGGGAGCACGGAGGGTACAGACCGGCGCGGGACGGGCGGGACGGGGGATGAGCTCCATACAGCGGTAAAAGGCGGTACGGAAGCCCCGTTTGGCGTAGTAGTCAAAAAGGCCGCTGCCAGCAGGAACCAGAAGGGCAAACTGGGCGCTCCGGGTCCGCTCGGCCCGGCAGGTCCACTCGATGAGAGCGCTCATGATGCCCTGACGGCGGAATTCCGGCTCGGTGGCCAGACCGTAGAGATAGACGCCGGGATGGTCGCCAAGGCTGCCGGGAATGGCGCACAGCATGGCGGCAAACACGCCGCCCTCCTCCGCAATATAAATGTGGCGGCTTCCGGCGTAACGGGTAAAGACAAAGCGGGCGAATTCCTCGCTGTCCCCAAAGGCGCGCTGCCAGAGAGAACAAAAAGAGGCCTCGTCCGCCGGACTGGCGGAACGGATGTGCATGTACTGCCCCTCCTTAATAAAACGAAATCCTGAGTATTGTACACCGCTTTTCCGTCTGCCGTCAAGACGACCTTCTTTTTCTGAAAATGAGGGTTGACAAGAGGAGGGGCTTTGGCGTATACTGCATACAAGAACTAAACACTTTAAACCAGTGATGAAGAGAAGTAACCGGCGCGGCCGATGCTTAGAGAGTCCCGGACGGTGGAAGCGGGGCGTGAAGCGGCCGGTGAATGGTCTTCAGAGGGCGTGGCTGAACGGTACAGATCGTACTTAGTAGGTCCCGACGGGACCCCACCCGTTATCCATCGGGCGCGTATGATGGTACGCGAAGCGAGCGGACGTCTCAGACGTCAATTTGGGTGGTATCGCAGGAGCTGACGCTTTTGTCCCATGGTGGGGACGAAAGCGTTTTTTGTTTTCTCTCTGCAAATGCCCCTGGCACGGGCGCCTCCATCACCCACCCAAACCAAATTATTTTTCTTTTATGGAGGAAACGATCATGAAAAAGCTGTCTCTCAAGTCCCTGTTTGCCCTGACCACCGCCGCCGCCCTGTCTCTCTCGCTGGCCGGCTGCTCCACCGGCACCGCCGCCAAGCCCTCTGACAACTCCGGCAGCAACGGCGACGGCAAGACCTACAAAATCGCCGTGGTCAAGCAGATGGACCACGCCTCTCTGGACGAGATCGCCAACGCCATCACCGCCCGGCTGGACGAGATCGCCGCGGAAGAGGGCATCACCATTGAATACGACGTCTCTTCCGGCCAGAATGACCAGACCGTCCTCCGTCAGCTGGGCGATCAGGCCATCGCCGACGGGGTGGACGCCATCATTCCCATCGCCACCACCGCCGCCCAGGTCATGGCGGTGTGCGCGGAGGAGTCCCAGACCCCGGTGGTCTTCGCCGCCATCTCCGACCCGGCCTCCGCCGACCTTACCGGCATCGACTATGTGACCGGCACCAGCGACGCCCTGGACACCAACCTCATCATGGAAATGATGCTCACCCAGAACCCCAACCTCTCCAAGGTTGGCCTGCTCTACTCCCTGTCGGAAGCCAACTCCGCCACCCCCATTGCCGACGCCAAGGCCTATCTGGAGGAAAAGGGTATCGCCTATGAGGAGGCCACCGCCAACACCAACGACGAGGTCATTTCGGCTGCCCAGTCCCTCATCGCCTCCGGCGTGGACGCCATTTTTACCCCCACCGACAACATCATCATGTCCGCAGAACTTGCCATCTATGAGGACCTGATCGCCGCCGGTATCCCCCACTACACCGGCGCCGACTCCTTCGTGCGCAGCGGCGCATTCGCCACCTGCGGCGTGAACTACACCCAGTTGGGCGCCCAGACCGCTGAGCTGGCCTATCAGGCCGTCACCGAGGGCATGGACGGCATGGAGGACTTCTACCAGGTCACCGGCGGCATCATTACCGTCAACTCCGAGACCGCCGCCGCGCTGGGCGTGGACCCGGCTGTCTTTGCCGACCTGGGCGAAGTGGTCACCGTGGAGACCACCGCCGAATAAATCCCATCTGCATATTTGACGTTCAGCCCCCCGGTATTGCGCCGGGGGCGCTGGCATGAAAGGAGTTTTTTCCCGTGCTCTATGTCGCTCAGACCGCCCTGGAGCTGGGCTTCCAGTATGCGCTGGTGGCCATGGCCCTCTTCCTCAGCTACCGGGTGCTGGACATCGCCGATATGACCACTGACGGCTGTTTCGTGCTGGGCTGCGCCGTGTCGGTCACCCTCACCGCCGCCGGTCATCCCTTCCTGGCCATTCCCGCCGCCATGATCTGCGGCGCGGCCGCCGGTTTCATCACCGCCTTTCTTCAGACCAAATTGGGGGTGCCCTCCATTCTGGCGGGCATCATCACCAACACCGGCCTCTATACCGTCAACCTGATGGCCATGGGCTGGAAGTCCAACGCCAGCCTCCTCAAGCAGGACACCATTTTCTCTCTCTTCCGGAATACCGGCATCGGCGGCAGCTGGTACGCCATCCTCCTCTCCGCCGGCATCACCATCCTCATGGGGGCCATTCTGGTCCTCTTCCTGGGCACCCGGCTGGGTCTCTCCATCCGGGCCACCGGCGACAACAAGGACATGGTGCGTGCCTCCTCCATCAACCCCACCTTTACCATCACCATCGGCCTGTGCCTGGCCAACGCCATGACCGCCCTGTCCGGTGCGGTGGTGGGTCAGGCCCAGAAGACGGTGGACATCAACAGCGGCACCGGCATCGTGGTCATCGGCCTTGCCTGTCTCATCATCGGAGAGACGGTCATCGGCCGGGGCTCCATGCTGCGGGGCGCTATCGCCGTCATCGCGGGCAGCGTGATTTACCGCTTTGTCTATGCCCTGGTGCTCCGCTCCCCCATCCCCATCGACTGTCTCAAGCTGGTGACCGCCATCGTGGTGGCCCTGGCCATTGCCGCCCCCACCCTGAAACAGTGGTGGGCCTTCCAGTGCCGCAAGCGTACGGCGCTCCACGCCGGAAAGGAGAAAGGCTGATATGCTCGTTCTGAATTCCATCTCCAAAACCTTCAACCCGGGCACGGTGAATGAGAAAAACGCCCTCTCCAACCTGAGCCTTACCCTGCATGACGGCGACTTTGTCACCATCGTGGGCTCCAACGGCGCGGGCAAGTCCACCCTCTTCAATGCCATTGCCGGTGATTTCCTTGTGGACGACGGCTCCATCCAATTGGACGGGGAAAACATCACCTTCCAGCCCTCCTACCGCCGCAGCCGGGTGATCGGCCGTCTCTTTCAGGACCCCATGCGGGGGACCGCCCCGCACATGAGCATTGAGGAAAATATGGCCCTGGCCTATCTCCGGGCGGGCAAAAGCCGCCGGGCCTTTTTCAGCCGGGTATCCAAGACCGACAAGGAGCGTTTCCGGGAGCAGCTGGCCAGGCTGGACATGGGTCTGGAAGACCGGATGAAACAGCCGGTGGGCCTGCTCTCCGGCGGACAGCGCCAGGCCCTGACCCTTCTCATGGCCACCATGGTACCCCCCAAGCTGCTGCTGCTGGACGAACACACCGCCGCCCTGGACCCGGGTACCGCCGAAAAGGTGCTCAACCTCACCAAAGAGATCGTGGCCCAGTCCCACATCACCTGTCTGATGATCACCCACAACCTCCAGAGCGCTCTGGAGCTGGGCAACCGGACGCTGATGATGGATTCCGGCCGCATCGTGCTGGATCTGGCCGACGAGGCCAGAAATGGGCTTACCGTGGAAGACCTGCTGCGCAAATTCCGCGAAAACGTGGGCGCCGGGCTGGATGTGGACCGCATCCTCCTCTCCTGAGTTTCATACTGTCGCTGAAAATCCCCCGTATTCCTGTACTTGTGCGGAATACGGGGGATTTTTGTTTTGTAGGTCTATGAGGGATAATTTCTTTGTAGTTATAACATTTTATTTCATCCATTCTGTATCTTCTTCATCAATCAATCCCATCACGACCAGGCTGTCTGCCACACTATCCTCATCCATCATTTTACGATAAAAGGTATTGTGTCGTTTATATGTTGTTACAACATCCTGAATAGTATTGATTTGTTTT
>DXGA01000095.1 GCA_019114165.1 Candidatus Flavonifractor merdipullorum | reverse complement strand
CCAGGCCATGGCGGCCCTGTTCCCGGTGCTGCCCGGCCAGACCACGGATCAGGCCAGCCTCATGGCCTGGGGCTTTGACCCCGACCGCATGAGCGCCGACCCCTATGCCGGCGCGAAAGAGAGCGTCATTACTTCGGTGGCCAAGATCGTGGCCGCCGGCGCCGACTATAAGAAAGCCTACCTCACCCTGCAGGAGTTCTTTGAAAAGCTGCGGGACGAGCCTCAGCGCTGGGGCAAGCCCTTTGCCGCCCTGCTGGGCGCGCTGGATGCCCAGCTGGAGCTGAATGCCGCCGCCATCGGCGGTAAGGACTCCATGTCCGGCTCCTTCCTGGATCTGGACGTGCCCCCCACGCTGATCTCCTTTGCCATTGCCCCGGTGAAGGCAAATAAGGTCCTCTCGCCCGAGTTCAAGGAGGCCGGTCACGGCGTGTATCTCTTCGGCGGCGCGGACGTGGATGCCCTCAAGGAGAGCTGGGAGAAGTTCCACGCCCTGTGCGAGGCCGGCAAGGTGAAGGCCGCCTGGGCGGTGGAGAACGGCCTTGCCGAGGCTGTGATGAAGATGTCCTTCGGCAACGGCGTGGGCTTTGCAGCCTGCGGCCAGCAGGAGTGGTACAAGGCCATGCCCGGCGTCATCGTGGCCGAGCTGACCGAAGAGGTGGACGGCCTTTGCATCGGCCGTACCACCGGCGACGGTAAGATCACCCTGAACGGCGAGTCGGTGGAGGTGGCCGAGCTGCTGGCCCTCAACGAGGGCGTGCTGGCCGAGGTCTATCCCGCCCGTACCGGCGACACCGGCGCGGTGGAGGCTATCTCCTGCACCCAGCGGGCCCCCATCGTGGCCAAGAGCAAGATCGCCCGTCCCCGGGTGGTCATCCCCGTCTTCCCCGGCACCAACTGCGAGTATGACTCGGTCCGGGCCTGCCTGCGGGCCGGCATGACCGCCGAGACGGTGGTCATCCGCAACCTGACCGCCGACGACCTGCTCCAGTCCACCGTGGAACTGGAGGGCGCCATCCGTAACGCCCAGATCGTCTTCCTGCCCGGCGGCTTCTCCGGCGGCGACGAGCCCGAGGGTTCCGCCAAGTTCATCGCCTCCTTCCTGCGCAATGCCCGCCTGACCGACGCCATCCACGACCTGCTCAAGAACCGGGACGGCCTGATGCTGGGCATCTGCAACGGCTTCCAGGCGCTGGTCAAGCTGGGCCTGGTGCCTTACGGCGAGATCCGGCCCATGGATGACGCCTGCGCCACCCTGACCTTCAACAACATCGGCCGCCACCAGAGCCGCTATGTGACCACCCGTGTGGCGTCGGTCCGCTCTCCCTGGATGCTCAAGAGCCAGGTGGGCGACCTCCATGCCATCCCCATCTCCCACGGCGAAGGCAAGTTCGTGGCCCCCGCCGCCCTGCTGGACCAGCTGTGCGCCAACGGCCAGGTGGCCACCCAGTATGTGGACGGGAACGGCGTGCCCTCCATGGACATTGACGTCAACCCCAACGGCTCCTTCCGGGCCATCGAGGGTATCTTCTCTCCCGATGGCCGGGTCTTTGGCAAGATGGGCCACAGCGAGCGCCGGGGCGACTTTGTGGGCGTCAACATCCCGGGCGACAAGTACCAGCCCCTCTGGGAGAGCGGCGCGGCCTATTTCGCCTGATTGGGACACGTTTACACATTATTCATAGAGTTTTCAAAAACTGTCCAATTATAAAGAAGAGAGGCGTAGTATACTAAGGGCACAACGAAAGAGGTAACACACACCACAGTGTGTTTCATATACAAGTGTTTTTTCATTCTTCCTCTCTCTTCTTTCCCTCACAAATGGTAAAGCGCCCGCCGATCCGGCGGGCGCTTTGCTTATATGCGTCTGAAAAATGCAGGCATTTTTCAGAGGAGATACAGCCCGCCGCATGCACTCGCTGCGCTCGCACACTTGCGGGCTGAGAAGTGTTTTTTCCGAGGCGCATGTCCCCGGAAAAAACGATGATTATTTTATTTCACCGCCTGCGGGCGGTGAAACTCTGCCGAGGGCTTTTTTCTATGAAGAGCAGGTGGCTATACGGTCAAAGGAGAAAAATAGGGCTTGGCGTCGGGGGGCGCGGGGAGGAGCCGGCCGGTATACCAGCCGCTGAGACCGTCCCGCTTGACCAGCGCACCCCGGGAGGTGCGGCGCACCACGCTGACCACGTCGCCGGGGCGGAGGGCGATTTTATGGTCGGTGCAGTCCTCCGCCCGGGTAACGCCCCCTTCTTCATAGAGATAGTCGGTGAGGATGTCCAGGGTGCGGCCGCTGGCCAGATGGAGACACCGGCAGAACTCAGGGCCGCGCTCCAGCACCTCCACCGGGTTCTGGCTCCAGCGGATGTTGATGCAGTCGTCATCCCCTTGCTGACCGTCCGCCGCCACCGCCAAGGGGAAACCGTCGTAGCTCTCGTAGGTAACGGGATCTTCCTCCCAGCGGAGGATAAGGGCGTTGAGCTGCCCGTCGCACTTGAGGTTGCAGCCCCCGTCGATGCTGACGATGTGCCGGTGGGGGAGCACCAGCGGACAGGCGGACTGATGATGGGGCCGGTAGAGGGTCACCGGCCAGTGGCCCACCACCACCCAGCGGGAAAAGGAATGGTACTGGCCCACGAAATCATCGTCTTTCATGCAGGGCCAGGCGGGCAGCTCTTCCAGACGGTCCTCCCGGGGGACGCCGCCGTGGACAAAGAGATACCGGTCGCTGACCAGCATGGTGGGAAGGCTCCGTAAAAAGGCCAGCTCCCTGGGGAAATACCGGGGAATGGCGGCCTGCAGGGCGGGATAGTCTTCCGGTCCCCGGAGGGGAAGCCCCACTTCCTCCGCCATCTGGTGGAGGATAGACTTTTTGCCCCACTTGCCCAGATAGCGCACATAGAAGGATTCCGGGATCTGGGCCGGACAGTCCACAAAGTTATAGGCCAGATTGTCGCAGTTGCCGCACACCATGCGCACGTCATAGCGTTGTGTCATGTCCATCACATGGCGCAGCAGGGTGAGACTGCCCTCTCCCTTTTCCAGCAAGTCGCCCAGGATAATGAGGGTGTCCTCTTCACAGAACCCCACCTGGGTCAAAAGCGCCTGGAAAAAGTCGATATTGCCGTGGATATCGCTGATGACGATGACGCGCCGTCCGGCAGGCAGATCCAGCCGCTCCACCCTTGCCCGTTCTTCCATACAAAAGCCGCCCCCTTCTCAAATCATCCACAGTGTAGCACAAAACGGTGGAAAAAAGAAGGGGGCGGCGGTCTATCCATCCTCAGAAATGGGCATACTGGGAAAAACACCCGGAAGAGGAGGAAGGAATATGCGGGTAAGAGAATTGATGAGCGATCAGGTGGTGAGCGTCACGCCGGGAGAGAGCGCTGCGCTGGCGGCCCGGCTGCTGGACCGGCGGGAAGTGGGCGCATTGCCGGTATGTGGTGCGGATGGACGGCTGCAGGGCATCGTTACCGACCGGGATATCGTGCTGCGCTGCGTGGCGGCGGGACGGGACCCGGCCCATACGCCGGTGTCTCAGATCATGAGCCGCAACTGCGCCTGGGTGACGCCGGGGGCCGAGACCACCGACGCCGCCCAGGTGATGGGCGCGGCACAGGTGCGCCGTCTGCCGGTGGTGGAGCGCGGAAAAGTGGTGGGGATGCTTTCTCTGGGCGATCTGGTGTGCAGCCACAGCTGCGACGCGGCCGCCGGTGCGGCGCTGCTGCACATCTCCCGCAACATCCGTTAACAGCCCGGACGGCGGTCCAGCGCCTCTTTCACCAGTGCCGCGCACCGCTCCAGCGAGGTCTGTAAGCTCTGGGGATGGTCCAGCGCCAGGGTCAGGTGGCAGCGGTCGGAGGGAATGAGGATCTTCCGGGCAGGGGAGGCCCCCACCGCCGCCGCCATGGCGGGGGTGATCTCTCCCAACAGACTGTTGGGCACCGCCACGCCGATGGGGCCTACGATGAAATCAGCCAGCGGCGCGTTGACCACCACGGCGTTTTCGCCGGTGGCCCCGTCGTGGGCCCCGGCCCGGAGCATGGCCGCGGTGGCCTGGGCGTTGGAGCCCACCGCCCGGAGGTAGACCTGGGGGAGCTGTTCCTTCAAAAGGGCGGTCAGCGCCCGGCCCACGCCGCCGCCCTGCCCGTCAATGACCAGGACCAGAGGTTTTCCGTCGATCATGGGACCTCCTTACCGGCAGTCCAGATAGCGCTCCACCAGGGCCAGGGTGGCCAGCATGGCGTCCACATGGGTGCGCTCCATGCCGTGGGAGGCCTGCACGCCGGGGCCGATGAGGGCGGCGGGCACGTCCAGACCGGACTTCCACGCCACGGCCACATCGGAGGAGTAGTGGGGGTACACGTCCAGCACGGCGGGGATGTGATTCTCCTTGGCCAGGTTGGAAAGACGGGTCACCATGTCGTAATCATAGGGGCCGGCGGAGTCGGCGGCGCAGATGGAGACGGTGTACTCGTCACAGGACAGGTCCAGACCCACACAGCCCATATCCACCGCCAGCAGCTCGGTGAGGGCGGGGGAGAAGGTGGCGCCGCCGTGACCCACTTCCTCATAGACGGTGAAGGTGATCTCCACGTTGCAGCGGGGGGATTTGCCGCTCTTTTTGAGCCAGTGGAGGAAGGTGAGCAGAATGGCCACGCTGCCCTTGTCGTCGATGAACCGGGATTTCAGGAAGCCGCTGTCGGTAAAGACGGTCTTGGAATCATAGGCGATGTAGTCCCCCACCTCGATGCCCAGGGCGCGGACGTCGTCGGCCGAGCGGACCTTTTCGTCCAGACGGACGTACATATTCTGAATGTCACGGGGCCGGGTGCGGGCGTCGTCGAAGACGTGGACCGCAGGGGAGAGGGAGAGCACGGTGCCGGTGTAGCGCCGTCCGTCCCGGGTGAAGATGGTGCAGTATTCGCCGTCCAGGGTGGGGAGGGAGGGACCGCCCACGGTGGTAAAGAGCAGCTCGCCCTTGTCGGTGATGGAGCGGACCATCAGGCCCAGGGTGTCCACATGGGCGCAGAGGCCCACGGTCTGGCTATGGTCATGGCCGGGGACGCAGATGGTGAGGTTGCCCTTGCGGCTCAGGCGGGTCTCATAGCCCAGGGACTGGGCGATGGTCTGGGCGACCGCCACGGCCTGACGGGTGAAGCCGCTGGGACTTGCGGCGGCCATGAGCTGAAGGGTGGTGTCCTTGAGTACGGGAACGAGGGCGGAAAAATCCATTGAAAACACTCCTTGCTTGTGCTATCGTATAACATCGAACGAAAGGATACTACGAAACGTGACAAAAAGCAAGAGAGGAGACCGAAAATGGCCAAAGCAGAGGAAAAAACCAATGTTATGCGTCTTCTGGACCAGAAAAAGGTGAAGTATACCGGGCACCATTACGAAGCTCCCAACGGCGCGGTGGACGGGGTGAGCGTGGCTGCCGCTGTGGGAAAGGATGTCTCTCAGGTGTTCAAAACGCTGGTGACCAGAGGGGCCAGCAAGAAAAACTATGTCTTTGTGGTGCCGGTGGCCATGGAACTGGATCTGAAGGCGGCGGCCAAAGCGGCGGGGGAGAAGTCCATCGAAATGATCCGTCAGGCGGAATTGCTGCCCCTCACCGGTTATGTCCACGGGGGCTGCTCGCCGCTGGGGATGAAAAAGCAGTTCCCCACCTTTATCGACGCATCCGCCCAGGAGCAGGAGACCATGATGGTGAGCGCCGGCAAGATCGGCGCGCAGGTGGAACTGAAACCCGACGATCTGGCCAACCTGGCAAGAGCCCGGTTTGCGCCCATTGCAAAGTAAGGGACCGATTCAATGGGCCGTTTCGGGCGAGGAGGTACAGCCCGTGCTTTGGAAAAAGCTGCGGAAGAGCAGGTAATCCCCCTCCAGTTTGGGCCACAATGGATAGGAGCCCTGCCGGATGATCCAGTCGATGACCACCCCGCGAAAGTGACGGAAGAGGAAGTCGGCCATCCATTCCGGCGTGTGTCCCGGGATGGAGATGCCCTTCTCCCACAGTTCCTCCAGACAGCCCAGCATGGCCCGATGGGTGTACCGGGTGGGATCAATGGAACGTCCCGGGTCCGCTTCCCCCAGGCGGCGCTGGTAGTAGCGCAGCAGCAGCTCCCACCCCTGCTCCTCCATGAACCGGGCATAGCTCCGCAGCAGCACCAGAAGCCGCTGAGACGGATCTTCCGTTCCCTCCGCTTCCTCCAGGGCGTGCTTCATATAGCGGTCCAGCGGCGCAAAGCCGCGGAGGAGCAGTTCCTCCTTGGAGCGGAAATGATGATAGAAGGCGCCGGTGGTGATCCCTGCCTTCTGGCAGATGTCCCGCACCGATACCTGCTCAAACCGGCGGCCGCGGCACAGCTCCATGGCGGCTTGCAGAATGGCCTCCTCCGTTTTTGCGGCCTGCGCCTTTCGGCGGGCTGAATAATCCATAGATTGTCGTCCTTTCCTTGACAGAAGGGTGTAAAGCCGTTATAATTGTGACATAACATTGTTATGTTATGATCTCACATGAATTATAGAGTAGGATGATGAACTTGTCAACGGCCACAGATTGTTTCGCAAACAACCCTGAAAAAATCGCCCTTCTCACCGACTCCTGCGCCGACCTGAGCGCCGATCTGCGGGCCGACACCCCTATTTTTGTGGTTCCGATGAAGATCCGCTGCCGGGACGGCGAATTCCACGACGGTGTGGACATCTTTTCCACCGATATCTACGCCCGCCAGAAGGCCGGCGAGCTGCCCCAGACCTCTCTCCCCGACGGCGAGAGCATCGACCAGACGCTGGACGCCATCTCCGCCGCCGGATACCAGAAGGTCATTGCCGTCCATCTCTCTTCGGGCCTTTCCGGCACATACAACATGATCCGCCTGGCCGCCGAGGAGCGCCGTGATTTGGAGATTGCGGTCTTTGACTCTCTCAGCGGCAGTCTGGGCATCGGCGCAACCCTCTTGCAGCTGTGGGAGGATATTCAGGCCGGTGTGGGCTTCCGAACGCTGGTGGAACGGCGGGTACCCTCTCTCATTGCCAACACCATCCCCTATTTTTCGGTGGATACCCTGGAATATCTGGTCAAAGGCGGACGGATCGGCAAAATTACCGCCCTGGCCGGCACCATACTCAACATCAAGCCCATCGTGGGCTTCTCTCCGGAGGGACAGCTGACCAGCGTGGCCAAGGTCCGGGGCCGGAAGCAGGTGCAGGAAAAATTTCTGGAGCTGCTCCGGCGGGAGCTGGCCCGGGGCAGCCGCTATAATCTGGCCGTGGCCAACGGCGGCGCACCGGAGGATATGGCCGTACTGGCGGAAAAGATGAAAGCCGCCTTCCCCAACTATGAGCACTTCTGGTATGGCGAACTGGACGCCACCCTCAGCGTCTACATTGGCGACGGGGTGCAGGGCGCCTGTATTCAGTTCCTGGATGCCCCGGTACGCTGACCGATAAAAGAAAGACCGTCTCCCGTCTCTATCGGACGGAAGGCGGTCTTTTTCTGTTATTCGGGCAGAGCGGACGGGGGTTCCGGCGGCACGGGCAGCGCCACCCTGGCCTTGAAGAGATCTCCGTCGATCTCCAGGCGGAAGGCGCCGCCCTGCAATTCGGTGAGGCTCTGGGCAATGGAGAGCCCCAGACCGGAGCCCTCGGTGGTGCGGGAGGAGTCGCCCCGCACGAAGCGCTCCAGCAGCTGCTCGGGGGGGAGGTTCAGGGGAGCGCGGGAGATATTTTTTACCGTCAGCTCGATGCTGTCTCCCAGATGCTCCAAATCCAGATAGACCCGGGTGCCCGGCATGGCGTACTTGCAGCAGTTGCCCAGCAGGTTATCCACCACCCGCCACAGATGCCGTCCGTCCGCCAGGATGGTACAGGGCGTTTCCGGCCCGGACACCACCGGCGTCAGGCTGCTCTGGAGGAATTTTTCCTCATATTCGCCCAGGGCCTGCCGCAAAAGCTGCAAAAAGTCCAGCTGGGTGAGGGTCACCTTCAGCGTGCCGCTGGAGGCCTTGGAGGCTTCCACCAGATCTTCGGTCAGCTTTTTCAGCCGCTGGCTCTTGCGGTCCAGTACCTCGATATAGGAAAGGGCGGTCTCATCCTGGACCCCGGTCTTTTTCAGCAGGTCCACATAGTTGATGATGGACGTTAAGGGGGTTTTCAGGTCGTGAGACACGTTGGTGATCAGCTCGGTGCGGAAGCGCTCGCTTTTCAGCCGGTCATCCACGGCGTTGCTGATGGCCTGGCCCAGATCGTTGAGCTGCCGGGCATGGTCCCGGAGGGCGCGGGGCATCTTGTCCGCCTCCAGATGGACGTCGGTCTGGCCGGAGAGAATGGCGTCGGTGGCCGCGCTGATGGCTGCCCAGCCCCGGACCAGACGCCGCAGATACCAGAGCACCCAGCCCTGATAGAGCGGGATCAATACCACCGTGGAGGCAGTGATGGCCGTCCCCAGTAAATAGAGCAGGAAAAAGCGGACCATCCGTTTTTCCACAGGCCAGTTCTGACCAAACCGGAGCGCACCCGCCTTGACCGTGTGCCACAGACGCACCGACAGCGCCCCGGACCACAGTTGTCCACGCTTATGCCGGACCGCTGTGGACAAAATCACATCCAGCGCCAGTCCTGCCCCCAGACAGGTCAGGACACCCATGCCCACCACCGCGTGAATGTTCCACCCGTTCTGATTTCCGATATAGGCAATGGGGTCTGCCCCGGCCAGCAGGACCTGAAAGAGAATGACCGCACACAGGAGAAAGAGATCGTAGGGGATGCGCTCCTGCCAGCCTGCCAGATCGGCGGTGCTTCCCCGCCACAGCCGCCGGAGGAGCACCGCCATTGCGGTAAAGCTCAGCAGAAACAGGGATGCCAGCGGGAAAAACCAGCCCTGGACATTCTGATAATCCTTTCTGGCCTCGACAAAGAGATCGGTCACAGCCAGCGGGTCGGTCACGCCCGATTGCAGCACCAGATGGGCGCTCTGGACGCGCTGGTCCTGGCTCTGGTCATACACCCACTCTCCGGATTGGTAGGTATAGCCGTACGCGGTCCACCCTGGGTCTGCGTTGGGGGAGGCGTCAAAGGTGAGGTAACCTTGCCCGGTGTAGACCGTCAAAACAGAAGAAGTGCTTGTGCCCTGCTTGTCCTCCAGCCACAGGTCTTCCCCCATGGAAACTACATACTCGCCGCTTTGCTGGCAGCGAATGTCTTCGGTGTCCAGCCCCGTGGTGTTGCCCCACAGCAGTTCGCCCTCCCGGGTGCGTACCTCAAAGCGATAGTTGGTGTTTTTGGCGTCCAACGATTCCTCCAGATTGTCCAGGTGCTGCTCCTCCAGGTAGGTGAGCTCGTCGTCCCACCGGTCGCGGCGAAGCATGAGGAGCATGGCCTCTTCCACCTGCCGGTTGTACTCGTCCAAAGGCAGATAGGCCGCCGCCGAGTAGAAATCGCCCCACAGCGCATCCCAGTTGCCTGCCAGGATGCCCCCCGACCAGAAGGATGCCGCGCCGCACACGATACAAAGAACAATGGCGCACCAGCGCCGCCGCCAGAGAGAAACCATGGAAATTCCTCCAGAAAATCAGGGAAGTCAGAGCTTTTCCATCTTATAGCCCAGACCCCACACCACTTTGATGTAACGGGGATTGGCCGGGTCGATCTCCAGCTTTTCCCTCAAATGGCGGATGTGGACCGCCACGGTATTTTCCGAGCCCAGGGAGGGGTCGTTCCACACCTGCTCATAGATCTGACCGGTGGAAAAGACCCGCCCCTGATGCCGGATGAGCAAAAGGAGAATGTTATACTCGATGGGGGTGAGGGACACCGGTTCCCCGTCCACCGTCACCGACTTGGCGCCGTCGTCCACCGTAATGCCGCCGTTGGAGAGCAGATCGGGCCGGTCCTGGGGGCCGGAGCGGCCGCCCAGGGTGGTATACCGGCGGAGCTGGCTTTTCACCCGGGCGATGACCTCGATGGGGTTGAAGGGCTTTGTGATATAGTCGTCGGCGCCGATGTTGAGCCCCAGGATCTTGTCCGAGTCCTCGCTTTTGGCGGTGAGGAGGATAATGGGGACGTTGGTGGTCTCCCGCAGACGGGCCGTGGCCCGGATGCCGTCCAGATTGGGCATCATCACATCCATGAGAATGAGGTGGATGTCGTGGGTGCGCACCACTTCCAGCGCCTGGAGCCCGTCATAGGCGTGGAAAGTACGATACCCTTCGCTGGTGAGGTAGATGTCCAGCGCCGAAACAATGTCTTTATCGTCATCACAGATCAAAATGTGGTACATAACGCCTTGTTTCACTCCCGTCCATACTGATTTCATGATATACCACGGACTTTAAGGGCGAATACCGGATTTTTTTAAGATTCCCTTAAAATGCCGGTATCCCTCCGGTGGTTATGGAACATTTTACACCAGGATACGTCTAAAAGGCAAACGGGATTTGGAGGAGGTCCCCACATCAAAAACGGAAAAGGAGTGACGTGATATGAAAAAAGCCCTCTTGTCTCTGACCCTTTCCCTTGCGCTGCTGGCAGGCTGCACCGGCACCGCAGCCCGCCCGGTGGAGCCGGATGGGACCGTGTCCGCCGTCACGCCCCACTGGTCGCCGGACACTTCTCTGGTGCTCACCGATTTCGGCGCGGAGCTGCTGCGCCACAATCACACCAGCGGAGAAAACAGCCTCATTTCCCCCCTGTCCGCCTGGCTGTGTCTGAGCATGGTGGCCAACGGCGCGGAAGGGGAGACCCTGTCCGCCTTTACCGATGTGCTGGCAGGGGATACCTCTCTGGAGACGCTGAACGCCTCCTGTGCCGCTCTGCTGGATGATTACGCCGCCCTGGACGGGGAGACCCGTCTGGTCCTGACCCAATCGGTATGGGCCGATGAGAACGCCCAGCTCACCGGCACCTTTTCCGGACGCTGCGACCAGACCTTTGGCGCGCCGGTGTACACCGTGGACCTGGACAGCTCCGCCGCCATGAAGGCCATCAATGCCTGGGTGAAAAAAGCCACCGATCGGCAGATACCCTCTTTGCTGGAGCAGCCCCTTTCGCCCGACGCCGCCGTGGCGCTGCTCAGCGCTCTTTCCCTGGACGCCAAATGGGAGACCACCTTTGAACCGGAAAACACCTGGTCCGCCCCCTTTACCAGAGCCGATGGCGCCGAGGAGACGGTGGACTATCTCCACCGGACCTTTTACGCCCTGCCCGCCTGGTCGGATGAGGAGAGCACCGGCGCGCTGCTGCCCTATGCCGGCAGTGACCTTGCGTTCCTGGCCGTGCTGCCCGCCGGAACGGCGGAGGAATTGGTCGAAAATTTGACTGGGGAGCAGATTCTCGACTGGATGGCGCAGGCAGAGGAGCGGCAGGTGGAGGTGAGTCTGCCCAAATTCACGGCCAGCTGGTCGGGAGAGCTGACCGACAGTCTGAAAAAAATGGGGTTGGAGACAGCCTTTGACCCGGGAACGGCGGATTTTTCCGCCATGGGTGTGGGTCAGGACGGCTACCCCCTCTATCTGAGTCAGGTGATCCAGAAAACGGTGATCGACGTGGCCGAAGAGGGGACCAAAGCCGCCGCCGTCACCATGGCTGTGTCAAATACCGGCGCGGCTCTGCCGGAGAATCCGCTGGAGCTGAATCTGAACCGCCCCTTCCTCTACGGTATCGTGGACACGGAACGGAACATCCCTCTGTTCCTCGGCGTGTACCAAGGCACATAGGAAGCGGCACAGCCCCTGTATCATGGCATCAAATAAGCCCCGGACCGATTTTTTGAACCGGTCCGGGGCTTATCTTATGATTCTGCTGTCTTTTTGGTCAAGAGATGGGAATAGGTCCGGTCAATGGCCAGCGCGCCCAGAGGGGCGGTGATCAGAATGGCGATGACCGCCACAGTGAGGACGATCTGTCCGCAGCCCAGACCCATAGCCAGGGGCACACCGCCGATGGCGGCCTGCACCGTAGCCTTGGGCAGGTAGGCCAGCACACAGAAGAGCTTCTCCTTCCACTGGAAACCGGAACCGGCCACGCACACCAGCACGCCCACCGCCCGGAAGCACAGGCAGCCCAGCACCGCCAGAACGGCCAGCACACCGGCGGAAACGGCATACCGCAGGTCCACCGCCGCGCCGACCAGCACGAAGAGGGAGACCTCCGCCGCCACCCACAGCTTGGAGAACTTCAGGCTCAGCCGCTGGGCCACCACGCCCCGCCAGCGCTGGAGTCCCACACCGGCCGCCATGACGGCCAGCAGACCGGAGAGGGGGAAGATGCCTTCCAGGGCATCCTCTGCCGCCACCAGCAAAAAGGCCAGCGAAAGGAGAATCACCACTTTGATGGAATCCCGCATATGGACTTTTCGGAAAAAGAGGGCCAGCACCCAGCCCAGGATCAAGCCGGCCACAATGCCCGTCAGGATGGACACCGGCACCGAGATCACAGTGGCGGGAGAAATTCCGGTCCCGGTGCCGGAGGCCAGGCCGGTAAAGGCGGTAAAGAGCACGATGACGAACACGTCATCCACCGACGCGCCCGCCAGCACCAGCTGCGGGATGCCCTTTTCCACGCCGTATCCTTCCTCTGTGAGGCGAATCATCCGGGGCACGATGACCGCAGGCGACACCGCGCCCACCACCGCGCCCATAATGGCCGCGTCCAGCACCGACACCCCCAGCAGCCGGGGGGCCAGCAGCACCATGCCCGCGATCTCAAAACAGGCGGGCACAAAGCACATCAGCACCGCCGGACGGCCCACCCGCTTGAGGGTGGCCACATCCAGCGAAAGCCCCGCCCGGGTGAGGATGATGATGAGCGCCAGCTGCCGCAGGTCGGCGGAGATCTCCATCAGGGTGGGGGAGAGGAGATTCAGGGCATACGGCCCCAAAACCATACCCGCGATCAGCATACCCACCAGAGACGGCAGTCCCAGCCGTTTGGCCAGCGCGCCCAGCGCCATGCCAAGCAGCAATACCAGTCCTAAACTTGTCAACATTCCTTCTCGTTCCTTTCCGGGGCAACAAAAAAAGCTGATGCCCCTGCAAAAAATTGCAGAAGCCATCAGCCATACACGGCGGTTCTGTCTCCGGAGAGACATGGGAGCGCTTCATTCCCGTGAGTGGGATTATACCGCTTTGCCGCCGGTCCGTCAAGGGCTCTTTTAGAGGCGAAAAATTTTTCAGCTCCCCCTTGCAAATTTTTTGGTTTTTATTATAATGGGAGATAGCAAGGGGCATTCTGCCCGACACGTCCGATTTTTAGGAGGGAATCTTACTATGAACAAGACCATTACCGCCGCCAACGCGCCCGCCGCCGTGGGTCCCTACTGCCACGCCAAGCTGGCCGGCAACACCCTGTACATCTCCGGTCAGCTGGGTCTGGACCCTGTTACCGGCGCTCTGGCTGAGGGCGTGGAGGCCCAGGCCAAGCAGGCGCTGGAGAATCTGGGCGCCATCCTCAAGACCGCCGGCATGGACTACTGCGACGTGACCAAGACCACCGTCTTCCTCACCGACATCAACGACTTTGCCGCCATCAACGCCATCTATGCCCAGTACTTCCAGGGCGAGGCCCCCGCCCGCTCCTGCGTGGCTGTGGCTGCCCTGCCCAAGGGCGGCGCGTTTGAGGTGGAGGCTGTGGCCGTTAAGTAAGCCTTTCCCCTTTTTTGCAAATGAAAAACCGCCCCGCTGCACGCAGCGGGGCGGTTTGCTGTTTCAAAGAGGAAACAGAGGGAAACTCAGCCCTCCAGGGAAGCCACACCGTCGGTGAAGGTCTTCACGCCGGCGTCGGCATTCTCGCCGATGAGGAACAGGAGGTAATCACCCTCCACCACCACACGGGCGTCCTGCACCTTGGGCAGGTTCTGGGACAGGTACCAGGAGAAGGTGTCCTCCTGGCTCTTGCGGTAGGCCTCCAGCTGGTCCTTGACGGCGTCCACGTCGGCGTTTTCAGCCAGCTTGGCCACGATCACGGTGTCGGGAGAGGTGATCATGGGGAAGAAAGCCACATAGGACTCAAACTGCTTGGTATCAATGCCGTAGTTGGCCATGACGGTCTCGTCGGCCCGCATACCCATAGCCACACCGGTATCCTCCATCACCTGATAGCCCAGCTTGACCATGGGGTCGTTGTTGGGGGTGGTGATGGTGACCTGATTGTCGGAAGTCTCCACGGTGTAACCCTCCATCTGGGTCAGCACGTCGGCGGGCAGGAAGGTCACGCCGTTGGAGACCTCGGCCTTCACATCGGCCACGGGGACATCGTTGACGGTGACGCTGTTGTCGGCAAAGCTGACGATGATGCGGTTATCGCCGAAGGTAAACCAGCTCTGATTCTCCTCCTGGGCCCAGTAGGCGGAGCCGTGGTCGGCCTCGGCCACCAGGCGCATGGGCAGATACTGGGTGCCGCCCGGGATGCCGGTCAGATCCAGAGTCTCGCCGTTGAGGACGATGGTCTGGGCGTAGCCGGTGTCGGCATCAGCGTTGGGGTTGGGAGAGATGAGCATGGGCTCCTCAGCCAGGGCGGTAAGCGTCATGCTGCCCGCCAGAGCAGCGGTCAGGACCAGGGCGCCAATCTTCTTCATATTGCATTGCTCCTTTTCTGCTGCCGTTTTGGCAGCTTGTTTTCTTTCAGACAGGAGGTTAGACGGCGCCTCGTCAAAAAAGTTCCCCACCCTCCAAAAATTTTATGTTAAAATAGGGAGACCGGTACACCGGCAAAGGAGGCTCCTATGATTTACCGTCTTTTGTGGTATTTTTTCATCTATTCGTTTCTGGGCTGGTGCGGCGAGGTCTGTTTTGCGGCCGCACGGCTGAGGAAATTTGTCAACCGGGGGTTTCTCAACGGTCCCATTTGCCCCATTTACGGCGTGGGTATGACAGTGGTGGCGCTGGTGCTGGGACCGGTGCAGGACCATCTGGTGCTGCTGTTCATCTGTTCTGTTTTGCTCACCAGCGCGCTGGAGTGGCTCACCGGCTTTGTGCTGGAGCATCTTTTCCATCAGCGCTGGTGGAACTACAATGACCGGCCGCTGAATCTGGGCGGCTATATCTGCCTGGAATTTTCCCTTTTGTGGGGCGTGGCCTGTCTGGTGGTGATGAAAGTCATCCATCCGCTTACCGCGGAACTGGTATCCCTGATCCCCCATGGGGTGGGCGTGGTTCTGCTGACACTCTTTATGGTAGTGCTGGTGGTGGATGTGTCGGCCACGGTGGCAGCTATGGTGGGGCTCCATCAGCGGCTGCGCCAGCTGGACGAGCTGGCCGCCCGCATCCACGCCGCTTCCGACGAGCTGGGTCTCAACATTTCCGACCGTATGATCTCTTCCACCGAGCGGTTCCAGGATCTCAGGGATGATTTCGCCATCCGGACGGCCGATCTGCGGGAGGATCTGGCCGGACGGGCCGCCGATCTGCGGGAAGACCTGACCGAGCGGGCCGCCGGACTGCGGGAGGATCTGGCGGAGCTGCGGGCAAAGCAGGAAAAACTGCTCTCCGCCCGGCCCTTTGGCCAGCGCCGCCTGCTCAAGGCCTTTCCCACCATGACCTCCAGCCGCTACGCCGCCGCGCTGTCGGAGCTGCGCCGCCGTCTGGCTGTCCGGTCCCGTAAGAATGACAAAACAGATAAAAAAGTCTCCTGACCAGAGAAAAAATTGCATAGAAGTCACAATTCTTTCCTGCTATACTCTTCCTTGTAAAACGGACCGGCTGTATGGGCTGGTCCGACACAAACGCCGTTTGGCACATGGAGGTTATTGGTATGGCAAACCGTATCGTTCTCAACAGCATTTCCTATCACGGAAAGGGCGCCATTGAAAACATCGTCCCCGAGCTGACCGCCCGCGGCTATCAGAAAGCTTTTGTCTGTTCCGACCCGGATCTGATCCGTTTCGGCGTCACCGGTAAGGTCACCGACCTGCTGGACGCCGCCAACTTCCCCTATACCGTTTACAGCGACATCAAGCCCAACCCCACCATCCAGAACGTGCAGGACGGTGTGGCCGCCTTCCAGGCCAGCGGCGCCGACTGTATCGTCACCATCGGCGGCGGCTCCTCCATGGATACC
>DXGA01000094.1 GCA_019114165.1 Candidatus Flavonifractor merdipullorum | reverse complement strand
ATCGATAGCCCTCCACCGCACCGGGCAAAAACGCCACCCGCACCGCCAGCACCGCGAACAGTCCTACCGCCACGCCGGAGCCTACCCCCATCCCGCTGGTGGAGCCCAAGCTCAAAAGCCACACCTTTGCCCAGGACTTCGCCGCCGAGGACGGCACTGTTGTCCTGTCCGTGGCCTATACCCTGCCCTCCATCGAGAACCGGGACGCCTCTCCCGCTCTGGAGGCCATTCACAACCGCTACGACCAGATGGGAGAGGACCTGCTGAACAATGCCGCCTCCACCGCCCAGGACGCCATTGCCGACTATGAGATCTCCAGTCAGGCAGGGCTTTCCTTTCAGCCCACCACCGAGGAGATGTCCTACGAGGTCTCCTTCCTGAGTGAGCGGGTGCTGTCCATCTCCCGCCAGTTCTACGCATCCACCGAAGGGGCAGCCCATCCCACCGTGCTTCGGCTCAGCGACACCTTCGACCTTCAGGACGGGCGGAAGCTCACCTTTACCGATCTCTGTACCGACGGCATTGCCGCCTCCCAGCGGGCCCTCAAGGCGGTGCAGAACTCTGACCAGATCGCCCAGCTGGGGCTCAGCGCCGCTGAAGTGGAGACTGCCTTCCAGCCTGAACAGTTCTACCTCACCGAGGAAGGGTTCGTGTTCTGGTTCCAGCCCGGCGAGCTGGGGCCGTCCAACAGTCCCGTGGAAGTAACGGTGCCGTACAGCGCTTTGGAGGAGGATCTGGTACAGTGGTTCAGATGAAAGTGAAAGAGGGAAGCTGCCCCTCCCTTCTGGTGGAAGGATACAGCAGCGACGGCGCGGGCGTGGCCCGGCTGAATGGTCAGGTGGTCTTCGTTACCGGCGGCATCCGGGGGGAGACCTGCAAAGTCCGCCTGGACAAAGTGGGGCGCAGCGCCATCTGGGGCCATATGGAAGAGGTGGAATGTCCCTCCGACCAGCGCCTGGAGTCGGATTGCCCCTACTATCAGCAGTGCGGAGGCTGCCGCTTCCGCCACATGACCTATGCCGAGGAGCTGGAGGCAAAGAGAAGCCGGGTGGAGGAGTCCATCCGGCGGATCGGCGGGCTGTCCGTGCCCGTATCGGAGATTTTGGGGGCGGAGTGCCCCCAGCGCTACCGCAATAAAGCCCAGTTTCCCGTCTCAAAGGGGCCGAAGGTGGGCTTTTACCGGGCGCGGACCCATCAGGTCATCGACGTGGACGACTGCCTGCTCCAGAGCGAGAGCGCCGCACGGCTGCGCACCGCCGCCCGGGACTGGATGAAGGACTGCCATATCTCCGCCTATGACGAGAAGAGCGGCACCGGTCTGGTCCGCCACGTCTATGTGCGCACCAACCGGAACGGGGAGTCCCTCTTCTGCCTGCTGGTCAACGGGAAGGGCGTGCCCCATGAAGCGGAGCTGGTGGAGTACCTCCGCAAGGCGGAATCCGGTCTGGTGGGGGTGGTGCTGGGAGTCAACGAGAAGAAAAATAATGTCATTCTGGGCGACGCTTACCGCACCCTGTGGGGGCAGGACTTCCTGATGGATACCCTGTGCGGCCTGTCCTTCCGGCTGTCGGTGCCCTCCTTCTACCAGATCAACCCCGACCAGACCGAAATTCTCTACCGCAAGGCGGCGGAATTTGCCCAGCTCTCCGGCGGTGAGACAGTGCTGGACCTCTACTGCGGCATCGGTACCATCGGCCTCACCATGGCCGGTCAGGCCGGGACGGTCATCGGCGCGGAAGTGGTGCCCCAGGCCATTGAGGACGCAAAAGAGAATGCCAAACGGAATGGCATTCTCAACGCCCGGTTCTTCTGCGGCGACGCCGGAGAAGCGGCCCGCAAGCTGGCGGCGGAGGGGGTGCGGCCCGACGTGATCTGTGTGGACCCGCCCAGAAAGGGACTGGCCCCCGACGTGGTGGAGACGGTGGCGTCCATGGCCCCCAAACGCATTGTGTACGTCTCCTGCGACCCCGCCACCCTGGCCCGGGATCTGGGCCGCTTCGCCGCCCTGGGCTATGAGACCGAAAAAGCCGTGGCCGTGGACCTCTTCCCCAGAACAGCCCATATAGAGACCGTGTGCGCCTTGTCCAAACCATAAATTTACCACTGAAAAAATAAAAATCGCCTGTCAGTTCACAGCGAATTGACAGGCGATTCTTGCCTTAAAACCCATTCAGTCCATTTCGTCGGAATGCGTAATGCTCAGGGTAACGGTTGTATCACGTCCACCCAGAATCCCGCTCAATTCTTCCTGGCTGAATCCGGTGATCTCTCCCAGTTTTGTGTACGACCATGTATTGGAACCATAGAAAAATACGATGGAATCTCCCTGATAGAGCATAATATCTCCGGCGGTCGCGGTCATTTGGGCGTCATTCCGTGGGAGACGCTGGGGGAGCGCCCCCACCTTCTCAAAGCCGCCGTAGTTCTGAACTGCAATGGAAACGGGACCGTCTGCCAACAAATCAGCAAATGCCTCTGCCGATGAATTGTCCTCCAGCGTGGCGTATAAGGTGGTATCTCCCATTTGAATGGTCAACATTTCATCATCCTCATCCGTGACAGAATCCTTCGATTCCGTTTCTGTCAAAGGCTGCTCCGTCTCCGGGCTGGTTCCGGCATTTGCCGCATCGCCACAGGCGGATAACAGCGACGCCAGAACAAGCAGCGTTGACAGGGTAGATCCAAGCGGGCTCATTTTACCGTCTTTCCCATCTCAAAGGCCCGCTTCATGGCAGGGCTATTCTGAATGGTATTGACGGCGGTGGCGTTTCCGCCGAATATGACACCGGAAAGATGGGCCTTGGGGAAACACGCGATCCATCCCTCCAGACCGCTGGCGGCCCGTGCCCAGACCTCGTCGCTGTCCTCGGCGGCGGCTGCGATCAGGTAAACGTCCCGGAAGGCGTAATCCGAGCCATACAGCGGATTTGCCCGATCCAGCAGGGTTTTCATCTGGCCGCACATCTCATAGTAGTAGATGGGTGTGGCAAATACCAGCACGTCGGCGGAGCGCATTTTCTCCTGGACGATTTTGTCCGCGTCGTCGTGGATGACGCAGCGGTTGGTCTCCTGACAGGCCAGGCACCCCCGGCAGAACTGAATTTCCTTGCCCATCAGGCTGATTTTCTCAACCGTATGTCCGGCTTCCCGCGCGCCCTTGGCAAATTCCTCCGCCAACGCGTCGGAGTTGCTGCCCGTTCTCTGACTGGTGGAAAGGATCAGAATGTTTTTGCCCATAATATGCACCTCTTCCTTGTGTTACTGTTCCTGCTTCAGCGTCTGATAGGCGGCATCGTCCACCGCTTCACACCATTCGTTGCTGCATGCCTCGCCGGGCACCTCGATGGCCAGATGGGAAAACCAGCTGTCCGCGGCTGCGCCGTGCCAGTGCTTCACCCCCACCGGGATGTTGATACAGTCGCCGGGATGCAATTCCACCGCGTCCTTTCCCCATTCCTGATACCAGCCCCGTCCGGCTACGCAGAGCAGGATCTGTCCGCCGCCGCTTTTCGCGTGATGGATGTGCCAGTTGTTCCGGCAGCCCGGTTCAAAGGTCACGTTGTAAATGCCCACCTGACGGGTGGAAAGGGGCGCAAGGTAACTTTGTCCGACAAAATACTGGGCAAATCCATCGTTGGGGGCGCCGATGGGAAATACCATCTGGCTGGCATGGGCGGATTTCGCATCCCCGGCCTGCATATCCTCTGCCCACACTTCCTTTGCCAGATGGAACACCGCCCAGCCTTTGGGCCAGCCCACATAGAACGCCACATGGGTGATGATTGCGGCGATTTCCTTTCGCGTCACGCCGTTGCGCTTTGCGTTTTCCAGGTGATATTTCAGGGAAGAGTCTGTCACGCCGGAGGACATCAGCGCCACGACTGTGATCATGCAGCGGGTCTTCAGGTCCAGATCCTGGTTGTTCCAGTTCTCACCGAAGAGAATGTCGTCGTTGAAATGCGCAAACTCCGGTGCGAATTGGCCCAGAGCTGCTCTGCCGGCTGTCTGCACAATTTTATCCATATCTGTGACCTCCTTATTATTTTACAAATTGTTGCGGAAAAAGGCGTCGATTTTGTCAAAAGGAATGATATCCACCTGATCGTACAGGTCCGTATGAGAGGCGTTGGGGATGAGGAGCAGTTCTTTATTGGCCGCATAGGGGCTGTCCTTTACCATATCGGCAAAGGCGTCCCTGGAGAAATAACAGGAGTGGGCTTTTTCGCCGTGGATCATAAGGACTGCGCTGCGGATCTCATTGCTGTATTGCAGAATGGGCTGATTGAGAAAGGACATGGTGCCAATGGTGTTCCAACCCTCGTTGGAGTTCAGGGAACGGACATGGTAGCCCCGCGGGGTCTTATAATAGGCGGTGTAATCCTTTACAAAATCGGGCACATCTTCGGGCGCGGGATAGGGAAGGCAGCCTCCGGCACGGGAATAGACGCCCTTCCGGTATGCCTCCGTCCGGGCGGCGTTGAGGGCCTGCTTCGTCTCGTAACGGGCGTCCGCGCTGTCCGCCGCGTCAAAGTAGCCCTTCGCGTTTACCCGGCTCATATCATACATGGTGGAAGTCACGGTGGCTTTGATGCGGGTGTCCAGCGCCGCCGCGTTGAGCGCCATACCGCCCCAGCCGCAGATGCCGATGATGCCGATCCGCTCGGGATCCACCTGCTCCTGTACGGAGAGGAAATCCACCGCCGCCTGAAAATCCTCGGTATTGATGTCGGGAGAGGCCATATAGCGGGGCTGCCCGCCGCTCTCACCGGTAAACGACGGATCAAAGGCCATGGCCAGAAATCCGCGCTCTGCCATCGTCTGGGCATACAGGCCGGAGCACTGCTCCTTGACCGCGCCGAAGGGACCGGAAACGGCAATGGCTGCCAGCGGTCCCGCCGCGTTTTTGGGGGTATAGAGATCTGCCGCCAATGTGATGCCGTAGCGATTGACGAAGGTTACCTTTTCATGCTTTACCGTTTGGCTCTTGGGGAAGGTTTTATCCCATTCCTGGGTCAGCATCAATGCTTCTGTCTGCATCATCTCGAAATTCCTCCTGAACTTTTTTGATAAACCTGGCGGGTACGCCGCCGTATACGGTGTTTTCCGGCACATCGGTGGTCACCACAGCCCCTGCGGCAATGACTGCCCCGTCTCCAATGGTGACGCCCTTGCAGATCGTTGCGTTTGCACCCACCCACACACGTCTGCCGATGTGAATGGGCGCCGGAATTAAATTGCCCCGGCGGCTGGGGTCCAGGTTATGGTCCAGTGTGGCAAGCACCACATTGTGCCCCAGCAGCGTGCCATCTCCGATGGTGACGCCCCCCTGGTCCTGGATTTTGACGCCCGAATTGAAAAATACATTCTTTCCGATCTTCAGATTCTTTCCGCAGTCGGTGTAAAAGGGCGGAAAGAGTGAAAAACTGCGGTCCACAGGCCTGCCGGTGATCTGTTCCATCAAAGAAACGATCTCGTCCGGGGTGTGGTAATGGCCGTTAAGCTCCATGGTCAGCCGAATGGCTTGCTGGGAAAGGGCGGACATACACTGATGCGCTTCCGAGCAGGCCACGACTTCTGTTCCGCTGTCCATATAGCGCAAAAATGCCTCTAGCTCCATTTCTGCCTTCACCTCTTGATGTTAGTGTAAGGCAAACAGGAAGAAATAGCAAATTGGTATAAATTATGATGTCTCATTCTTGAAAGGAATACCTGCGCCGGATATAATCGAGGTATCATAAAAGGAGACCGATACCATGGAAATACGAGTATTGCGATACTTTGTGGAGGCTGCCAGAGAGGCAAGCATGACCCGCGCGGCGCAAAAGCTCCATGTTACCCAGCCCACCCTGTCCAAGCAGATCAAAGAATTAGAGGAAGAGCTGGGCCAGACGCTGTTTGTGCGCGGGAATTACCGGATCCATCTCACGCCGGAAGGCGAGATCCTGTATAAACGGGCGCTGGACATTCTGAAAATGGTGGATTTGACCGCCTTGGAATTTGCCTCCATGAATGACTTCAACGGCGGAGACATTCACCTGGGCTGTGCCGAGTCGGACGGCGTAGCCTTGCTGGCCAAAGCGGCCAAGCAGCTTCAGGAGGAATATAAAAATCTGCATTTCCACCTGTACAGCGGAAATGCAGAAACCGTTTGCGCACGACTGGATAAAGGACTTTTGGATTTTGCGGTGGTGGTGCAAAATGTGGATTTATCCAAGTACGCGTATTTGGATTTGAAGGTTGCCGACACATGGGGGCTGATCATGCGCAAGGACAGTCCCATGGTATCCAAAGAATCGGTCGCTCTGGAGGATCTGACCGAACTTCCCCTCATCGTATCCCGGCAGGGGGCAACCAACGAGATGCCGGAATGGCTGCAAGCAAATTATCCTCGGCTCAATATCGTGGCTACCTATGACCTGATTTTCAACGCCTCGATTCTGGTGAAGGAGGGGCTGGGGTATGCCCTGGGACTGGACAAGCTGGTAAACACAAGCGCGGAGAGTATTCTGTGTTTCCGCCCGATCCGCCCCGTCATCTCCTCACCCTTGCGGTTGATCTGGAGAAAGGAACAGCACTTCTCCAGAGCCGCCTCCATCTACCTGGAGAAGGTCAGAGAGATTTGTGTATAGGCAACGGAATACTGCATCGGCTTGCCTCTGCGCATTTTATGTCCGCAGCGCCCAGCTGAGCATCATCAAAAGCCCGAACCCCGGGATGCCGAAGAGTCCCAATACCGCCGCGTTGAAAAGATTCACCCCCAGATGGATGCCCAGCACACCGCTGGCCTGGGATAAGAGCGCCAGTGCCGCCAGCCCCGCTCCGGTGCGGAACGCCAGACGCACCACATGCTTTAACGCGCGTCCCAGGGCCAGCGCCCCGATGAGCACCATGAGCGCCGCCAGGACAAAGGGCATATAATCCGCTAACATGGTCACACGCACCCCTCCTTCCGCGTTTCCGATGACCACAACAGTCTGCCGCCGCTCCAGCCCGCCGGACCCCGCGCCGGATGGTCCAGGGCGTAGCCGTCCAGCGCCTTCACCCGCCGCAGCAGGTAGGAGTAGCGGGCCTGCAGCGCGTTGATCTCAAACACATAGGAATCGATGAGATAGGGGTCCCGTGTGCTGTTGAATGAGGCGTACGCCTGGGCCAGCAGCGTGCGGGTGCGGGCCAGGCCCTCCAGTAAGGTCTCCCGCTCCTCCGTGTGTGGGTCCTGCCGGCCTGCGCGGCCATGCCGTGTTCCCTCCATGGTACCCGTCCCTCCTTCTGTTTGGTTCAGTCTATGTCCAGTTTGGACGGGTATGATTGTTTTTATACCAGTTTTTCCCGCGTATCCTTTTCCCCGACTGGGGCGATACTACACTCGGACGGCAGGCGAGGGAACTCCTTCGCCGGACCCATCTCCTTTTAAGCCGGTGCCGGGTACGCGTACCCTCTGGCGAATGGCGAAAGGATGGCATGGGGCCGTCACCATAGAGACGTCCGCGCCGGACCTCCACCGGAGCGGACACCATGGGCCGCCGCGCTTTTTCGGGAGCACGGCGGCCTTTTTGCGCCTTTTCTTGACACTTCACCGGCATATGGGGTAAGATATAATGATATGACGATAACATTTCAATACACCCAGAAGGAGAAGGCCAAATGGCAAACAGCACCGCAAAATCTTACGGAAATCAATCCATCTCCGCCCTCAAAGGGGCTGACCGGGTGCGCAAACGCCCCGGCGTGATCTTCGGCTCCGACGGTCTGGACGGCTGCGAACACGCCGTGTTCGAGATATTGTCCAACGCCATCGACGAGGCCAGAGAAGGACATGGCTCCCTCATTACCCTCACCCGCTATGACGACCACTCCATCGAGGTGGAGGACTTCGGCCGCGGCTGCCCCGTGGACTGGAACGAAAACGAACAGAAATTCAACTGGGAACTGGTGTTCTGCGAGCTGTATGCCGGCGGCAAGTACGGCAACGGCGACGGCGACAACTACGAGTACTCCCTGGGCCTCAACGGCCTGGGCTCCTGCGCCACCCAGTACGCCAGCGAGTGGTTCGACGCCGTCATCCACCGGGACGGCTTCGAGTACTCCCTCCACTTTGAAAAGGGCGAGAACATCGGCGGCCTGAAAAAAGAGCCGTACGCCGGTAAAAAGACCGGCTCCCGCTTCCGCTGGAAGCCCGACCTGGAGGTCTTTACCGACATCAATATCCCGGTGGAATTTTTCCTGGACGTCCTCAAGCGGCAGGCGGTGGTCAACGCCGGCGTGACCTTCCGCTTCCGCAATCAGGTGGGGGCCAACCGGTTCGAGACCACCGAATTCAAGTATGAAAACGGCATCGAGGACTATGTGAAGGAGCTGGCCGGGGAAAAATCCCTCACCCAGCCCGTATTCTGGCAGACCGAGCGGAGAGGTAAGGACAGAGACGATAAACCCGAATACAAGGTCAAGCTCTCGGTGTCCTTCTGCTTTTCCAACACGGTCAACATCATCGAGCACTACCATAACTCCTCCTGGCTGGAGCACGGCGGTTCCCCCGAAAAGGCCATGCGCTCCGCCTTCGTATCCGCCATTGACGGCTACCTGAAAAATCAGGGCAAGTACCAGAAGAGCGAGAGTAAGATCACCTGGGCCGACATCGAGGATTGTCTCATTCTGGTGTCCAACAACTTCTCCACCCAGACCTCCTATGAAAACCAGACCAAAAAGGCCATCAACAACCGCTTTGTGCAGGAGGCCATGACCGACTTCCTCAAATCCCAGCTGGAGGTCTATTTCATCGAAAACCCCTTTGACGCCGAGAAGATCGGCGAGCAGGTGCTGGTCAACAAGCGCTCCCGCGAAAGTGCCGAGAAGGCCCGGCTCAACATCAAGAAGAAGCTCTCCGGCAATGTGGACATCTCCAACCGGGTGCAGAAGTTCGTGGACTGCCGCACCAAGGACACCGAGCGGCGGGAGCTCTACATCGTGGAGGGTGATTCCGCTCTGGGCGCGGTGAAGCTCTCCCGGGACGCCGAGTTCCAGGGCATCATGCCGGTCCGCGGCAAGATCCTCAACTGCCTCAAGGCCGACTACGCCCGCATTTTCAAGAGCGATATCATCATGGATCTCATCAAGGTGCTGGGCTGCGGCGTGGAGGTGCAGGACAAGCACGCCAAGGATATGTCCGCCTTTGACCTGATGAATTTGCGGTGGAATAAGATCGTCATCTGCACCGATGCCGACGTGGACGGCTTCCAGATCCGCACG
>DXGA01000093.1 GCA_019114165.1 Candidatus Flavonifractor merdipullorum | reverse complement strand
CTACACCATGAAAGTATATAAGTACGGCGACAACGTGGATACCGACGTGATCATCCCGGCCCGCCATCTGAATAACCCCGACCCCAAGGCGCTGGCCTCCCACTGCATGGAGGACATCGACGCCTCCTTTGCCTCCACCGTGGAGCCCGGCGACATTATCGTGGCGGGCAGTAATTTCGGCTGCGGCTCCTCCCGGGAGCACGCCCCTCTGGCCATCAAGTCCTGCGGCGTCAAGTGCGTCATTGCCAAGAGCTTCGCCCGCATCTTCTACCGCAACGCCATCAACATTGGCTTCCCCATCATGGAGTGCCCCCAGGCCACCGAGGAGATCATGCCCGGCCATCAGGTGAGCGTGGACTTTGCAAGCGGCGTCATCACCGACGAGACCACCGGCAAGACCTACCAGGCCGCGCCTTTCCCGGCCTTCGTCAACGGCATCATTGAAAACGGGGGTCTCCTCAACTCTCTGAAAGCGCGAGGTGTGGCGAAATGAACTATAAAATTGCACTCATCCGGGGCGACGGCATCGGCCCCGAAGTGGTAGGCGAAGCGGTCAACGTGCTCAACGCCGTGGGCGAGAAGTTCGGCCATACCTTTACTTATGAAGATGTGCTGCTGGGCGGCTGCGCCACCGACGCGGTGGGGAAGAGCTACCCCGACGGCACCGCCGAGAAGTGCAAGGCCTGTGACGCGGTCCTTCTGGGCGCGGTGGGCGGCCCCAAGTGGGGTTCCGACAAGCCCGCCGAGCAGCGTCCCGAGACCGCTCTGCTGGCCATCCGCAAGGACCTGGGCCTCTATGCAAACCTCCGTCCGGCGGCGCTCCGTCCCGCCATGGCCGACGCCTGCCCCCTGAAGAAGGAGACGGCGGAAAAGGGCATTGACCTCATGATGGTCCGCGAGCTGACCGGCGGCATCTACTTCGGCCAGCGGGAGAAGTACCAGACCGAGGACCGCGGCATGGAAGCGGCCGACCGGATGGCTTATTCCGAGATGGAGATCGAGCGCATCGGCCGCCGGGCCTTTGAGCTGGCCCGTCTGCGCCGCAAGAAGGTGTCTTCCGTGGACAAGGCCAACGTGCTGGAGACCTCCCGGCTGTGGCGCTCCGTGATGCACCGTCTGGCCGAAGAGTACCCCGATGTGGCCTACGAAGATGTGCTGGTGGACAACTGCGCCATGCAGCTGGTCCGCGACCCGGGCCAGTTCGACGTGGTGGTCACCGAGAATATGTTCGGCGACATCCTCTCTGACGAGGCCTCCATGGTCACCGGCTCCATCGGCCTGCTGCCCTCCGCCTCCATCGGCGACACGGCGCCCGGCCTGTACGAGCCCATCCACGGCTCCGCCCCCGACATTGCCGGTCAGGACAAGGCCAATCCCATCGCCACCATTCTCTCCGTGGCCATGATGCTCCGCTATTCCTTCCAGCTGGCCGCCGAGGCCGATGCGGTGGAGCAGGCGGTGGACAAGGTGCTGGCCGAGGGCTGGCGCACCGCCGACATTGCCGAGCCGGACGTGACGCCCATCGGCACTAGGGAGATGGGCCGTCTCATCTGCGCAGCGATTTGATTTTTTAGAGTGGAGATAGGAGAGTGAAGAGTGAAGATATGGTGTCCGGCTTCGCCGGACGATTTGAAATCATTCGCCGCAGGCGAATCCCTTTTCTCCACTCTCCACTCTTAACTCTTCACTCTTGCAAGTGGGCGGACCGCCGGTCCGTCCACTTGCTTTTCATTGGTGCATCTGCTATACTGAACGGGATGACGAAAAAAGGAAAAGGGGGTATTGGCTTGGTTCTGGCCATTGACGTAGGCAACTCCAGCACCACCATCGGTCTCTTTGATGAAAGGGGACACAAGACCTTTCACTCCGTTCTGGGCACCGACAAGGGCAGCACCCGGGACCAGTGCGCCGTCCGGCTCATGGATGTCTTTCACCTCTACCGGGCTGATATTTCCACCGTCACCGGTACGGTGATCTCCAGCGTAGTGCCCCCCATTACGTCGGCCATGTGCAGCGCGGTGGAGCTGCTCACCGGACGCCGTCCCATCCTCATGGGGCCCGGCGTGAAGACCGGCCTTAACATCCGCTCGGAGATCCACGCCCAGCTGGGCACCGATATCGTGGCCTTCTCGGTGGCGGCCATCGCCAAATATCCGTCGCCGCTGGTGGTCATCGACATGGGCACCGCCATCACCATGTCCCTTCTGCGGGGGAATATATACGACGGGTGCATCATCATGCCCGGCGTCCGGGTCTCGCTGGAAGCGCTTTCCCAGGAGGCGGCGGCCTTGCCCCACATTGCCATCCAGCCCCCCGATTCCATTCTGGGCCGCAACACGGTAGACGCCATGCGCTCCGGCGTGATCTACGGCAACGCCAGCATGGTGGACGGCATGCTGGACCGGATCGAAGATGAAATCGGCGGAAAACTGGCCACGGTGGTGGCCACCGGCGCCGCGTCCCCCGAGGTCCTGCACCACTGCCGGCACAAGATCCACTATGACGCCGACCTGCTTCTGGACGGCCTTTATCTCATCTACCAGAAAAACACCGCCTAAAGACAGCATCGCGGCCAGACGGAAAGCGAAATATAATTGGCGTGCTGTTCCGCAGCGCGGTACGGGCATCTGCCTTTCGGGCGGGTGCCCGTTTTTTCGGTCAAAAGGGCACTTGCTTTTTTGTAAATTGGCGCATATAATAGTCAGGAAATTGTATAACAGGGGAGAGATCACTTTGAAAGAACTTTCCACGATCGCCCAGGCCGTTCAGGCCTCCACCACCATGGCGATTGACTCCATGTTCAAGCAGATGAAGGCCGACGGCGTGGACGTCATCGGCTTCGGCGCCGGCGAGCCGGATTTTCCCACGCCGGACGAGATCAAGGAAGCCGGAATTGCCGCCATTCGGGACAACTACACCCGCTACACCCCCGCCGTCGGTTCTCTGGAGCTGCGCAAGGCCATCTGCGGTCGGGTCAAGGCTGACTTCGGCCTTTCCTACGAGCCCAGCCAGGTGGTAGTGGCCAGCGGCGCAAAGCACGCGGTGTATATCGCCATGCGCGCCCTCATCAACCCCGGCGACGAAGTCATTCTCCCCGCGCCCTACTGGGTGAGTTACATCGAGCTGATCCGCATCATGGGCGGCGTGCCTGTGGTCATCGAGACGCAGGAGGCCGACGGCTTTAAGATCACCGCCCAGCAGCTCTCCGATGCCATCACCCCCAAGACCAAGGCCATGATCCTGAATAACCCCTCCAACCCCACCGGCATGA
>DXGA01000092.1 GCA_019114165.1 Candidatus Flavonifractor merdipullorum | reverse complement strand
TTCATGGACGCCGTGAAGGAGGGCTACCGGGACGGCATCCTGGAGCAGCAGCCCACCCTGGTGAACCTGCAGTGCGACGTGGACCACCCCACCCAGTGCATGGCGGACATGCTGCACATCATCCATGAGTTCGGCGGTGTGGAGAACCTGAAGGGCAAGAAGATCGCCATGACCTGGGCTTACAGCCCCTCCTACGGCAAGCCCCTCTCCGTGCCTCAGGGCGTCATCGGCCTGATGAGCCGCTTCGGCATGGACGTGGTCCTGGCCCATCCCGAGGGCTACGAGGTCATGCCCGAGGTCGAAGAGGTCGCCAAGAAGAACGCCGAGAAGAGCGGCGGCACCTTCACCAAGACCCACTCCATGGCTGAGGCCTTCAAGGATGCCGACATCGTGTATCCCAAGAGCTGGGCTCCCTTCGCCGCCATGGAAGAGCGCACCGACCTGTACGGCAAGGGCGACACCGACGGCATCAAGGCCCTGGAGCAGCGCCTGCTGGCCCAGAACGCCGAGCATAAGGATTGGTGCTGCACCGAAGAGCTGATGAAGACCACCAAGGACGGCAAGGCCCTGTACCTGCACTGCCTGCCCGCCGACATCAACGGCGTGTCCTGCGTGGACGGCGAGGTGGAGGCCTCCGTGTTCGATCGTTACCGCGATCCCCTGTACAAGGAAGCTTCCTTCAAGCCCTACATCATCGCCGCTATGATCCTTCTGGCCAAGTGCAAGGATCCCCAGGCCACTCTGAAGGCTCTGGAAGAGCGCGGCATGGCCCGTTGGTTCCAGGCCTGAGAACCGGCGCGGTCTCCGCGTCCTGACGTAACGTGATTTTGGCCCGTTCGCCCCTACGATGCTGGCAGAGTATGTGCGAACGGGCCTTTCTGTTTCTACACAGGAGGTAATTTTTCGATATGGGTAAACGAATTGTTATCGCGCTGGGCGGCAATGCCCTGGGCAACAACCTGCCCGAACAGATGGCCGCCGTCAAGCAGACCGCCCGCGCCATTGCCGACCTCATCGAGGAAGGCCACGAAGTCATCATCGCCCACGGCAACGGCCCCCAGGTGGGCATGATCCAGGCGGCTATGACCGAGCTCACCCGCTCCAATCCGGAGAAGTACATTCCCTGTCCGCTCTCGGTGTGCGTGGCCATGAGTCAGGGCTATATCGGTTACGATCTCCAGAACGCCCTCCGGGAGGAGCTGCTGAACCGTGGCATCGACAAGGGCGTGGCCACGGTGCTCACCCAGGTGGAAGTGGACCCCAACGACCCCGCCTTCCAGAAGCCCACCAAGCCCATCGGCTCCTTCATGACCAAGGAGGAGGCCGACAAGATGGTGGAAGAGCGCGGCTATAACGTGGTGGAGGATGCCGGCCGCGGCTATCGCCGTGTGGTGGCCTCTCCCCAGCCCCAGTCCATCGTGGAGATCGACACCATCCGGGCGCTGGTGGAGACCGACCATGTGGTGGTCGCCTGCGGCGGCGGCGGTATCCCCGTCTTTACCACCGAGGGTCACCACCTCAAGGGCGCGGCGGCTGTCATCGACAAGGATTTCGCCTCCTGTGTCATGGCGCAGCAGCTCAACGCCGACTGCCTCATCATCCTCACCGCCGTGGAGAAGGTGGCCATCCACTTCGGCAAGCCCGATGTGAAGTGGCTGGACGACCTTACCCCCGCCGAGGCGGAGAAGTACATCGCCGACGGCGAATTCGCCCCCGGCTCCATGCTGCCCAAGGTGGAAGCGGCGCTGCGTTTTGCCCAGTCCGGCGAGGGGCGTACCGCTCTCATCACCCTGCTGGAGAAGGCCAGGGACGGCGTGGCAGGCAAGACCGGCACCCGTATCCACTGCTGAGATCTCCACTGAAATCAAATGACGAAAGGCTTCGGACCTGACGGTCCGGAGCCTTTCTTTTTGCTTTTGGGCGGGGACTGTGTTAAAATAAGGTGCGTTTTTTGCGGTGGGTGGGGGTGCGGCATCTGGCCGGCAGCACAGAAAAAAGTTCGTTAAAATTACTAAAAAAGGAAGGGATTATTTGGCGTTTCGATGGGCACAACGCACTTGAAACACACTGGAAAATGGCGTATATTTATAGATGAAATAATTATTCTTTTGGGCAAACAAAAAATTTGTGAGGTGGAAGTTCATGAAACAAGCCGCTCCCTTCAAGCGGGCCACTGTCTTCCAGTATGAAGGCGTCCCACCCCTGGGACAGATGGTCCCGCTGGGCCTTCAGCATGTGGTGGCCGCCGTAGTGGGCATCGTTACCCCCGCCATTATGATTGCCGGCAGCTGCGGCATCACCGGCGCGGATCAGACCCTGCTCATTCAGGTGTCGCTTCTGGTCACCGCCGTTGCCACGCTGATCCAGCTTTTCCCCATCGGTCCCATCGGTTCCCGGCTCCCCGTCATTATGGGCATCAGCTTTGCCTATGTTCCCACCCTCCAGGCCATTGGTCAGCAGTTCGGCCTGCCGGAGATTTTGGGCGCTGAAATCATAGGCGGTATCGTCGCCATCCTCTTTGGTATTTTCGTCAAACAGATTCGGGTGCTCTTCCCGCCCCTGGTCACCGGCACCGTCATCTTTACCATCGGCCTTTCCCTCTATCCCACCGCCATCAAGTACATGGCCGGCGGCGTGGGTAAGCCTGATTACGCCTCCCCCAAGAGCTGGCTGGTGGCCATCATCACCTTCCTGGTGGTGCTCATCCTCCAGAACTTTGGCAAGGGCGTCCTCAAGCTGGGCGCCATTCTATGGGGCATCATCGTGGGCTATGTGATCTCCATTCCCCTGGGCCTGGTGGAATTCTCCGCCGTGGGTCAGGCCGGACTCTTCCAGGTGCCCACTCCCATGCATTTTGAAATTGCCTTTGAGCCCAGCGCCATTGTCTCGCTGGCTATCGTGTACATGGTCAACGCCGTTCAGACCATCGGCGACCTGAGCTCCACCACCATCGGCGGCATGGACCGCATGCCCACCGATAAAGAGCTGCGGGGCGGTATCGTGGGCCAGGGCGTGATGAGCGTGGTGGGCGCACTCTTCGGCGGCCTGCCCACCGCCTCTTACAGCCAGAACGTGGGCATCATCACCGTGAACCGGGTCATCAACCGGGCGGTCTTCGTCTTTGCCGCCGTGGTGTTGGCCGTGGCCGGTTTTGTGCCCAAGATCGCTTCCATCCTGACCACCATTCCCCAGAGCGTCATCGGCGGCGCTACGGTGTCGGTGTTCGCCATGATCACCATGACCGGCGTGAGCATGATCACCTCTGAGCGCTTTGATATGCGTGCCCGCACGGTGGTGGGCCTTTCTGTGGCGCTGGGCGTGGGCATCAGCCAGGTCCAGGGCTGTCTGGCCGGTTTCCCCGAATGGGTGACCATGGTCTTTGGCTCTTCTCCCGTGGTGGTGACCGCCATTATGGCCATCTTCCTCAACCTGATTCTTCCCAAGCCCAATCCCGAAAGCGTGTAATCATACCGTTGCTTTTTGCACAGGAGCAGAAAATTTGCCCCGCTTTGAAAAAAGCGGGGCAAATTGCTGTATT
>DXGA01000091.1 GCA_019114165.1 Candidatus Flavonifractor merdipullorum | reverse complement strand
CATGCGAAAGAAAAAATTTTAAGGGGAAATGGGCAAAAACTGTTGGAACTGACGAGTTCGATAAAAATTTGACAAAAAGCGGCCATGAAAAAAAGAAAAGGGGACTTTTTGTGCGGAAAAGCTTTCTGAATTGGCAGTTTGTAAAATATAGCAGCAAAAAACAGTGCTTGCAGAACAGAAAAGCGCGTGATATGCTTTCTTCAAATTAGTACGATAGTACTAAAATGAAAGGAGCATTCTGCCATGAACAAGAAATGGATTTCTGCCTGTGCCGCAGCCGCACTGCTGGTGAGCACAGCGGCCTGCAGCGCGCCTGAGACGGAAGAGAGCGCCCAGCCCTCCGTCAGCCCTTCCGCCACCCAGAGCGAGACCCTGACCGGTCAGGGCCAGGGCTTCGGCGGTGTCATCACTGCCACCCTGACGGTGGAGGACGGCGTCATCACTGCCGTCAGCTTTGACGCCCCCGACGAGACCGCCGAGATCGGCGGCGCCGCTCTGGAGGAGCTGGCGGAGCAGGTGGTGGCCGGCAACGGCGCTGAGATTGACGGCGTGTCCGGCGCCACCTACACCAGCGACGGCTGCCGTGCCGCCGTGCTCAACGCCCTGGATCCGGAGGCCAACCCCTTTGAGGCCGACGGCGGCGACGAGGGCGGGGAGACGGCCTCCTATCCCACCGGCGCTGAGCCTGTGGAGATCCCCAGCGACCGCAAGATTGTCAGCGCCACCACCTACGGCATCTACACCAAGGACGTGACCTCCGCTCAGGACTGCGTCATCAAGGCTACCCTCTACTGGGATCTGGACAACAACCAGGCCTATGCGGTGCAGTTCTACGAGCCCATGCTGCCCTGGGATGACAACGGCGCCGCCGGCGGCTGGGGCAACATGACCGACGAGGCGGTGATCTCCGCCCTGGGCGAGGACGGACTCATTACCTTCACCGCCGGCGAGACCGAGTGCAACTTTGCAAAGTACATCCAGATCGGCGATGTGGTGTGGACCGGCGAGCTGGGCAGCGACCCTGCCTGTGAGGTGGCCGTGGTCTACTCCGCCGACATTGACGGCCAGAGCGTGAAGATGAACGACTATGTGGCCACCGAAGCGGGCGGCAAGTGGTACGTGGACGCCTCTGCCCAGCCCGCCTACATTCTCAAGAGCGCCCAGAGCGTCACCAGCGCCGACGACGAGAACGTGGCCATGACCTGCCAGATTGAGGCCAAGGAGACCAACGGCCACGGTACGGACTTCTGGCCCAGCCCCATCACCTTCCCCGGCAACATGCAGGCCATCAAGGACTTTGTGCTGGAGAACGGCTTTGACTACGACTACTACGCCGACGGCGGCATGACCCAGAACGACGAGGGCTACTGGCAGACCCCCGACGCCGTCTCCGGCGCCACCCTGGCCGAGACGCCCACCTATCTGGACATGCTCAAGACCCTCTATGAGCGCATCCAGAACGGCGAATACGTGGAAGAGAACTGAAGCAGAACATAATAAAAGGAGAGGCCCGCAGTGCTGCGGACCTCTCCTTTATTTTTTAATGGTTCAGACCTCCGTCCGCTGTGTCAGAGCGGCATAGGCCGCCTGACCGGCAGGGGTCAGATAGGGCATGAGCACCGCCCACTGGGTCTCCATCATCTCCCCAACGGAGATAAAATAGGAGTCGGGCCAGGTGGCGTTGTGCTGGGCCCAGCCGGTGTGGCTGAGCATGAGCAGGCGGGTCACCTGCTCCAGACGGCTGCCGCTCAGCGCCGGGACAAACAGCCCCAGCTCGGTGCAGCCGGCGATGGTGTCCCGCAGGACGGCCAGCAGCGCCTCCACGCTGGCGGCGTGGCGGTCCTGAAGACGGGGGACGGAGCTGTACAGCGCCGGGTCGTTGAAGTAGAAGGGGGTCTCAAAAAAGGACTCCAGCATCCGCTCCAGCAGGCGGTTGAGCCCGGACAGACCGGGGTCGGGCGCGGCGGGCATGGTGCCCAGCTCGGCGTCCATAATGGCCTCCATCAGCAGCTCCTTGTGGGGGTAGTGATAGGTCAGGTTGCCCACGCTGATGCCCAGCGCATCGGCAATATTGCGCATGGAAACCGCCCGGTATCCCCGCTCATTGAAGAGGTCACGGGCAGTATTCCGGATAAGCTCCTTGGTGGTTTTCATGTCGGTTGATTCCTCCGTGGAAGAGAGCGGCAGGGCTCAGGAACGGCTCCAGGCCCGCTTGCTGAAGAGGACCAGAATGGGGAGCAACTCCAGCCGGCCCACAATCATGCACAGGGTGAGCACCAGCTTGGACAGCAGGGAGAAGGCGGAGTAGTTCCCCATGGGGCCCACCATCTCCAGACCGGGACCGATGTTGCCGATGCAGGAGACCACGGCGGTAAAGGTGGTGCCGAAGGAGAAATTGTCCAGCGCCACCACCAGCCCGGCGGTCAGGACGACGAGGATGTACGCGGCAAAGAAGATCAGGATGGAGCGCAGGGTGTCCTCCGGCAGCACCTTGCCGTCCAGCTTGACCACATTGACCGAGCGGGGATGGATCACCTGATTGATCTCCCGGCGGATACACTTAAAGACAACCAGCACCCGGGAGCATTTGAGGGCGCCGCCGGTGGAACCGGCACAGGCGCCGATAAACATGAGGATGACAATCAGGAAACGGGAGAACTCCGGCCACAGGTCAAAGTCCACGCTGGAGAAGCCGGTGGTGGAGATAATAGTGGACACCTGGAAGGCCGCGGCGCGGATGGTGTCGCCCAGAGATGTAAAGTAGCCCCCGGTAAACCACAGATTACACGTGATCAGCACAATGCTGACGATCACCACGCCCATAAAGAAGCGGAACTCATCGCTGCGGAGGGCCTGCCGGATTTTTCCGC
>DXGA01000090.1 GCA_019114165.1 Candidatus Flavonifractor merdipullorum | reverse complement strand
TAAAATTACACTGGCGATTACAAGTGGTTTAGGAACCCAGCGGGAACGGCTGCCCCGGTTCGGCAATCCGCCGGAGGTCATGCTATTGGAGCTGCTTCCCGCAGGGGAAGGATAGAAAGGAAGCGGAAGAGATGAAGATTCTGGTCAGCGGCGGCGCGGGATACATTGGCACCCATACCTGCGTGGCCTTGCTGGAGGCGGGCTATGACGTAGTAGTGGCCGACAACCTGATCAACGCCAGCCGGGAAGCCCTCCGGCGGGTGGAGGAGATCACCGGGAAGACGGTGCCCTTTGTGAAAGCGGATCTGTGCGACCGCAGGGCCACCGAGGCCCTCTTTGATGCCCACCCTGACATTGAGGCCGTCATTCACTTTGCCGCCCTCAAGGCGGTGGGGGAGAGCGTGCGCAAGCCGCTGGAGTATTACACCAATAACCTGACCAATACCCTGACGGTGCTCAATGTGATGCGTGAGCACGGAGTGCGCAATTTTGTCTTTTCCTCTTCGGCTACCGTCTACGGCGACCCCCAAACGGTGCCCATCCGGGAGGACGCCCCCTGTTCGGCCACCAATCCCTACGGCTACACCAAGCTGATGCTGGAACGGATTCTCACCGACTGCTGCGCGGCAGACCCCAATCTGAACGTGGCGCTCCTGCGTTACTTCAACCCCATCGGCGCCCATCCCTCCGGGAAAATCGGCGAGGACCCCAACGGCATTCCCAATAATCTGGTGCCCTATATCGCCAAGGTGGCGGCGGGACAGCTGGAATGCCTCCACATCTTCGGCGGCGACTGGCCCACCCATGACGGCACCGGCGTGCGGGACTACATCCATGTGATGGACCTGGCCCAGGGCCATGTGGCGGCCCTGGACAAGCTGAAGGAGAACTGCGGACTCTTCATATGCAATCTGGGCACCGGCAAGGGATACAGCGTGCTGGACGTCCTCCACGCCTATGAAAAGGCCTGCGGCCATCCGCTGCCCTATGTGATGGACCCCCGCCGCCCCGGCGACGTGGCCGCCTGCTGGGCCGATCCCTCCAAGGCCAGAGCGGAACTGGGCTGGACGGCAAAGTACGGCATGGAAGAGATGTGCGCCACCTCCTGGCGGTGGCAGAGCGAAAACCCCAACGGATACGGAAAAAGATAAGAGATAGAAGATAAGAGATAAGAGATAGGGAAGCATGGAAAAGCCCCGGATCGTGCAGCACGGTCCGGGGCATTTTTCAGGCCTTTTTGGGGAAGATTAAGGAGGAAATAAGAGAGACCAGTGGGACGGTGAGGATGATGCCCACCGAACCGGCCACGCTTTGGATGAGCTCGATGGCCATGGTGTCGCTGTTGATGACCTGGATGAGGGGATAGCCGTAGACCTGGAAGAGAAGGAGCATATTGAAGGACGCGCCGGCAAAGGCCAGAATGAGGGTGTTGGCCATGGTGCCCATGGCGTCTCTGCCGATGTTCATTCCCGAGCGGAAGAGCTGGAGCCGGGTGATATTGGGGTCTACGGTTTGCAGCTCCTGACAGGCCGAGGAGATGGACATGGCCACGTCCATCACCGCCCCCAGCGCCGCGATGAGGATGCCGCTGACCAGCAGACCGCGGATGGAGAGGGGACTGTCGTAGGCGCGGAGCACCAGATCTTCCGCCTCGCTCATATTGAAGCCGCTGATGGGGGTGATTTGGCTTACCACCCAGGCGAAAAGCGCCGCCGCCGCCACACCGCCCACACAGCCCAGGCCCGCGCACAGGGTTTTGCGGGAAAAGCCGGTGAGCATCAGCAGGGAAGCCGCCGCCGTCAGCGCCGCGATGAGCACTGCCGACCAGATGGGGTCCGCCCCTTTGAACACCATGGGGATGAGGAGGAACCAGATACCCGCCAGGGTATAGGCCAGACCCAGCAGAGCCATGACGCCCTTTTTGCCGCCGATGACCACCAGCAAAAGGGCAAAGACCGCCACCATGCCCGCCAGCACGATCCCTCTATCGTAGTTGGGAATGGAGATTACATAGGGCTGCCCGTTGTCATCCAGATCGAGGCGCACGATGACCCGGGTGCCCAGCGTACAGTCCACGTTGGAATAGGCGCTGAGATAATTGGTGGCTTCCAAAATGGTCCCCTCATAGGGCCCGCTGCAAATTTCCAGCTCCACAGTCTGAGCGCCCAGACGAAGACCTTCGCTCCACGGCTCCGGCTGGGCGTCGTCCGCCAGTACGTCGGTCACCTCAGCCACAGCGAACGTCCGCTTTTGGGCCGCCGTCAGCTCGGCGTTTTCGCTCCGCAGCGCAATACCGCCCGCCACCAGAATGAGAAAAAAGAAAAGCCCGGCGGCAATGGATGCCGCACGACGCCTGGTCAGCGCCTTCCATGGTTGCATACTTGTCCTCCTGTCTGAAACACAGGGAGCCGCTCCCCAAGTGCGGGAGCGGCTCCCCGTTTACCTATGCGGGAAAGGGATGGAATACTCAGCCGTTGAGCTTTTCAAACCGCACCAGAATGGTGCACAGCTCGGCACGGGTGGTGAGGCCGGTGGGGGCAACCTGATTGCCCGGGCGGCCCTGGATCACGCCGGCGCCCACGGCCCAGGTCATGGCGTCCAGCGCGTAAGCGCTGATCTCGTCGTCGTCACGGAAGGTAGAGAGGTCGCCCTTCTGGGAGACGCTGCCCTCCATGGCCTTCTGATAGCGGTAGAGCATGGTCACCAGCTGTTCGCGGGTGACGTTGTCGTTGGGGCCGAAGAGGCCGGTATCATAGCCGGTGATGATACCCCGGTTGCTGGCCCAGGCCACAGCCTCGGAATACCAGGCGCCGCCCGCCACATCGGGGAAGGACGCGGAGCCGCTGTAAGTCTCGCCGGAGAGACGGTAGAGGATGGTGGCCAGCATGGCGCGGCTCACCGAGGTCTCGGGGGCGAAGCTGGTGGCGGAAACGCCATTCATCAGGCCGGACTCAATGACGGTCACCACATTGGTGTAGTACCAGGCGTCCTGATCCAGATCGGTAAAGACGCTGGGAGAGAGCGGGGTCTCCTCGTCGGGCAGTTCTTCCTCGTCGTCCCGGTCGATGGAGGGACCAACGATCACAATGCCTTCGGCAGGGGCGCACACGATGTCGGCACGGTCACGGATGCGGATGCGGGGGAAGGGACCGTCGGGAGCGTTGAAGGTGTTGTCGTAAGAGGCAAGGCCGGTGGCGGTGATGGCGCAGCCCACTTCCAGACCTTCCACGTCCTTGGCGGTGGTGATGTAGCCGTCGATGAAGACACGGCCGATGTTGCCGGCGCTGTCACGGACCAGAATGGTCTGAATGAGACCGTTGGCCTCCTCAAAGGACACCACATTGCCCTTCAAAGTGACCAGACTGCCCAGAACGGAGCCGTCGTTGAGCTGGGAAGCGGTGATCTCCTTGGGCGCGGGCGCGGTCTCCTCGCCGATCTTCTCGATGGAAGTCACGGCGATCTGACGCTCACCCTGATAGGAGGAGGTGGTACCGGTGATGCGCACCTTGTCCCCGATCTTGAAGTTGCCCGCCACGGGGAAGGCGTTGATGCCGGCAGTGCCGTCCTGGAGGTAGATACAGTCGAAGAAGGCGGTATCCTTGTCATAGCCGGAGGCGTTGGAGGTGACCACACCCTCGATGGTGTACTTCACGCCCTCCAGTTCCTGCTTCTGCACGTCGGCAATGGGAGAGACGGTGATGGGATTCAGGTAGGAAATCAAGTTTTCACAGATATTGTAGTTGGAATAGTTCTTCTCCGAACCGGAGTCGCCGATCTGGGCCTGCACCTCGAAGTTGGACATGAAGGCCGCGCCGGAGACCACGATGAGGCCCTTGCCCTCCAGCTGCTCGGTGGCCAGCACCATCAGGCGGTCATCGCCCTCGGCAACGGCGTACTTGGGCATGGAATCGCCGCCCAGGCCGTCGTTATCGCTGTCCTTGGAGTAGGTGGAAGCGTGGCCGTAGACCACGGGGGAGACGGTGGCGGGGATGGTAGTGGTGGGATTGCCCTCGCTGTCCACCACATAGATGGAAGCGCCGCCGTACTGGCTGAAGAGCTGAGAATAGAGGTTGTTGTTGGGGTTCTCCGGGTCGAACTCCACACCGTTCATCAGGAAGTGGTCCCAATTGTAGGTGGAGAAGTAGAGACGCTGGGTCTGACCGCCGTTAAGCTGGTCGTCATTGGTGGCGTCGTCGCCGATACGCAGGGAGGAACCCAGCGCTTCCAGGACCTTGTTCTGCTGGGCGGCCATATGGTCGGCAGCGGGGAAGGAAGCGTAGCTCTCGTAGTAGTCCGACCAGCCCGCCAGCACCAGCGTGCCGCCGGCGGCATTGAAGGCGGTCAGAGCGGCGATTTCTTTGTCGGAATAGGTGAAGTAGGGATCGCGGAGGGCGCTGCCGTCCCGGCGGGAGGGCGCGGTGAGGATGATGGCCTTATATTTGCCGTCGGTATTCTCACAGGCGGCGATGAGATCGGCGCTGGTGTTGAGCTGCACGGTGCGCACCGAGTAGCCCGCGGCCAGATTGCCGAAGTTGCCCATGGAGTCCTTATAGTTGCCCGCCACATACTCGTTGGCGTGGGAGGCGTCGATGCCGATGTACACCAGTTGGTCGGCATCCTGCACATCCAGAGTGAGGTCCATGGTGTAGGTGTACTCAATGCCGTCCTGTTCCAGCACCACGGCCACGGTGACGGTCATCACCCGCGCCACAGTGGGAGTGTAGGTCCAGTCCACCTTCAGGGTAGAGGAAGCGTCCAGGGTGCCCAGATCGGTCTGGGTGCCCAGGGTCTCGGTACCGCTGGTATAGGTGATGGATTTCACGGTGGCGTTGGTGGTTTCGCTGTTGAAGAGGGTGGTGCTGATGGTCAGGGGTTCCTCAGTCACGGGGGTGGAAGTGCCGCACTCCACGGAGGAGATGCCCAGCTTCAGGGTCTCGCCCACCCACACGGGAGCGGTGACCGCCAGATCGCCGTCGCCCTGGGTGACGCGGATAAAGTAGTAGCTGTAAGAAGCGGGAATGGAGCAGGTCAGCTCGCCGGAGGCCAGCTGGGCGGGATCGTCCCAGGTGTAAGCCACAGCGCCCGAGTTGACCACCACTTCCACCTTGGAGATGGAGTCGGAGGAATCGGGATCGTAGACGGTGACGTTGATGTTGGCCTTTTCCGGGACTTCCTCGATGATGGAGCCCAGCATCTGGCCGTTGAGGGTGTAGTTGATCTCCAGGTTCTTGTCCTCGGTGGCGTAGACGCGATAGTTCCGGATGGCCTCGTACAGGCCTTCCTCGGAGAAGTTGTCGGTCAGGATGACGTCGCGGGCGTCGTTGGCGTTGCCCCACTTGCCCTTGTGGTTATCCTGGTTGTTGGTGGGAGCCAGATGCCAGCCCTTATCCAGGGCCATGATGTAATACTCATAGCTGGGATAGTAGCCGCCCGCGCCGATGGCGCCTTCACCGTTGCCCACTTCCACCAGATACATCCGGGTGTCAATGAGGGCGTCATAGTAGGCGAAGTCGGAGAAGGTACCGAAGGTGTTGCCGGGATGGTTGAACTGGCTGATGGAATTGGCGCCTTCCGCCTGGCTGAGGAGGGCATAGTAGGCCTTCATGCCGGCGTCGGCGGTCTTATTGTTCAGGGTGGTGTTGTTGCGGGAGACGATGCCGGGGGTATTAAAGGTGTTGATGTGGCCGGGGCCGCCGGACCAGGTCATCTCAAAGCCCGCCAGAGCAACCACATCCGACTGGCTGGCGTTGAAGTTGGCCACGGTGCTCTTGTACTCGTTCCACAGATTCTGGCTGTAAGCGGTCATCTGGGTGGTGTCGTAGAGGGCGGCTTCCGGGTTGGCCTCGCCGGACTTGTCAAAGTAGTTGGAGTGGTCGGTGAAGGCCACAAAGTCCACGTTGGCGTTTTCGGGCAGGTTCTTCACATACTCCAGGGCAGACTCCAGAGAACCGGAGCCGTCGGAGTAGGTGGTGTGGGAGTGAAGCTGTCCGAAATAGAGCTGATACTGGGCTTTGCCGATGGTAAAGCTCCAGGTGCGGGAGACGCTCTTTCCGTCGGACCGGGTGAGGGTGACGGAAACGGTGGTGCGGCCGTCGGCCAGGTCGGCGGCGGGAACATAGGAGACCTTGTCGCCGGAGACGGTGGGGGTGACGGCGGCGTCGTTCACCGTCATGGTGACGGTGGGATTCTCACCGGCATTGGCAAAAGTAAAGCCGATTTCAGGGAGTTTTTCATCGCCGGTCTCGGAATTAGCGGCAGGGAAGACAGAGGAGATGACCGGCTCGTCCTTCACGGAGACGGAGAGGGTGCCGGAGAAGGTCACGTCCTTGTTGTCGGTACCGGTGACGGAGACCGCTACGGTGCCTTCGGACAGAGCCGCGGCGGGAATGGTGAAGGAATACATGCCGTTTTCGGCGGTGGGTACAACTTCCGTTTCGCCGTACTTGGCGGAAATGGTCTTCACGCCAAAGACGGAGGACACCGTAAAGGAGACGATGTAATCCTGGCCCACGAAGGCGTCGCCGCCGTCGGCAAAGCTGACGGTGGGCACGTTGACCACGCCGTCGGTGACCTTCACGTCAGAAGACACGGGATAGAATTTAAAGGTATAAATATCCTTGTCGGTGACGTTGTACATGCTGTAAGACTTATAAGTACCGCCGTAGTACTCCAGGAACTGAGAATACTTTCCATTGAACTTGGCGGTACGGCTTTCCAGCGTAAAGCCGCCGTTGTACTCTGCCAGCGTCCAGTCGGCATCCTCCGAGGCTTCCTTGGCATAGAAGGCGTTGTTGCCCGTGCCGTTGGAGCAGAGATAGCCGTCATAGGCGGTCTTGAAACGGTAATACGCGCCGTTTTGCTCCACGGTAAAGACCCGGGCGCCGTTGCCGATCTCCGCAATGGGATTGGCGGCAGTGGCGGCGGCGCTGGTGATGGAGGGACTTTCCGCGTTGTCATCCTGTCCGGCCAGCACGCCCTGAGCGCTTACGTTATAGAGGACCACAGTATCGCCGTTCTCGGGCAGGCCCTCGCCGGGATCGGGTTCGGGAATTTCGGTCACTTTGTAGAAAGCCAGGGCAAACATACCTTCAGAGCCGGCGGAAATGGTATGATAAGCGCTCCAGGTGCCGTAGTTGTCCTGATACTCCATATAAGAATTCCGAACGGTATTCTTAATGTAGTACAGGCCGTTGCCGGCGTCTTCCAGGGTCCACTTGTCGTTGACGCCGCCCAAAGGCATACTGGTATACTGGGTATCCATGCCGATATTCTTGCCGTCATAGGAGAAAGACCAGGTGCCGTCGCCGTTGTCGGCCACGGTCCACACGTCAGCCTCGGTGAAGCCCTTCACAATGCCGTCAGCAATGGAAACGTCGGTGCCGTTATTATAGTAGCCGTTATAAGTGCCGGAAAGTGCCTTTCCGTAGGCGGGATTGTAGATGACCACCTGGTCGCCGTTGGCGATGGGACCGGCGGGGGTGCCGTCCAGGTCGATCTCGGCGGCGGTGGTGTTGCGCAGCTGGAGGGTGGTGTTATACACGCCCACAGCGGCGGTGATGGTGATGACGTCGCCCGCCTTCACAGGCCAGGTGCCGTCCTCGTTCTTTTCAATGGCGGCCTTGTAAAGCTGGATAGAGTTGGTGCCGTCGGTAACGGTAATGTTAGGATTGGAATACTTGCCGCCGTTATCGTCGACCTCCGTGACTTCCACATTCTGAAGAGTCACATAGGTGCAGATGTCGGCGGTGGTCAGTTCCCCGATAGTCTTGACCGCAGGCTTGAGGTCCAGCCCGGAGGATTTTACATAGGTAGAACCGTCCAACTGGGGCAAGCCATTGAACGTAGCACGCTTGCCGGTGCCGATGACGGTGTCGCCCAGGGCGATGTCGTCAAAGTTGGCGCTCATGCGGACGCAGATGCCGCCTGTGCTGTCCTGAAGATAGACATTCTTACCGTCAATCAGAGTAACCACACCCTTGACGGTCAGATTTTCCGTATCATTGGCAGCAGCCAGCGCCTGGGCGATGGTGATGGTGTCCGGCTCTGTGGGGCCGGGGTCCGTGCCGCCTTCGCCGTCCAGTTTATAAAGGGTGAAGTCACAGGGATAACCTGCGTTGATGGTGGTGTTTTTATAAGCGCGGAATTTGTTCTGGCTCTGCTTATTGCTGGCCAGCGTAACGGTATCGTCACCAACGCCGTGGAACTGGAAGGTTCCGTCGGCAAAGGTAATGGACCAGGCATAGTTTCCGGCTTTAATACCGTTTTCGTTGCCGCCCTTGGGAGCGACCTGTGTACCGTTGTTGTCGGTGAGGGTCACGCCCTCCGCCGTAACAGTCAAGTTCCACACCAGATTGGCGGCGGGGTTGGTGAGCGTGCCGGTCTCATCGGCCAATTCTGTGGCGGTGAGCCAGGTGCCCTCCAGCGCGCCCACGGCGTATCCGCTGTTGACCACCATGACATACTGGCCGTCGGTCAGCTGTTCCTGGGCGGTGATCTTCTGGAATGTGCCGGTGGGTTCCGCCGCGAAAGCTGCGGCAGGGAACAGGGTTAGGAGCATGGCCAAAGCCAGCAGCGTAGAGAGAACTTTAGAAAATCTGTGTCTCATGCGTGTATCATCCATCCTTCCTGATACGAGGCTGCGAAATGGTTTCGCAGTGGTTGTTTTGGCGTGATGATCCTGAATGACCATACCCCCTTTCCAAACGGCAGAATCAGGTGTGACTCTATTTTAACAAATTACGGAGAGGATTACAATCGTTTTGTGGGCAATACAACTAGTAGTAGGGGTAAAAAATGTAAAGGTTTTGTGGAAATTGCGAAAACAAAAAGAAAAATTAAGCTGGAAACAGTCGTTTTCAAAGCGACAGGGTTGGCGGCTCGGGCTGCCGGCACCGGCGGCGGACCTCTTCCGCCAACAGATGCAGAAACTCGCCGCAGGTGGGGGCGCGGTCATGTGAGGGAGGCCATAGCTTTTGGTATTCCGCGCTTCCCGACCGGTGGAGCCGCTGGATCAGGTCGCGGATATTCTTGTCTACCGTCATATAAGCGCTGTCGCCCGGACGGCGGACGGCATAATAAGCCTCCTTGAGCAGCATTTCTCCTTCCGGCTCCATCGCCAGCGCCTCCGCCAGACGGGAAGCCCACATGGTGCCCATCATTTTGGGCGGAGCTCCCATCCCGTTGAGGATCTCACAGGCCGGACCCCGATATTGCCGATTACAAACCGGAGGAGCACCAAACAAAAGCCGTACGACTCCGGTTAAATCATTCAAATTTACCGGCTTTCGAAAGAAAAAGTCAATGCCCATCTGAAACAACTGGTCCAGAAGATGTTCGTTCCCCACCCGGGAGATCACAATCACTCTGGGACGGAAGGGCAGTGTCCCCAGATGCTCCAGCACAAAAAAGCCGCTGGCCCCGGGCATCACAAGATCCAAAAGCAGCAGATCAGGCCCCTCAAGACGCAGATATTCCAATGCGGTGCGGCCATCCGTCGCCTCTAAGGGCGGCATTTCAAATTTCTCCGATTCCGCCAGCCATGACCGCAGCAAAGTGCGCATGCTGTCGTCATCCTCTGCGATCAGTGCGCGCAGACGCCGATGGGTATCTTTCTCTTTCGGCGTAGCCATCTTCTATCCCCCTTGTCATTCGTGCCGTTTTTCTGCCCCCATGATGAGCGACAGTTTCTGACCAGAGTATAGCACAAAGGGGGCTATTTCGTACAGTATTTTTGCAAAGACAAAGTATTTTAATTATTCAAAATGTCGATTTTTGACGAATTATGCCGGGCTATTGACAAAAAAACAGGA
>DXGA01000089.1 GCA_019114165.1 Candidatus Flavonifractor merdipullorum | reverse complement strand
CAGGAGCTGCTCCCCGTGCTGGAGCAGGTGGTGCAGTCCGGCAAGAAGCTGCTGGTCATCGCCGAGGATGTGGAGGGCGACGCCCTGAACACCCTGATCGTCAACAAGCTCCGCGGCACCCTGAACGTGGTGTGCGTTAAGGCCCCCGGCTTCGGCGACCGCCGCAAGGAGATGCTCCAGGATATCGCTGTCCTCACCGGCGGCACCGTGATCTCTGAGGAGATCGGTCTGGAGCTGAAGGAAGCCACCATGGCTCAGCTGGGCAACGCCCGCCAGGTGAAGGTCTCCAAGGAGAACACCATCATCATCGACGGCGCCGGCAACCCCGACGAGATCAAGAACCGCGTGGCTCAGATCCGCAGCCAGATCGAGGTCACCACCAGCGACTACGACAAGGAGAAGCTGCAGGAGCGCCTGGCCAAGCTGGCCGGCGGCGTGGCCATCATCCGCGTGGGCGCTGCCACCGAGGTGGAGATGAAGGAGAAGAAGCTCCGCATCGAGGACGCCCTCAACGCCACCCGCGCCGCTGTGGAGGAAGGCATCGTGGCCGGCGGCGGCACCGCTTATGTGAACGCTGTTCCCGCCGTGGAGAAGCTCCTCCCCGAGGTGGAGGGCGACGAGAAGACCGGCGTGCGCATCATCGCCACCGCTCTGACCGCTCCCGTCAAGCAGATCGCCGCCAACGCCGGCATCGACGGCTCCGTGGTGCTGGAGAAGCTCCGCGAGGCCAACAAGGTTGGCTACGGCTTCGACGCTTACAGCGAGACCTACTGCGACATGATCTCCTCCGGCATCGTGGATCCCACCAAGGTGACCCGCTCCGCTCTGGAGAACGCCGCTTCCATCGCTGCCACCCTGCTGACCACCGAGTCCCTGGTGGCCGACAAGCCCGAGCCTCCCGCTCCCATGGCTCCCGCCGGCGGCGACATGGGCGGTATGTACTGATCCGCTCTCATCACGCGTTTTACGCCCACAGGTTTCGGCCTGTGGGCGTTTTTTTCTGCCATGCCATAAAATCTCCCGCCGGTTTGAAAGATTTTCCCGCTGTCAATCGTATGATAGGTGAAAGCGCTTTTGAATCTCACAAGTGGAAGTGATGAAATGAACCTCAGCCTGGACCGCCGGGAGGCGGAGCGGTTGGTGGAGACCTATTCCGACCTGATCTTACGCCTGAGCTACACCTACCTGAAACATACGGAGGATGCACAGGATATCTGTCAGACGGTTTTTCTCCGGCTGCTGGAAAAGCCCCGTACCTTTGCCGGACCGGAGCACGAAAAGGCCTGGATCATCCGCACGACGGTAAACGCCTGCAAGGACCTGCTCAAGAGCCACTGGCACAAAACCACGGTGGATCTGGACGCGGCCAGCGCCGTGCCCGCGCCGCAGGAGGAAGAGGGAAGTCTGCTGGCGGCGGTGAATCTGCTGCCTCCCAAGTATCGGACCGTGATCTATCTTTACTATTATGAGGGCTACCGCGCCAAGGAGATCGCCCAGCTGCTGGGGGAATCTCCCGCCACCGTCTCCACCCGGCTCAGCCGGGGACGGGCGCAGCTGCGCACACAACTGGAAAGTGAGGGTATGGCATGAAAGCATATCGGGATCGTATGGACCAGCTCCATTTTACGAAAGAGCAGAAGACCCAGCTGGTGGACCGCCTGATGGAGGCGGCGGAACAGCCGGTCTCCCGGAGAAATCGCGGCCGTCTGCGCCGGATGGTGACGGTGGGCGTTGCGGCGGCGCTGGTGCTGGCGGTGGGCGCGGGGGCCACGGTGGTGCTCACCCCTGCCGGCGAAGTCTTTTCCTCCATTCTGGGCGGCGCGCCGGCGCAGACCGAGATCATTGACCGGATCGGCCGTCCCATCGGCGCCAGCGACACTCAGAACGGCGTGACCATCACCGCCGACGCCATCGTGGGCGACACATACAGCTATGCCATCGTCTACTCCATCGCCCGGGAGGACGGTCAGCCCCTGGCTGATGACCTGACGGCCAATGAGCTGGGATACCTGCCCCTTCTCTTCCAGGACTCCGGCACCGACGTGGGCCACATGGGCGGCATGCACGGCTCATCCTATTTCTACGACGCAGACCCCAGCGACAACAGCATCCAGTTCGTGGAGATGATGACCGCCGACAGCCCCATCCAGACCGGCACCGCCCGGGCCAGCTTTACCAACCTCCAGCTGACCGATGAGAGCTACGCCAACTCCACCATACTGGCAGAGGGCACCTGGAATCTGAAGTTCGACTTTGCCTTTGAGGACGCCATGGTCCATCTGGATGCCGGACAGACCCTCCTCTTCAACGGCACGGAAGCCGTTCTGGATGACGTACAGCTCTCCCCCCTGTCCTTCCAGATCTCCTATACCGTTCAGACTCCCAACGCCGCCAATTATAACGAATATCTGAACACCCTGCCCGTTACCCTCCAGCTCAAGGACGGGAGCACCGTGGATCTGACGCTGTCGGGCGGCGGCGTGCACGACAACGGGAATACCGTGGTCTGTCAGAAGAGTGATATTTTCTCTCAGATTCTCCCGCTGGATGAAATTGCATCCATCACCGTGGGCGATGTGACCCTGCCTGTGGCCTGAGAAACGTGGAGCGCCGGCCCCATTCCGGGACCGGCGCTCCTTTTTGCGCTTTGACTTGTCAGTCTGAGTTTGGTATAGTATGCAGTACAAGAAAAGAAATCGGGAGGTCTATCCTATGAACGAAAAAGAAATCGCCGAGCTGCGCCGCCGGTTCCGCCCCGATAAAAGCGGGATTTCCCGTGTGTGCGGCTGCTATGTCAACGAGCAGGGGGAGATCGTCTCCCGTTTTGACCAGTCTCTGGGCCTCATGTCCCAGGAGGAGAGCGAAAAGATCCTGGCCATCCTCAAGCGCACCCTGTCGGGCACGCTGGGCAAGAATCTGACCGATCTTGCCTTCCGCACCGAGCAGGTGGTGGACAGCGACGAGCACCGCCTTCTCATGGCCCTGCGCAATTCCAAGCTCCACGACCAGCAGGCCATTGATACCCTCTTCCAGACCGTCATCTCCTCGCTGACGCTGGAGGGCAGTTATCTCATTCTGCTGGCCCATGACACCTATGATGTGCCCTACCGCTCCAAGGACGGCGCGCGGCAGGATGACGCCGGGGACGAGCAGTATTCTTATATCGTCTGCTCGGTCTGCCCCGTCAAGCTCACCAAGCCCGCTCTGAGCTACTATGTGACTGAAAACGCCTTCCACAATCTGGCCTCTGACTGCATCGTCGCCCCGCCCGAAGTGGGCTTCCTCTTCCCCGCCTTTGACGACCGGAGCACCAACCTCTACGGCACCCTCTATTACACCAAGAACGCCAAGGAAAATTACAGCGATCTGGTCCAGGCTCTCTTCCATCTGGAGGTCCCCATGGCTGCCGACGTGCAGAAGGAGACCTTCCAGGATCTGCTCAGCGACACGCTGGAGGAGGAGTGCAGCTATGACGTGGTGCAGGCGGTGCAGGACCGTCTGTGCAGTCTCATCGAGGCCCACAAGGAGACCCCCGAAGAGGCCCCTGCCGAAGTCTCCCGGGATCAGGTGAGTCAGGTGCTGGCCGACTGCGGCATTTCCCAGACCCGTATGGCCGCCTTTGAGATGCAGTATGACGCCGCCTTCGGCGCGGATACCCGGCTGGCACCCGCCAATCTCATCGACGCCCGGCAGATGGCCGTCCGGACCCCCAACGTCACCATCCGCGTCAAGCCGGAATACAGCGACCTGGTGGAGACCCGTATCATCGACGGCGTCAAGTACATCCTCATCCGTGCCGACGACGGCGTGGAAGTCAACGGCATCAACATCCGCTTCTAACCTACTTTCTTTCGAGAAAGAAAGTAGGCAAAGAAAGCTTCCATAAAGCGCTCGGTTCGGTGCTCTGTGCGGGATGGAACCGGCAATAAAAAATAGGGTCCCGGACCACATGGTCCGGGACCTTCCTTATTTTGGTGTCATGGAACTGAACGGCGGGCGACCACAAGGGGCGCCCCTACAGGGTTGGAGGATGCGCAATTGCCCCGCCGAGGGCGGCGGGGCCCACTGGGAGGATGAGGCGGCCAGTGTCCGCCCTCTACGCATGGGGAAATACCTGCGGGTAAAAGGCAACCATATCCTGCAAGGTCTCGGCGCACCTGGGGGAATGCACTTCCCCCAGGTGGAGCGGCGGTCGATTTCACAGTGCGCCCGCCGTCCATTGCCCTGTTTTCCAAAAAAGAAAGGCCCCGGACCAATGGTCCGAGGCCAAATAAAAGCGTTCTTTGACGTCCAAGTTTGCGAAAACTACCAAACGAGCGCTTTACGAAAGCTTTCTTTGCTGTCCGGGTTTGCATAAACTACCGAACGAGCGCTTTATGAAAGCTTTCTTTGCCTACTTTCTTTCTCGAAAGAAAGTAGGGCGAAAGAAAGTAGGTTACATTTTGGAGGGGGCGGAGACGCCGATGAGGTCCAGGCAGTTGGCGATGACGGAGCGGACGGAATCGGCCAGCTTGAGCCGGGCCTGGAGGACGGGCATCTCCTCGCCGCGGATATAGCAGGCGTTGTAGAAGCGGTGGAAGTCACCGGCCAGGGCCAGCACATAGCGGTTGATGCGGGAGGGGTCGTAATCCCGGGCGGCGATGCGGACCTCCTCGGGGAGCTGGGCCAGATTCTTGATGAGGGCCTTTTCCTCGTCGGAGACAAGGCGGGTGGAATCCACGTCGGCCACGTCGGGCACCGCCACGCCGTCCTCCTCCGCCAGACGGCGGACCAGAGAGCAGATACGGGCGTGGGCGTACTGGACATAGTACACCGGGTTCTCGCTGTCCTCCCGGACGGCCAGATCCAGGTCGAAGTCCACCGGGCTGGTGGCGGCGCGGGAGTTGAAGAAATAACGGGCGGCGTCGATGCTCACCTCATCCAGCAGATCGTGGAGGGCGATGGCCTTGCCGGAGCGCTTGGACATACGGACGGGCTTGCCGTCCTGGAGCAGGTTTACCAGCTGCATGAGCACCACGATCAGGCGGTGGGAGCCGTCCAGACCCAGACCGTCCAGAGCGGACTGGAGGCGGGCCACATGGCCGTGATGGTCGGCGCCCCAGATGTTGACCACCTTGGAGAAGCCGCGCTTTTCCAGCTTGTTGCGGTGATAGGCGATGTCGGCGGCAAAGTAGGTGTAAAAACCGTTGGCGCGGCGGAGGACGTCGTCCTTCAGGTCCAGCTTGTCCACCTGCTCCTGGGTCTTACCCTCGTCCATATACTTCTTCTTGAGCAGGGCGGTGGTGTTGAGCCACAGCGCGCCCTCCTTCTCGTAGGTCCAGCCCTTGTCGGCCAGCATGGAGACGGTCTCCTCTACATAGCCGCTGTTGTGCAGCTCGGACTCGAAGAACCACTGGTCGTACTCGATGTTATAGCGGCGGAGATCGGCCTGCATCTTGGGAATGTTGATCTTCAGACCGTACTCGGCCATGGCGTCCTGCCAGGTGGCCTCGTCGGCGTCCTTGAAGGCCTCGCCGTGGAGGTCGTAGAAGCCCTGGGCCAGCTCCTTGATGTCGTCGCCGTGGTAGCCGTTCTCGGGGAACTCGAAGCCGTCCTCTCCCAGGATGAGCTGCATATAGCGGGCGTGGATGGACTCGGCAAACTTGTGGACCTGATTGCCGGCGTCATTGACATAAAATTCCTTCCACACGTCGTAACCGGCGCGGGAGAGGACGTTGGCCAGAGAATCGCCCAGCACGCCGCCGCGGGCGTTGCCCATGTGCATGGGGCCGGTGGGGTTGGCGGAGACGAACTCCACCATGACCTTCTCGCCCTTGCCCTCGTTGCAGGCGCCGTAGGTCTGGCCCTCGGCCTGGATGTCGGACAGGACCTGACCATACCAGCGGCTGCCCAGGAAGAAGTTCAGGAAACCGGGGCCGGCGATCTCGGCCCGGTCAAAGAAGGAGCCTTCCAGCTCCAGGTGGTCCAGAATGGCCTGGGCGATGGCGCGGGGGGCCATGTGGAGGGCCTTGGCGCCGGCCATGGCGAAGGAGGAGGCATAGTCGCCGTTCTTGGGGTCCTTGGGAATGTCCACATTGCCGTGGACTTCCACGCCGGCGGGCAGGATGCCGGCAGCGGCGGCACGCTCGTAGGCGCTCTGGGTCAGGGCGGAGACCTGCTCCCGGGCGGCTTGGATCAGATTGGACATGGTAAAATCACTCTCTCATTTCATCAGGTTTGTGGACCGGCGGCAAAGGAGCCTTCTCCCGCCTCCCGGACCTGGATTTCAAAGGTGGTCATCCCGGCCACGGCATGGTTGAGCTCGATGTCGTAGGCCAGCGAGATGGTGCCGCCCCGGAGATCGAGGTCGGCGCGCATTTTACGGGTATTGATGCCCACGGACAGGGTGCCGTACGGGCTTTCGTACATGGAAAGGTGTCGTCGCCCTTCCTCAAAGACCATCTGGGAGTTGAACTGGCCCAGACGCATCAGCGTAATGCGGTCCTTTTCGATCTGGAAGGTGGTGAGGGTGCCTTCCATGCCGGTGACTTTGCTCTCCTGATAGCTGAGGTTATAGCCTTGATCGCCGTCAGGCTCCAGCCGTCCGGCGGTGGTGAGCTCCACCGTTTCGGGGGTTTGATCCTCAAAGGTCTGCACGCTTTTGATGGAGATGATCACGTTGTTTTCGCTCATGGCTTTGGGTCCTCTTTCCGCTGTTTTGCAAGTACGCACTATTATATATGGGAAAAAGGAAGCTGTAAACCCCTATTTTCCCAATCAGGGCGTATCGTTGCGGATGCCCAGCCGGTGGTTGAGGATCTGTGCGCCGATCTCCACCTGCTTGACCTGACCGGTCACGTCTTCCTGAAGAAAGATGGTGGCCAGACGGGAGAAATCCGCGGTGCTGTCACTGACAAAGTAGCGGCTTTCGCCGGCGGTGCGGCTGGCCAGAGCGTCGCTGGCGGTGAGGGCGCGGCAGGCCTCCCGGGCCCCTTCTGCGCCGGCGTTGATGAGGGTGACGTCGGGGCCCATGAACGCGCCGATCACCCGCTCCAAAAGGGGATAGTGGGTGCAGCCCAGCACCAGCGTATCCACACCGGCCTCCTTCAAGGGGGACAAATACTCCTCCACCACGGTCTCAATGACGATATCCCCCGGATTTACCCGGCCGTTTTCCACCAGCGGCACAAAAAGGGGGCAGGCCTTGGCCATGACCCGGGCGGCAGGATTGGCCGCGGCGATGTACCGCTCGTACGCGCCGGAGCGGATGGTGGCCTGGGTGCCGATGAGGCCGATGACGCCGCTGCGGGTCGCCTGGGCGGCAGCGAGCGCGGCGGGCTCCACCACGCCCAGGACGGGGATGGGGTTTTCCTCCCGCAGCAGGTCCAGCGCGGTGGTGGACACGGTGCCGCAGGCGATGACAATGGCCTTGAGGTCGAAGGTGCGCAGGAAGGCCACATCCTGCCGGGCATATTTGATGATGGTCTCCCGGGAGCGGCTGCCGTAGGGCACCCGTCCGGTATCTCCGAAATAGACGATATCTTCGCCGGGCAGCAGCCGCTTGAGCTCCCGCACGGTGGTCAGGCCGCCCACGCCCGAGTCGAATACGCCGATGGGTCTCTGGTCCAAAAAAACGCCTCCATCCTCAGCTCGTAAGTTACATACAGCAGACAATATAATATGCTCATTTGCCCCGGAAGACAAGGCTTATTTTCCACAAAAAAGGCGGAGGGAGGAAAAATCGCCCCCGATGGCCGCCCTCTGGTTTGACAAGCGGGGGGAAAGCATTATAATATAGGATGAGGGAGTTCCCTTTTGTCATGACAGCAAGGAGGTTATGTGGAATGAAGCTGGAGCTGACCAACAAGCAATTCCGGCGTCTGCTGGACATGGCCTATATCGGCAACTGGATCTTGAATGCTACCCGGGGCGACGACCGGTTCAAGGATTATGACGAGGTGGAGAGCCTCCTGTTCGCCAAGGCGCGGGAGGAGGGAATGCCCACGCTGGCGGAGGACTGGAACGGGGAAGTGGTCCCCTCCCGGGCCTTTGTGGAGGGCGGCATTCACGAGGCCATCATGGAATATGAGAACAACGTCTTTTTCGACATCCTGGCCGAGGATCTGGCCCGGCGGGATATGGAGGACGTCCCCATCGACGAGAGCAACTATGAGGAGCTCAACCGGCGGATCGACGCCTATATCGCCGAATTTGACCAGCACGGCACCGATAACATTCTGGTAGACAGCGACACACTGAGTTCTCTTTGAACGAGAGACAGAAAAAGGGTCCCGGCTTTCCAATGCGGAAGCTGGGACCCTTTTTCTGTATATTCGAGTCAAAAAGAGAGGGGGAAAAATCAACTGTGGGTGCTCTTGAGCCGGGCCATGGCCCGGGCCAGCGCGGCCTTGGAGTGATGATACTCCTGGATGCTCTGCTTCTGGCGCAGACGCTCCTCGGCGCGGTGACGGGCGGCCTCGGCCCGCTTGCGGTCGATCTCGTCCAGACGTTCCGCCGTGGCGGCCAGCAGGATCACATAGTCGGGCTTGATTTCGGCAAAGCCCTGACCCACCACGGCCACCTGCCACTGTCCGTCCACTTTATAGCGCAGCTCGCCGGGCTCCATGGAGGTGACGGTGGGTTCGTGGCCCGCCTCCACGCCCAGCTGGCCATCCAGCGCCGGCAGGATGAGGGATTCCGCCGGGCCGATGTAGAACTGCCGCTCGGGGGTGATGATCTCCAGATAAAAGGTGGAAGCCATTACACCGCCCCCAGCTGCTTGGCCTTTTCGACCACCTCGTCCACGCTGCCCACCATGCTGAAGGCGGCCTCGGGGTACTGGTCCAGTTCGCCGCCCAGAATGGCCTCGAAGGACCGGAGGGTGTCGTCCAGCTTGACGTAGCGGCCTTCCAGACCGGTGAAGGTCTCGGCCACCGAGAGGGGCTGGGAGAAGAACTGCTGGATGCGGCGGGCCCGCTCCACGATGCGCTTGTCGCCCTCGCCCAGCTCTTCCATGCCCAGGATGGCGATGATGTCCTGGAGTTCACGGTAGCGCTGGAGCAGCTCCTGCACGCCGCGGGCGGTCTTGTAGTGGCGCTGACCCACCACGTCGGGCTCCAGAATGCGGGAGGTGGACTCCAGGGGGTCCACGGCGGGATAGATGCCCATCTCCACGATCTTACGGGAGAGAACGGTGGTGGCGTCCAGGTGGGCGAAGGTGGTGGCGGGGGCGGGGTCGGTGAGATCGTCGGCGGGGACGTAGACCGCCTGCACCGAGGTGATGGCGCCGTCCTTGGTGGAGGTGATGCGCTCCTGGAGCGCACCCATCTCATTGGCCAGGGTGGGCTGATAGCCCACGGCGGAGGGCATCCGGCCCATCAGGGCGGAGACCTC
>DXGA01000088.1 GCA_019114165.1 Candidatus Flavonifractor merdipullorum | reverse complement strand
TGATAGATGGTGTAGTAGAGGTCGATCACCTCGCCGCCCTGGACATTGGTCTGGGTCAGCTTTTCGGCGTTGCCGGAGTCGCTGTTATAAGTGTCGTCCTTGTAGCTGTTCTGCTCGGAAAGCGTGACGGTCTCGCCCTTGTAGGCCTTTACGGTCACAGTCTCCACATGGTTATCAGGATCCACGGTAGTAACCGGCTGTCCATCCTCCCCGATGGTCACCACGGTCTTGGTATAGTGGTGATTGACGGTAAGGGACACTTCCTCGCGGTCATCCACGGTCTTATCGAAGTAGAGAGTGATGACATTCTCACCGGGCTCCAGGGTAATGCTGTTGGTGCTGGTGGTGTCGTAGGTGAAGTCCTTAAAGCCCTCCACCGGATTGGTCTTGGCGGTATACTGAGTGGTAGCCTTCAGGCCGGTGGATTCCTCCACCTTATCCTCGTTCTGAACGCTGTCCTTGAGGACGTACTTGCCGTTCTCCAGGGTCCAGGTGTGGGTGCGGTAGACATGATTGACCACCACGCTGGCATCGGCCCGATCATCCTCGGTGCGGGTGTAGTAAAGGTTGATCACGTTCTTGGAGTCGTCCTTGTTCACCGTAATGGTGTCGTCGCCCCGATCGAACTCATAGGCCTTACCACCATAGTTCAGCACCTGTTCGGCTGTGAAACTCTCGCCCACATACTCGCTCTTGGTGCTGCTGGTCTGGGGGGTTTCGGGGTAAGTACCGGCAGTAAAGGTGCCGTCAGCATCATACTTGTCGGTCTTATAGAAGTGGTTTACAGTAACGCTGGCCTCATCCCGGTCGTAGTAGAGCTTGATGACGTTGTTGTCCTCCACGGCGGAGATGGTGATGGAAGACGGGTCGCCCTTGGCATAGTGGTAATTGTCAGAGGCGTACTTGGTCTCGTAGCCCGCGTCCACCTTCTCGATGCTCACAGGAGTCCACAGGTCGGTCTTGGGGCCGTTATAAGTGTCTTTCTCGATCTTGGTATAGTGCTCATAATCGCCCTTGGTGGCATTCTGCTGCTGGTAATACTCCACCTTGTAGGTGTACTCGGGCACATAGCCCCTGACGGTGGGCACGTCAAAATTGACGTTGCGGGCTTCGCCATTGACCGTGTAGTTAAAGGTGGTGGTTCCATTGGCGGCGTAGGCCTGACCATCCACAAAGCCCTCGGCCTCGGTATTGAGGGTGACGGGATAGGTGACGGTGTAAGTCTTGGAGCCGTCGCTGTTCTCCTTGGGCGTGGAGGCAGCCACGTTCCAGGTCAGGCCGTCCTGGGTCTTGGTCACGCCCTGGTCAGCCAGACCGGACACGTCGCCCAGGGTGATGAACTGACCCATGGGGTCGGTGACCATACCGGCATTGGTAGGCGTGGTAATGCTGCCCGCGATGCCCTTGAAGATCTCGGCCAGTTCGTTGGTGTTGCTGGTCTCATAGTACTTGCCTTCGCTGGCCAGCTTTGCCATCAGCGTCTTGGCCTGCTCCGCCTCGCTGTGGCTGGCGGGAGAAAGCAGCACCGTATAGAGCTGCGCGTTGCTCTTGGCCTGGTCAGCCTCCCAAATCGTGTTCCACGAAGTGTCCGCACGTTTGGAAATGCTTCCGGTCTCATAGTCGTACTTGACGTCCTGATACTCAACGTGATTCTTCCCATGGAAGAAGTTATGTACCGCTTCGTCAATGGTACATGTAACCGTCAGGGAAAGGTTATCACCGGTAAAGAGATTGAACCAGTCCCACCAGTCGCCCTGGATCTCACTGTCGTTGCCCGGTCCAATGATGGATTTCGTATCCCGTCCAGTGATCTGGATGGTACTTGCATCCACATCGCCGGGCCACATGATACCGCCAGTACAAGCGCCCTTGGCCGTACCGGTCAGCTCATAGCAATAGGTGGGGTAACCATCGCTGAAAAGGACGATTACTTTGTCCGCGTCAGAGCTATCCTGGGCCAGGATCTGCTCGGCGGCATAGATGCCAGACTGAATGTTGGTGCCGCCATAGGTCTCGTTGCCCCAGGTGTTGATCTGGTCAATGGCAGTTTCCACGGCCCCCAGATCGCCGCTCAAACCGATGCGGGACTCCCAGCTCCGGGTATAGCTGACCACAGCGATCTGGTTGTCTTCCGCCGCATCCTCGCCCAGTACAATCTGAGCAAATTCCTTGGCAGCCTGGCGGGTACTTTTGATCCGCTGTCCGGCCATGCTGTTGGAGCGGTCGATGACCAGAACCACATGGGTAGGCTGCGCCGGGGTAACCTGCACTTGATCCTTGGTGGTCACCTCAAGGGTAATGTCAAAATTATTTCCGTCTGTGTGTTTGGCCGTCTTGTGCACGGTGACCAGACCGTCCTTAGAGGTCACCACTTCGCCCTGATCGACGACCTCAGCCGGTTTGCCGCTCCCCGCCGCAAAGGCGCTGGTGGGCAGCAGGCCCAGCAGCATGATCAGCGCCAGGAAGGACGAAAATACACGCTTCAAGTTTTGCTTCTTTGCCAACATCATTCATTCTCTCCTTTTTTCCAAAGATTTGAGAATGGAATCCGTGGCGGCCGGACTGGCATGGCGGCAAAGCCGCTTTAGCCTCCCAAGCTTTGCGTCCCGGTCTTTCGACCGGTTTGCCTTGTTTCACAATTCCGCGGGATCGCTTATTCTGCCTGATCCACCTCCGCTTCTTTTTCTGTGCAACCGTTCAGTGTACTGTCGATGAGCCGAATCAGCTCCAGTGCGCTGCGAAAGGGCATCTTTTTTCTGCCGTCAGCCCAGGTTACGGTGCCCTGCCACGTGGAATTCTGGGCACTGATGACCTGAACCATAAAATTCTCCCGCACAGATTTTCCTCCTTACTCCCCATAAGGGTGGATTTTGTAGAGCTATTATACACCTGTGCGGTTACATCTCGGTTACATTTCTCTTTTCTTCTGTACAGCGTCAAAAAATTTTCTCCTGCGCCTCATGCTTGCAAATCCAAGGTGTTTGTGAGAAAATAAACTCATATTTATTTTTGATTCCAACGGGAGTTTCATATCGATATGACAGAATTGTTCGAAAAATCCATCCACACACTGGAGCTGCCCCGGGTGCTGGCCATGCTGGCCGACCAGGCCGTCACCCAGGAGGGGAAGGAGCGCTGTCTGGCCCTCCGTCCCCTGACCGATGCCGACGACGTCCGCCGCCGTCTGGCCGAGACCACCGCCGCGGCGGATATGATGACCCTCAACGGCACCCCTTCCTTCTCCGGCATCAAGCCCGTGGCCCATTCCCTCCAGCGGGCCGACATGGGCGGCGCCCTCAATACCCGGGAGCTGCTGGACATCGCCGCCGTGCTCCGGGCCGCTCGCTCCGCCGGTGAGTATGCCGGCGGACGAAGAGAGGACAAAAAGACCCCCATCGACCACCTCTTCGCCTCTCTGGTGCCCAATCGCTTCCTGGAGGAGCGCATCACCGGCTCCATCGTGGCCGAAGACGAGATCGCCGACGCGGCAAGCCCCGAGCTCGCCTCCATCCGGCGTCATATCCGCTCCACCGCCGCCAAGGTGCGGGATATCCTCCAAAAAATCATCTCCTCCAACCAGTCCAAATACCTCCAGGAGGCCATCATCACCCAGCGCAACGACCGTTTTGTGGTGCCCGTCAAGTCGGAGCACAAAAACGAGATCCCCGGCCTGGTCCACGACGTGTCCTCTTCTGGCGGCACCTTCTTTGTGGAACCCATGGGGGTGGTCAAGGCCAACAATGAGCTCCGGGAGCTCCAGGCCAGGGAGGAAAAGGAGATCGAGCGCATTCTGGCCGAGCTTTCCGCCCAGTGCGCTGCCCATAAGGAAGACATTGCCCAGGATTACGACCTGCTCATCATGCTGGACGTGATCTTTGCCCGCGGCAAGCTCTCCTACCGCATGGGGGCCAGCGAACCCGCCATTGCCGGCAAGGGCGTTTTCCTCCGCCGGGCCCGTCATCCCCTGCTGGACCGCAAGAAAGCCGTGGCCAACGACCTCTCCCTGGGCGTGGATTACGACACTCTGGTCATCACCGGTCCCAACACCGGCGGCAAGACCGTCACCCTCAAGACCATGGGCCTCCTCATTCTGATGGCCCAGTGCGGCCTCCACATCCCGGTGGACGCCGACAGCCATATCCAGATCTTCTCCCGGGTGCTGGCCGACATCGGCGACGAGCAATCCATCGCCCAGAGCCTGTCCACCTTCTCCTCCCACATGGTCAACATCGTGGGTATCCTGGACGAGGCCGACGACGAGACCCTCATCCTCTTCGACGAGCTGGGCGCCGGTACCGACCCCATCGAAGGCGCCGCCCTGGCCGCCGCCATCATCGAGCGGGCCCGCCAGCTGGGCGCTCTGGTGGCCGCCACCACCCACTACGCCGAATTGAAGGTCTACGCCATGACCACCGCCGGAGTGGAAAACGCCTCCTGCGAGTTCAATGTGGATTCCCTTGCCCCCACTTACCGCCTGCTGGTGGGTATCCCGGGCAAGTCCAACGCCTTCGCCATCTCTGAGCGGCTGGGGCTCCCCAAGGAGATCATCCAGAATGCCGCCGCCCGGCTGGATGCGGAAAACGTCCGGTTTGAAGACGTGCTCACCCAGCTGGACCAGCAGAGGCAGGAGATGGAGCGGGAAAAGGAGACTGCCCGCAAGCTGCGGCGGGAGATTGAAGCCTCCGCCGAAGCGGCCCGCACCTACAAGGCCGAGCTGGCCGCCCAGCGGGAGAAGGCGGTGGCCAAGGCTCAGGCCGAGGCCAGAGCCATTCTGGACGAGGCCAGGGACACCGCCGACCAGGTCTTCCGGGAGCTGGACGATATGCGCCGCCGCCAGCGGAAAGAGGACGACTGGCAGCGGGTCAACGAGGCCCGGGCCGGTCTGCGCCGTCAGCTCAACGAGGCCGGCGACCGTCTGGGCCAGCAGCCCGAAGCGCCCGTCCCCCCGCCCACCCGTCCGGCCAAGGCGGGCGACACGGTGGAGCTGGTAAAAATGGGCACCCGGGCCACCGTCCTCTCGGTCAACAAGGACGGCGTGCTCCAGCTCCAGGCCGGTATCCTCAAGATCACCGCCCGGCAGGACGAGGTCCGGGTGGTGGAAGGCGGCGGCGACGTGGTGAAGAAAGAGGCCAAAAAAGTGGCCGCCCGGGCGGAGCACAAGCTGCGCAGTCTGGGCGCTTCCCCCGAGCTGGACCTGCGGGGGATGACCAGCGACGAGGCCGTGGGCGTGCTGGACCAGTTTTTGGACAACGCCATGCTGGGCCGTCTGACCGAAGTGACCATCATCCACGGCAAGGGTACCGGCGCGGTGCGCAAGGCCGTGCGGGAACACCTCAAGCGCAGCCGCTATGTAAAGTCCTTCCGCCCCGGACGGTACGGAGAAGGCGAGGATGGCGTAACCGTGGCCGAATTGCGCTGAGTTTCGGCAATTTTTCCCTTTCTTTCGGAATTATTTTTTCAAAAGTTTCCGGTTTCCCCGGGAAAGGGGGGATGCATCCAAGAAGTGGGGCGTCAAAATGACCAATCCCCACGCCGGGGTCGGGGACGAAATTTCGTTTGAGATAGATTTTGTATAAATTATCATTGACGGTTTCGTCTAAATTTGCTATTCTTATAGTTGAAATATGCCAGTGCATATGGGGAGGAAACGCTTATGTATATGAAAGAGGCAGTTGTGAACAATCAGGTGGGCCTGC
>DXGA01000008.1 GCA_019114165.1 Candidatus Flavonifractor merdipullorum | reverse complement strand
AGAAGGTGTCGCTCCAGTCGCGGGAGGGGTGGCCCTCCTCGGCATTGAGGCGGTCAAAGTTCAGCTCGGCCAGCTCCACCTCGGGGCCGTCCAGCACGGTGAAGCCCATGCCGATGAAGATCTCCTTGATCTCGTCCAGGGCGATATACATGGGATGACGGTGGCCTTCCTTGACGGCCTTGCCGGGGACGGTCACGTCCAGGGCCTCGTCCTTGAGCCGGTCTTCCAGGGCCTTGGCCTCCAGCGCCTTGCCCTTGGTCTCCAGGGCGGCCTCCAGGGCGGCGCGGACCTCGTTGGCCAGCTGGCCCATGGCGGGGCGCTCCTCGGCGGAGAGCTTGCCCATCTGCTTGAGGACGGCGGTGAGCTCGCCCTTCTTACCCAGATATTTCACCCGCAGCGCGTCCAGCTCCTGGGCGCTGCCGGCGCCCTCCATGGCGGCTACGGCTTCCCGGCGAATCTGTTCCAGTTGTTCTTTCATAGCTTGAGCTCCTTTATAAAAAGTAGAATGTTTGTTTTCAGGGAAAAACAGGCTTGGGCGCTCCGGTCCATGGTGACCGCCAGCCGGGGCAGATCGTAAAGCCCTCCGGCCGGATCGCACCGTCCCTCCCGTGTGGTGAGGGTGAGGGAGAAGTGGTCCCGGAGAAAACCGTCCGCCCATGGCTCGGTGACCCCGAAGGGATAGGCGAAGAAGGTGGCCGGCTTGCCCAGATGGGTGCGGATGCCCTCCATATTTTCCGTCAGATCCCGGTCCACCCGCTGGTGGAAGTGTTCCTCGGTCTCGCCGGGGATGCGCTGGATGCCGTTGGGGCCGTCGTCGATGAAGAGGCCCCCACGCTGATCCAGGTTGTGCAGGTCGTAGCTGTGACAGCCGATCTCCACCAGACCGGACCGGTCCATCTCGCGGCACATCTCCCAGGTCAGGTAGAGGGGATCGTCCGAATCCACCCCCCGGCCCACCACCGCGATGGCGGCTTTCATGTCCAGCGCCTGAAGAAGGGGGAAGGCCAGCTGATAATTGCTGGCATAGCCGTCGTCAAAGGTGATGAGGACGGCCTTGGCGGGAAGCGGCTCTCCGGCAGCCAGCTCCCGGGGGAGGACGGTGGTATACCCGGCCTCCTTGAGCCAGCGCAGATCGGCCTCGAACCGGTCCTTTGTGATGGTCATGGCGTTGAGGGGCTGTCCCTCCTCCACGATATGATGGTACATCAGCACCGTCAGCGGCTGGTTGGCAACGGCGGCCACACCGGCCAGACAGAAACTGCCCGCAGCCAGCAGCACCGCCGCCAGGCAGCAAATCAAAATGGAAAAAACGCGATGTTTCCCCATGAAACCTCCTCTCGTGCATGGGACCGAGACAGCAAAAAAGCCTTCCATCCCAGCTGATCTGGGACGAAAGGCAACCCTTCCGCGGTACCACCCGCAATTCCCGCGCGGCAAGGCGCGGACACTTTGGCCCCGATAACGGCGGGCACAACCGTCCCTGTCTCCAGGGCCGCTCCGGGGCGAACCAAGCGCACCATTTTGGATCTCCGCTTCCAGCCAGTGACGGACACTCTCTGTCAAAATGGGGCACGCGCTATTTTCCCCTTCTTCACATGTAAGACTATTTATAGCACAGCCAAGGGAAAAATGCAAGAAAAAATTGACGAACGACTTCCTCTGGCCTATAATGTAGGCACCATAAGAGAGAAGGAAACAGGCGCCCTGCGCCATAGACAAGAGAGGATGTAGAGCTGGTATGAAGATCGCAACAGCGGAGCAGATGCGCGAGATGGACCGGGTAGCCATCAAAGAGCGGGGCATTCCGTCCACCGAGCTGATGGAGCGGGCCGCTCAGGCGCTGACCCGGGCGGTGCTGAAGCAGGCGGCCAAGGTACGGGAAGAAGGAGACCGGCCCTGGCGGGTGGTGTGTTTCTGCGGCGCGGGAAACAACGGCGGCGACGGCGTGGCCGCGGCCCGGATGCTGCGGGAAGCGGGCTGCGAGGTCCGGGCGGTGCTGGTGGGCAAGCGGGACAAGATGACCGCCGACTGCCGGGAGATGGAGCGCCGTCTGGGGGAGAGCAGCGGCATTCTGGAGGACTTCGAGCCAGACTCGGCGGAATTTGCCGCCTGGTGTCTGGAAGCCGACGTGATGGTGGACGCCCTCTTCGGCATCGGGCTGAACACGGAGATCCGGGGCGGAGCGCTGCTGGCGGTGCACATGATGAACACCTGTGACATCCCGGTCATCTCGGCGGACATTCCCAGCGGTGTGGAGGCCGACACCGGCCGCATTCTGGGCGAGGCGGTAAAGGCCGACGTGACGGTGACCTTCACCATGCCCAAGGCGGGTCATTTTCTGGGGGAGGGGATGTCCTGCACGGGACACCTGAAGGTGGCTTATATCGGCATCCCCATGGATCTGGTGGTGAACGTGGAGAGCGATCTGAACGCGGTGACGGGGCATGACGTGATCCTGCCCCGCCGGTCCCGTACGGCCCACAAGGGGGATTTCGGCAAGGTCTACATGCTGGCGGGCAGCGTGGGCTATACCGGCGCGCCGGTGCTGGCGGCCCGGGCGGCCATGCGGACCGGGTCCGGTCTTGTGACGGTGGGCGTGCCTGCGCCGGCGTGGCCGGTGGTGGCGGGCAAGCTGGACGAGGCCATGGCCCAGCCGCTGCCGGCGGGCAAGGACGGCAATCTCTCGCTGGAGGCCACCGAGATGGTGCAGAACAGCGCCGAGCGCAGCGACGTGTGTCTCATCGGTCCTGGCCTGGGCCGGGGCAACAGCGCGGGTGCGGTGGTGCGCACCCTGCTGCGCAGCATTCACACGCCCGTGATTCTGGATGCCGATGGCATAAACGCTCTGGCGGGGCATATAGATGTGTTGGATGAGCGGAAGGGCCTCATCACCATACTGACCCCTCATGACGGGGAATTTGCCCGCCTCAGCGACGAGGACCTGAGCGGCGAACACCGGCTGGAAGCGGCCCGGTCATTCGCCCGGACCCACGGCTGCTGCCTGGTTCTCAAGGGCTACCGCACCATCACGGCCTTCCCGGACGGGGCTACTTATATCAATACCAACGGCAATCCGGGCATGGCAGTGGGCGGCAGCGGGGATGTGCTCAGCGGCATCATTCTCTCGCTGATGGGCCAGGGAATCCCCTGCCGGGAAGCGGTACCCATGGCGGTATGGATCCACGGCGCGGCGGGAGATCTGTGTGCCCGTGAGATCGGCGAGTATGGGATGCTGCCCTCCGACATGATCGCGCGGCTTCCGGAAGTGCTGGAGCGTCAGGTGATGCGCCGGTAAGAGCTGGAGGACGCGCCTTCCGGGAGGGGACGCGTTTTGAAAGAGAAATGGACTGTGTTGGTTCTGACGATGGGTCTGCTGTTCCCCCTCTCCGCGTGCAGCGGGGAGGGGGGCGCGGACGCGGACGGCGCGGCGCTGTCGGTCCGTGGGGCCTATCTCTCCATGTCCGGGTGCAGCGGGACGCTGGAGGTGACGGCGGACTATGGCCAGCGGGTGTACACCTATGGGATGGCGCTGGACTGGAGCCGGGACGGGGAGACGGTGCTGGAGCTGACGTCGCCGGAGGAAGTGGCGGGGCTGCGCGCCCGGCTGACCGAGGAGGGCGGCGCGCTGGAGTACGACGGCGTTTCGGTGGAGACGGGCCCGCTGACGGGAGAGGGACTGAGTCCCATGGAGGCGCCGCTGGCGCTGCTGGACGGGGTGCGCGAGGGCTATCTGGCGTCCACGGGTTTGGAGACGGTGGATGAGCGGGAGGAGCTGCATCTGGTGATCCGGGCGCCGGAGGGCGTGCCGGGGACAGGGACCGAGCTGGAGGTGTGGTGCGATCCGGAGACGGGGGCGCTGCTGCGGGGTGAGATCCTGTCGGATGGGCGCACGGTGGTGACGTGTGAGTTCCAGAGTTTTACAATGGAAGGGGAAGAAGAAAAAAACTGAAAAAATTTCGCGAATGGTATTGACAGAAGGGGGATGGTGTGATATTATCTTACCTGTCGCTTGACCAAACAAGTTCGGACGTGGAGAGATGTCCGAGTGGTTTAAGGAGCCGGTCTTGAAAACCGGTGACTCGCAAGAGCCGTGGGTTCGAATCCCACTCTCTCCGCCACTTTTTCTTTGAAAGAGCGACCATAATCGGCACGCAGAAGTACCCAAGTGGCCGAAGGGGCTCCCCTGCTAAGGGAGTAGGGCGGGAAACCGTCGCGAGGGTTCAAATCCCTCCTTCTGCGCCAAAGAGGACTGAAATTGACGAAAAGTCGTTGATTTCAGTCCTCTTTTTTGTTTTCTGCAATTTTAAGAGCAAAATGAAAAAACGCGCCCCGGCGGGTGGAAAAGCGCGTCGAGAGATTTTATAGTTAGCAGTACAGTTAGCACTCTTTGCCCCTGCCCATGGTATTGACGGCAGCCAGCGCGGCGGCGCTGTCGGGATGGATATAGCGCTGAGTGGTGGAGAATAATGTGATCTCCCTGGGCATCCCCGCCGGGCAAGTTGTAGTTCCCTGATGTTTCTTGTTGTGGTATAATCCTGTCGGGATACCAAAGGCATCAGCAATTGTTGTAGTTCCCTGATGTTTCTTGTTGTGGTATAATGGTATGGATATAGCCCTATACCATATGATTGTTGTAGTTCCCTGATGTTTCTTGTTGTGGTATAATT
>DXGA01000087.1 GCA_019114165.1 Candidatus Flavonifractor merdipullorum | reverse complement strand
GGCGCCCACGCGGGCGATGTCGGCGGTGCCGCTGACGGGCTGGGAGTTGGCCTTGATGGCCTCGATGGCGGCGGCGGTGGCCTTGGCGATGCCCTTCTTCATGACCATGGGGTTGGCGCCGGCGGCCAGGTTCTTCAGACCCTCGCGGATGATGGCCTGGGCCAGCAGGGTGGCGGTGGTGGTGCCGTCGCCGGCCACGTCGTTGGTCTTGGTGGCCACTTCCTTGACGAGCTGAGCGCCCATGTTCTCAAAGGGATCCTCCAGCTCGATCTCCTTGGCGATGGAGACGCCGTCGTTGGTGATGAGGGGAGCGCCGAACTTCTTGCCCAGCACCACGTTGCGGCCCTTGGGACCCATAGTAATCTTCACGGTGTCGGCCAGCTGATTCACACCACGCTCCAGCGCGCGGCGGGCTTCTTCACCGTAGCTGATGATCTTAGCCATAATGATGTTACCTCCAAATCAAAAAACGCAGATAAAATTCAGTGTATCAGGAAAAACGGGAACCGCGGATCACTCCACGATGGCCAGGATGTCGTTCTGACGGACGATGGTGTACTCCTCGCCGTCGATCTTGACCTCGGTGCCGGAATACTTGCTGGTGATGACCTTGTCGCCGGGCTTCACGGTCATGACGATCTCCTTGCCGTCCACCATGCCGCCGGGGCCCACCTCGATGACCTGAGCCACCTCGGGCTTCTCCTTGGCGGAGCCGGTCAGGATAATGCCGCTCTTGGTCTTCTCCTCGGCTTCCACCATCTTGATGACCACACGATCTGCAAGAGGCTTGAGTTTCATAGTTGGGTTCCTCCTTATATGAATCAATACTTTGTTGACAAGTATGGGGGTTAGCACTCCTTTTACCTGAGTGCTAACTTCGAGTATGATGATAACTCCATTTGCCAAAAAAATCAACCCCCAATTTTGAAAAAAGGGAGTTGATTTTCGCAAAATTCATGTTCTGTTCACAATCAAAGCGCCGGAGTGCCAGAATTCGGGGCATAGGACAGATCTTCGGGGAAAAAGAACCGGAGCTTTTTTGACGAGAGGGAGACGGTAAAGGAGGGGGCGCGGAGGACCTCGCCGTCCACCACCACCACGATGTCCTGTGAAGAGGAGAAGGTGACCGACTGGCCGTGATAGTCCTGGATGTACTGGGGATAACGGCGGTACCGGCCTTTGCCGTAGGCCCCCACCAGACGGAGGAAATTGAAGCGATCCACCTTGGGCACCAGCAGCATATCCAGCACGCCGTCGTCCGGCATGGCGTCGGGGACGGGCATGAAGCCGCCGCCGTAGTAGCGTCCGTTGCAGATACAGAGGATGGCGGTCTCTCCCTCATACCACAGCCCTTCGGGGGTCTCTACCCGCATAGGGCGGTTAATGCCCCGGAAAAGGACGTTATCCAGCAGGGAGAGGACGTAAGCCCCCATGCCGCGCAACAGAGGCAGACGCTTGAAGCGGTGGACGTCGGCGGCTACCCGGGCGTCCACGCCGGCACAGACGATATCCAGGCCCAGCCGCCCATTGCAGTCTATCACGTCCAAAAGGGCCTCGGGACCGGCGGCGAGGGCGGCGAGATCGCGGAAGCGCTCCTTGGCGTTGGGACCGAAGAGTTTCAGAAAGTCGTTTCCCGTGCCCACCGGTACGTTGGTCACCGCCACATGGGACAGACCTGCAACGGCGTTGACCACGTCGTTGAGGGTGCCGTCTCCGCCGCAGGCATAGATCCGCAGGGGCTGGCCGTCGGCGGATTCTTCCCGGGCGATGCGCTCGGCGTCGCCCCGCTTCTTGGTGAAACGTACGGCGGTGTTGAGAGGCAGGCTTTCGATTTGGGCCATCAGCTCCTGAGCGGCCTGCCCGTTTTTCCCGGCGGAGGGGTTGAGAATAAATAAGTGTCGGATGGGAGACACCTCACAATCACACAAAATCGCTCAGAAGAGGATAAGGCGCTGCTCCGCCCGGGCCATGCGGGCGACGATGGCGGCGGCTTCGGCGCGGGTGAGGGTATCATTGGGGCGGAAGGTAAGATTCTGGTCTCCGCCGGTGAGGACCCCCTTGGCATAGAGAGAGAAGATGGCGTCGGCGGCATAGTCGCCGCTTTTCACATCGGGGACGGAGACACGCACCCGTGCCAGGTCGTTGCGGTTGGGCATGGACTGGGCCAGAGAGGTGGCGGCAAAAATCTTTGCCATTTCCGCCCGGGTCACCGGCCGCTCCGGGCGGGAGAACTCCCCGGCGGAGATGATGCCGCTGGCCTGGCAGTACTCCACGGCGGGACGGTACCAGGGGGAATCCCGGTGTACCTGGGTGTGGAAGTTGTCGCCGGTCTGGCGGCTCTCCATTTCGGCCGCCAGCTGGAGGGCTTCGGCCACCGTGAGGGTCTGATCAGGGGCAAAGCGGCTGCTGCCCACCCCTTCCATCAGGCCCACATTACAGGCGATATCCACCCACACGTCGTACCACTGACGGGGGGACACGTCGGCAAAGTCGGGGAGGTCCCCTTCGGTAAGAGGAAAGCGGGCGGAGGGAATTTGCTTGGAGAGCATGAGATCGGTGATCTGATAGACGGGCAGGAGGGTCTGGGCGCCGTCTTTGGTGAGGATTACCGTCTCCAATCCGCCCAGGGTGGAAAGGGTGATGGAGTCGTAGACGAAATCATAGAGCACCTGGGTGACGCCCCCCTTGCCGTCGGGGAAGGGGAGGATGCTGATGATGCCCCAGCGGGTGCCGGACTGGGCGATATAAAGCCCGGAATAGAGGTGATCCAGGGTGCCGTAGGCGGGGGAGATGAGCAAAGTGCCGTCGGTGCGGATGATGCCCAGCTTTCCGTTCTCCTCCACCCGGGCCAGCCCCAGCCGGAAGGAGGTGGCGGAGGTATAGCGAATGGGGATGACCACTTGGCGGCTGACGTCAGAGTAACCCCAAAGGCCGTTTTCTTCGGTGAGGGCAAGGCCCTCCTGATAGCCCCAGACGGTGGCGGCGCGGACCGGCGCGGCCAGCAGGGCCAGGGAGAGGAGAAGGCAGGAGATACGCTTGCAGCCCGTTTTCATGTCAGCTCCTTTCCCGTTTGGGGCGGTTCTGGTACTGGAAGAGGTCGCATTTGATCATGCCGTTATACAGTTTGCGGCGTTTATCGGCGGTGCGGCCGAAGGTGCGTTCAAATTCGGTATGGGAGGAAAGAACGCTGACTCTCCAGCCGGAGGGCAGGGCGCGGACGGCCTGTCCGAAATCGCGGTACAGGTCTTCGGCCTCCTGCTTTTCCATGAGGCGCTCGCCGTAGGGGGGATTGGTGACCACCCGGCCATATTCCGCCGTGCGGGCGAACTTCCGGGCGTCGGCCACTTCAAAGCGGACCAGGTCCTCCACGTCGGCCTTGACGGCGTTGTCTCTGGCCAGAGCCACGGCGCGGGGGTCGATGTCGCCTCCCCAGATGTCATAGACGCCGTCGAATTCCTTGTCCATAGCCTCGCCGGCGGCGTCCAGCCAGGCCTTTTGGGGAATGAAGCCCCATTTCTGGGCGCTGAACGTACGATTCAGGCCGGGGGCGCGGTTTTTGGCGATGAGGGCGGCTTCGATGGCGATGGTACCCGAGCCGCAGAAGGGGTCGCAGAATGGGTCCCGGCCCCGGTAGCGGGAGAGGAGGACCATGGCGGCGGCAAGCGTCTCCCGGAGGGGGGCGGCCACGCCGATGGCGCGGTAACCCCGCTTATGGAGTCCGGAACCGCTGGTATCCAGCATGATGGTGACCTCGTCTTTGAGGATGGAGAACTGGAGCTGATAGAGCGCTCCGGTTTCGGGGAGGGTCTCCAGACCATAGGCCTGTCCCAGACGAGCGGCGGCGGCCTTTTTCACGATGGACTGGCAGGCGGGCACCGAGTGGAGGGCGGAGTTGAGGCAGTGGCCCTTGACGGGGAACGCGCCGTCCCGGGGAATGAACTGTTCCAGGGGCAGGGCGCGGACGTGTTCAAAGAGGGAATCGAAGTCGGCGGCGTAGAACCGGCCCAGCACCAGCAGCACCCGTTCGCCGGTGCGGAGGTTCAGATTGACCCGGGGGATATCGGAAGGGGTTGCGTCACAGAAGACCCGTCCGTTTTCCGCCCGGACGTTGCTCAGGTCCAGGCGGCGCAGCTCATCGGCGGCGATGCCCTCCAGCCCGAACAGAGTGGGAACGGCAAGCTCCAGCTTTGTCATAAATAATGGCTCCTCATTCTAAAAATACAAAATTCATCTCCATTATAGCTTATCTATGTCACAATGGCAACGTATTTCCCACTCCGGTATTCTATTCCCCACAGGGGACGGCCCTGCGCGGGCGGCGCCAGGTCCTTTTCGGGAAAAGGACCTGGCGCTGCCCGCGCAGGGCCGTCCCCCGCTGGGGAAGCGAACTCACTTCAGCAGCTCTTCCATCTCATCCAGCAGCGCCCCGAACTGATCCAGCGCCTCCTGCACCGGGGCGGGACTGGTCATATCCACGCCCGCATCCTTGAGAAGGTCGATGGGGTCCTTGCTGCATCCGCCGGACAGGAAACGCAGATAGGCGTCCACCGCCTCTTTGCCGCCGGTGCGGATGCGCTTGGCCAGCGCCATGGCGGCGGCGTAGCCGGTGGCGTACTGGAACACATAGTAATCATAGTAGAAGTGGGGAATGCGGGACCACTCCAGGGCAATTTCCGGATCAGACACCATGTCCGGCCCGAAATAAGCCTTGTTCAGTTCCAGATAGGACCGGCTGAGGAGATCGGCGGTCAGGGTCTCGCCGCTTGCGCACCGTCCGCCCATCCCACGCTCAAACTCAGCGAACATGGTCTGACGGTAGATGGTCCCTCTAAACTGCTCCAGGAAGTGATTGATGAGCCACGCCCGTTCCTTCCGGTCGGTGGTGCGCTCCAGCAGATAGTCCATCAGCAGCGCCTCGTTGCAGGTGGAGGCCACCTCCGCCACGAAGATCACATACTCCCGATACACCGGCGGCTGATCCTTGTTGGAGCGGTAGGAGTGGACGGCGTGGCCCAGCTCGTGGGCCAGGGTGAACATGCTGTCGATATCATCCTTATAGTTGAGCAGGATATAGGGGTGGACCAGCGCGCCGGCCATGTAGCCCCCCGACCGCTTGCCCACGTTCTCGTAGACGTCGATCCACCGGTGGTCCAGGGCTTCCCGGATGACTGCCCGGTATTCCTCCCCCAGAGGGGCAAGGGCAGCGTAAACCGTCTCTTTTGCCTCCTCATAGGGGATCTCCTTATGAAACCCTTCTACGATGGGGGTGTAGACGTCGTACATATGCAGTTCATCCACCCCCAGAATCTTTTTCCGGAGGGAGACATAGCGGTACATCTTGTCCAGATTGGCGTGGACCGTGTCGATCAGGTTATGGTAAACCGACTCGGGCACATGGGTCCCATCCAGCGACGCGGCCAGGGCGCTGGGATAGCGCCGGGCGTTGGCGAAGAACTGGAGGCTCTTGACCTGAGCGGAGAGGGTGGCGGCCAAGGTGTTTTTCATGCCGCCGTAAGCGGCATACATGGACTGGAAGGCGGATTTGCGCAGCGTCCGGTCGGCGCTCTCCATGAGGAGGGTGTAGGAGCCGTTGGACATGGGGTGCTTCTCGCCTTTGCTGTCCACCGCGTCGGGGAAGGTGAGGTCGGCGTCGGCCAGCTTGCCGAAAATATCGTCCGGGGCCTGGGCCAGCTCTCCGGCGGCGGCAAGGAGCGCCTCTTCCGCGTCGGACAGGGTGTGTGCCCGGCGGCGCTGGACGTTGTCAAAGTATCGGTCATATACCTTGAGCTCCGGCTTCTGGGCGCAGAAGTCCGCCCAGGTCTCGGGAGACAGTTTCAAAAGCTCCGGCGTCTCGAAGGCCAGCGCGGCGGCAAACTCCACATAGAGGGACATGATCTTGCCCACCCGGTCCTGGAAATCGGCGTCTCTGGTGTCCTGATCGCTGCCCCGCTGGGCGTAGTTGAGGAGGTTGGAAAACCGGGTCCCTGCCTCCTGCTCCTCCTCCAGATAGGCATAGAGGGTGTCCGCGCTCTCTCCCAACCGTCCGGCATAGGCGGCCAGATGGGGGATCTGTGCTTTCAAGGTATCAAAATCCTGCTGCCAGGCTTCAGGCGTCTCGTAAATATCAGAGAGCTTCCAGGTGTACTGCTGGGGTACCTGGTCTCTCTGGGGAATGGTTTTGGATGGCATAATGGCTTCCTCCTATCCGTTTATCTTCTCTAGTATAGCACACAGAGGGGATTTCATCCACCCAGCTCCATCACATCCATGCTGTGGCGCATATGGATGGCCATGGCGTATTCCGCCCCTTTTGCGTCCCGCTTGCGGAAGAAGTCCAGCAAAAGGGCGTGGTCCCGGCTGGTGTCCTGGGCCAGCTCCTCCCGGTGGCCGCCGGAGGTAATGGCCGCCTCCACCGCCTGGTCGATGAGGGGCAGAAGCCGCACCAGAAACTCGTTGTGGGTGGCCCGGACGATGGCCCCGTGAAAGGCCCGGTCGGCGGCGGTGCGGTCCTTCCCCGCTCGGATGCAGGCTTCCACCTCTTCCCCCCGCTGCAAGATGAGGCTCAGTTCCTCCTCGGTGGCCCGGCGGCAGGCAAGGGCGGCGGCCTGGGGTTCAAACATGGCCCGCAGCTCGAAGAGGTCCCGCAGCTGTCCCTTCACCCGCTCCAAAGCGGAAAAGCCGAAATCCTCTCCAGCCCCCTGGGCCACAAAAGTCCCCCGTCCCCGCCGCACCTCCAGCACGCCCTGGGCGGTGAGGGTGCGGATGGCGTCCCGCAGGGTGGTGCGGCTCACCCCCAGCGACTGGGACAGCGCCACCTCATTGGGCAGCTTGTCACCCGGGCCCAGCTTGCCCTCCACCGCAATACGCTCATAGAGCACCCGGGCCGTCTGTTGGGCCAAATTCTCTTTTTCCACGCCTTTTCCTCCTGACCTCTTGACATCTTTTTTTCTATGATATACTATGTAGTCATACAATTCAAGAGTAATCATACAACTCAGCTGTTATCTAATAAGGAGGACCCATCTATGCGCAGTGATGTCATCAAAGTGGGCGCGCCTGCCGCCCCCAACCGTTCTTTGCTCTATGCTCTGGGCTACACCAAGGAGGAGCTGGAACGCCCTCTGGTGGGCGTGGTCTGCTCCTATAACGAGATCGTTCCCGGCCACATGAATCTGGACAAAATCGCCGAGGCGGTCAAGGCGGGCATCCGCGCCGCCGGCGGTACGCCGGTGGAGTTCCCCGCCATCGCGGTGTGCGACGGCATCGCCATGGGCCATGTGGGCATGAAATACTCTCTGGTGACCCGCGACCTCATCGCCGACTCCACCGAGGCCATGGCTATGGCCCATCAGTTTGACGGCCTAGTCATGATCCCCAACTGTGATAAAAACGTCCCCGGCCTGCTGATGGCCGCCGCCCGGGTGAATATCCCCACCATCTTTGTCTCCGGCGGTCCCATGCTGGCTGGCACCATGAACGACGGCCGCCGCACCTGCCTCTCCCATATGTTTGAGGCGGTGGGCGCTTACTACGCCGGCAAGCTGGATCAGGACGGCCTGGAGGAGTACGAAAACAACGCCTGCCCCACCTGCGGCTCCTGCTCCGGTATGTACACCGCCAACTCCATGAACTGCCTCACCGAGGCCATCGGCATGGCGCTCCGGGGCAACGGCACCATTCCCGCCGTCTACTCCGCCCGGCTCCGTCTGGCTAAGCACGCCGGTATGCAGATCATGGAACTCATCGAAAAGAATATCCGGCCCCGGGACATCATGACCGCCGCCGCCTTCCACAACGCCGAGACGGTGGATATGGCTCTGGGCTGCTCCACCAACACCATGCTCCACCTGCCCGCCATCGCCCACGAGTGCGGCATTGAGCTGTCTTTCGACATGGCCAACGAGATCAGCGGCAAGACCCCCAACCTGTGCCACCTGGCCCCCGCCGGCGACACTTACATGGAGGATCTGGAGCGTGCCGGCGGCGTGTACGCCGTCATGAAGGAGCTGACCAAGAAGGGCCTGCTGGACACCTCCCTCATCACCTGCACCGGCAAGACGGTGGCGGAGAATCTGGAGGGCGTAGTCAACCGGGACGAGAACCTGATCCGGCCCATCGACAATCCCTACTCCCAGACCGGCGGCATCGCCGTGCTAAAGGGCAACCTGGCCCCCGACGGCTGCGTGGTCAAGCAGTCCGCCGTTGCCCCCGAGATGATGGTCCACGAAGGTCCCGCCCGGGTCTTCAACAGCGAGGACGAGGCCATTGCCGCCATCTACGCCGGTAAGATCGTGGCGGGCGACGTGGTGGTCATCCGCTACGAAGGCCCCAAGGGCGGCCCCGGTATGCGGGAGATGCTCAACCCCACCTCCGCCATTGCGGGCATGGATCTGGATAAGGACGTAGCCCTCATCACCGACGGCCGGTTCTCGGGCGCCACCCGCGGCGCATCCATCGGCCATGTGAGTCCCGAAGCCGCCTCCGGCGGCACCATCGGCCTGGTGGAAGAGGGGGACCTCATCGCCATCGACATCCCCAACCACACCATTGAGCTGAAGGTATCCGACGAGGTACTGGCCCAGCGCCGCGCCGCCTGGGTCTGCCCCGAGCCCAAGATCAAAACCGGCTATCTGGCCCGCTATGCCAAGCTGGTCTCCTCCGCCGACCGCGGCGCCGTGTTGGAGTAATTTTATAATACAGAAAAAGGACCTGTTGTAAAATAGGGCCGCAAAAAAAGATAGACTGGGTATCCCCAAAGGGTTACCCAGTCTATCTTTTTGCTTTAGGGTTAATTTGTGAGAACAAGCCATATGTTACGCTTGACACACTGCGCGTCTTTGCATTTTGCGCTCAATAGAAGGCGATGTAATGATAGGTCACGCCGTCTACGTTCATGCCGCCGGCACTTTTTTCCGATACCGTAAAACCAGTATCCGTAAAGGTGCAGCTCCGATAAATCTTGCTGCCGTAAGACCGGGTATGCTCTACCATCAATCCGCTGACACCCATGGTACAGACGGTATCGCCTGCGTTCATGTTCACGTCGTAGGTAGAAATCAGCACCAGAAAACTGGGGCGGAAGCCTACGTTTACCGTCACTGCCGAGCCGTTTCCCTCATAGGTGCCGTACTTGCAGCACGGGTTTACCTTGGCCGCCGCCACCGCGGCGTCGATCTTCTGAAAATCCTGGTTGAAGTCCTGACGCAGAAAAGCGTCCTCCGGCTCCCACTGGTGGAGCGAAAGATTGGGTGTATAACTTGCCATAAAAATCCCTCCTTT
>DXGA01000086.1 GCA_019114165.1 Candidatus Flavonifractor merdipullorum | reverse complement strand
GTCTGCTGCACCGCCAACGAAGTCGCCATGCGTCACGGCATTCCCATGGCCGGCAACTTCCTGCAGCAGGAGAACGTGGTCCTGACCGGCGCCTGCGAAGCCATCGTCGTCGATGTGCAGTGCATCTTCCCGGCCCTCGGCCCCCTCTCCAAGTGCTTCCACACCAAGTTCATCACCACCTCTCCCGTGGCTCGGATGCCGGACTCCGATTTCATTGAGTTCCATGCCGAGAACGCCGGTGAGAACGCCAAGGCTATCGTGAAGCTGGCGGTGGAGAACTTCAAGAACCGCAACCAGGATCTGGTGTACATCCCCGAGATGAAGACCAACGCCACTGTTGGTTACTCCCTGGAGGCCATCAAGAAGTGCCTGGACGGCGTCACCAACACCCAGGTGGACGTCACCGGCACCACCAAGCCTCTGGTGGAGTGCGTAAAGTCCGGCGTGCTCCGGGGCGCTGTGGCCATGGTTGGCTGCAACAACCCCAAGGTCCGTCCCGACACCGCCCACATTGAGCTCATGAAGAAGCTCATCGCCAACGATATTATCGTGGTGGTTTCCGGCTGCTCCGCCCAGGCTGCGGCCAAGGCGGGCCTCCTCAGCAAGGAGGCCAAGGAGCTCTGCGGCGACGGCCTCAAGCGCGTGTGCGAGCTGGTGGATATTCCTCCCATCCTCCACATGGGCTCCTGCGTGGATATCTCCCGCATGATGGTCCTGGCCGCCGATATCGCCAAGGATTCCGGCTGGAACATCTCCCAGATCCCCCTGGTGGGCTGTGCCCCCGAGTGGATGAGCGAGAAGGCCGTGTCCATCGGTAACTATGTGGTGGCCACCGGTATCGATACATACCTGGGCGTGGATCCCTACACCAAGGGTTCCTCCGAGGTTACCGAGCTGCTCCAAGGCGAGCACGGCATCAAGGATTGGGTGGAGGCCAACTTCACCGTTGAGCTGGACATCGAGAAGCTGGGCGACAAGATGATCGAAGCTATCGAGGCAAAGCGCGTTGCCCTCGGCATCTGATACAAACTATTTCCGGCCTGCGCCGGATTTCCTGCCCGCACGGGAGCGTGCGGATCGCAAAAAACATTTTTGCCTGAGCAAAGAAGGAAGGATCTCCTGTTATGAAAGTTGCCATCACCGGTAAAGGCGGGGTGGGGAAGACCACCTTTGCCTCCACGCTGTGCCGGCTGTACGCCGCGGAGGGCCGCACGGTCCTGGCCGCAGACGTGGACCCCGACGCCAACCTGGGCCTGGCCCTGGGTTTCTCTGAGGAGGAGGTCAACGCCATCGTGCCCATCTCCAAGATGCGCAAGCTGGTGGAGGAACGTACCGGGGCCAATGCCGCTAACAAATTCTTCAAGCTCAATCCCCAGGTCAGTGATATCCCCGACACCTACGCCAAGGAGATCAACGGCGTGAAGCTGCTGGTTATGGGCACGGTGGAGACCGGGGGCAGCGGCTGCGTATGTCCCGAGCATGTGATGCTCAAGGCCATCCTCTCGTCTCTGGTGTTTCGGAAGGACGATGTGGTGGTTATGGACATGGAGGCTGGCCTGGAGCACCTGGGAAGAGGTACCGCCAGCATGATGGACCAGTTCGTGGTGGTCATCGAGCCCGGCGCCCGCAGCATCCAGACCTACGGAAAGGTCAAGGAGCTGGCGGCAGACCTGGGGATCACCAAGGTCCGGGTGGTGGCCAACAAGGTCCGGGGCCCCGAGGATGAGGAATTCATCCGGGCACGGATTCCGGAGGAGGACCTGCTGGGATTCATCCACTACAACGCCGAGGTCATCGACGCCGACCGCAACGGCAAGTCTCCCTATGACTTCAGCCCTGCGGCGGTGGAGGAGATCCGTGCCATCAAGGCAAAAATGGACGCTGAAAAATAAATATTCGTGCTGAGAGCAATCGTAAGGAGTGATACGTCAAATGAAGACATTGTTCGAGAGAGTTTTCGCCGGCAACGACGAAATGTACGCTCTTGCGGTCAAGGCCGTGGACGAGGCCCTGGCCAAACTGGGGCCCGATGCCCCCGCTACCTTTGGCGATACCGCCTACAGCCTGCCCTGCCTCTACGCCATGACCGGCAGGAAGGTGGCCACCGTGGGCGAGGCCAAGGAGGCCCTGGAGACCACCATCAAGGATTTCATGACCCGCAACAACCGCACCAAGGATATCTTCACCTCCGGCATCGCTACCGCCCTGTCCGCCGAGATGATCGAGCTGATGAAGTGGGCCGCAAGCGGCGGCTGCCCCTACGAGGAGCCCGTTATGGGCCACTTCACCGACGCCCAGGTCCGTGAGCTGGGCGTTCCTCTGGTGACCCGGGACATCCCCGGCGTGGCCGTCATCATCGGCGCTGCCCCCACCGCTGAGGAGGGCGTGGAGCTGGTGAAGGAGTACCAGTCCCAGGGTATTTTCGTCACCCTGGTGGGTGGCATCATCGACCAGTGCATCGAGAAGGGCGTGAAGCTGGGCTTCAACGTCCGCTGCGTGGCTCTGGGCCGTGACCTGAGCAGCGTGGCCCACGTGGTGAGCGTGGCTCTCCGTGCCGCCATCATCTTCGGCAGCACCGAGCCCGGCAACTACGAGGCCATGTGGCGCTACACCATGGACCGCGTGTTCGCCTTCGTCAACGCCTACGCTCCTGTGGACGATATGACCGTGGCCTGCGGTGCCGGCGCCATCCAGTTGGGCTTCCCGGTCATCACAAACGACACCGAGGAGAACAACATGTTCCGGGTGCCCAAGAGCCTCATCATCCAGGAGGACACCAGCAAGTTCAACGCCACCTCCCTGGAGGCTCGCGATATCAAGATCAAGATCACCAAGATCGACATTCCCGTGGCCTTTTCCTCCGCCTTCGAGGGTGAGATTATCCGCCGCGGTGACATGCAGGTGGAGTTTGACGGCTCCCGTGTGGACGCTCTGGAGTTGGTGCGCAGCAAGGAACTCAGCGAGGTGGAGGACCACAAGTTCACCCTCATCGGGCCGGACCTGGATTCCTTCGCCGTGGGTTCCAAGAATGCCGTCTGCTTCATCGCCGATGTGGCCGGCAAGAACATGAGCACCGACTTCGAGTCCGTGTTCGAGCGCAAGTTCCACGCCTACGTCAACTGCATGGAGGGCGTCATGCACACCGGTCAGCGGGATATGATCCGTGTCCGTGTCAGCAAGGCCGCTTTTGAGGCGGGCCTGCGGCTGAAGGACTTCGCCGAGGTCCTCTACGCCAAGCTTAAGAGCGACTATGACGCTGTTATCGATAAGTGCCAGATCACCATTATCACCGATCCCGAGGAGTGCAAGAAGTTCCGCCATGAGGTGGCGATCCCCGCCTACGACAAGCGCGACGAGCGTCTGCAGAGCCTCACCGATGAGAATGTGGATCAGTTCTATACCTGCATCATGTGCCAGTCCTTCTCTCCCAGCCACGTGTGCATCGTCACTCCCGAGCGTCTGGGCCTGTGCGGCGCCGTGAGCTGGCTGGATGCCAAGGCCACCAACGAGCTGGATCCCTCCGGTCC
>DXGA01000085.1 GCA_019114165.1 Candidatus Flavonifractor merdipullorum | reverse complement strand
ACAATGTGTTACAATTTGGTTACAAGTTTTTCAGAATGATAACAGGAGGCCGAGCATGGCAACTGAGAATATCCCCCTTACTTATAAGGGCCATCCGCTGCGCCGGAAGGACAACCTGATTTATTACGGCAGCATGGCCGACAAATACATCATCCTGCTCCAGATTATGGATACCAAGAAGGTTCAGGACCTGGACGTGGCCACCCGCGTGGCCATCCAGCTCCAGCTCACCGATCCCGAGCTCAAGAGCCGGGACAAGGTGGTCAAGAAGTCCGAGAAGGACAGCCTCTACGCCGCCATCGACGTGGCCGCCGTGTGGCTGGACCGGGCCCTGTCCGGTAAGTAAAACCACCCCTTAATGCCAAAGACATTTACGGGTCCGTTTACGGCCCACCTGATTTGAACGGAGGAACGATACCAATGATACAGCCCGCCAAGGTCCTGAGAACGGTCTTCCTGACCGCCGTTGTTTCCGCTGCCTGCATCGTCAGTGCCGCCGCCGCCAGTGTGGGCGTGGGCACCGTCAACGCTGATGCGCTCCGCCTGCGTCAGAGCGCCAGCACCGACTCCACCATCCTGGCCACCGCCTCCAAGGGCGACAGCGTCATCATTCTGGAGAATGCCGGCAACAACTGGTACAAGGTGGATTACAAGTCCGTCCAGGGCTATATGTCCGGCGAATATCTCACCGTCGCCACCACCGCTGACGCCGCCATCGGCTACGGCAAGGTCAGCGCCGGCGGCTCCACCCTCAACATGCGCAGTGGCGCAGGTACTTCCTACGGTGTCGTCTCCTCCCTGCCCGACGGTACCATCGCGGAGATCGTAGGCATCAACAATGGTTGGTACAAGATCCAGTACGGCGGCAAGACCGGCTATGTGAGCAGCGACTACATGGTCACCGTGAAGGACTCTGTCGGCTCCCGCAGCACTGCCGAGGCCGCTTCTTCCTCCGCCATCGGCGATCAGATCGTCGCCTACGCCAAGCAGTTCCTGGGCGTTCCTTACGTCTACGGAGGCAACGGCCCTAACTGCTTTGACTGCTCCGGCTTCACCAAGTATGTGTACGCCCACTTCGGCGTGACCCTCAACCGCACCGCCACCGATCAGCTGGCCAACGGCACCTCCGTTTCCAAGAGCCAGCTTCAGCCCGGCGATCTGGTCTTCTTCCGGGCCAACACCACCAAGCCCGTCTCTCACGTGGGCATCTACATCGGCAACGGTCAGTTCATCCACGCTTCCACCAATACATATTCCGTTCAGATCGACCGCCTGGATACCGGTTATTACGCCGGCGTGTATGTCTACGGCCGTCACATTCTGTAATCTCTTTTCCGTTCAAATCAGGCGCGGTACAGGTTCTTCCTGTACCGCGTTTTTTCATGCAAACATTTAGATGTTTTTCTAATGATCTCTTGACTTCCCTGCTGCGCTGTGTTACTTTATATTTAGATAATCTTCTAAATAAGGAGGGCGCAGCCATGGGATTTCAGGATACCTTCAAGGCCCTCAGCGACCCAACCCGGCGGGAGATCCTCCATCTCCTGCGGGACGGCGCCAAGACCGCCGGAGAGATCGGCAGTCATTTCCCCATCACCGGGGCCAGCGTCTCCCACCATCTGTCGGTACTCAAAGAGGCCGGACTGGTGAGCGACGATAAGCGGGGAAAGTGGATCTATTATGAGCTGAATTTATCGGTACTGGACGAGATCACCGGCTGGATCGCCGGTCTGAAAGGTGGGAAACAGGATGAAACATAAATGGTGCATGGTCCTTCTGTGGGTTTTCGCTCTGGCGCCGCTGGCGGCGCTGGCCATTCTGTACGGCAGCCTCCCCGACCAGGTCCCCCTCCACTGGGGGCTGGACGGAGCCGTGGACCGGTACGGCTCCAAGGCGGAGCTGCTGCTGTTGGGCGTCATCGCCCCCGCTATGGCTCTTCTTTTCATGTTCCTGCCCAAGCTGGACCCCCGGAAGAACAATTATGAAAAATTCCAGGGCTATTACGACTCCTTTGCCATCGCCGTCGTGGCCTTCCTGGGGCTGCTGATGGGCCTTACGTTCATCGAGAGCTTTCGCCCCGGCACGCTGTCGGTGGGACGGTTTGTGACGGCGTTGATGGGGCTGCTCTTTCTCTTCCTGGGCAATATGCTGGGCAAGATCAAGCCCAACTTTTTCTTTGGCGTCCGCACCCCCTGGACCATCTCCGACCCGGATGTTTGGAACAAAACCCACCGTCTGGCCGGTATGCTGTGGTTCTGGTCGGGGCTCCTTTTCCTGGTGGCGGCGCTGCTTTTGCCGGAGGCGGCCATGTTCCTCCTGCTGATGGCCTGCATCCTGATTACTACTTTGGTCATGATCGTCATGAGCTATATCTGGTTTCGTAAAAAACACCCATAACGCAGCAATCCGGACCGGCGGGCGCCCCCACCGGTCCGGATTTTCTTTGCTCAGAAGGCCGCATTCAGCAGGGGCCCCAGCCCCACCAATCCGACCAGCACCACGGCGGCAACCATGACCGCCACCATGATCTTCCACGTCATGCCTTGTCCTTGCATATTCGTTCCTCCTCATCCCTGGGCATCGCCCGGAACGGTTCAGAAACTGCCGTCCTCCGGCGGAAGGTCGGCGTCCACCGTATCTTCCGCCGCGGTCTCGTTCCGGACCGGCGAACCGTCGGTACCTTCGGCCCGCAGCTGGGCAATGCGGTCTTTGTTCTCCTCAATGGTGATGCGGGCGGCGGTGATCTTCTCACAGAGCGCACTGTACGCCGGCTCGGGCGCGTTGCCCCGCTCGGCATAGTAAATGCGACCCAATTCCTGGTAAGCTTTGCGGATGGTGTCCTCTTCTCCCGTGTTGATGAGATTCAGCCGGGCGATTTCGGCCAGCTGCTTAGACTTGGCCATGCCTACCTGGGCCAGATCGGCCGCTTTTTCCTTGAATTCGTCAAAAAAAGCCATTTGGCATCCCTCCTGTTCCGCCATACTATAAGTATGGCAGTCCTGTTTGACACTTTTATTTTAATCCATTTCCTTCCCCGGCGCAAGAGAATGACTTGTTATTTTATACAATTTTAATTTTTCTATTCCCC
>DXGA01000084.1 GCA_019114165.1 Candidatus Flavonifractor merdipullorum | reverse complement strand
GTGATTTCCTCGTTTCCTAGCATGATTTCCGATTAAAGTATAGCAAATACAGGTAGCGGTGGCAAGAGGAAAGTGAAAAAATTTGTTTATTGTAAAAAATTGTCGAAAAAAGTGTAATGTGAAAATTTACTCCATTTATTTGGATAAATATGTATGTTCACAGAACGGGTGGGAAGGTATACCATTGCCCCGCCGAGGGCGGCGGGGCCCACAGAGCGGGTGGGGTGGCCGGTGTCCGCCCCCTACACAGTGCAGAAGCAGCCGTGAAAGCGCCTGTCGCCGCGATAGGGGAGAGCAGGTTTTGGACAAGCTGAAAGCCCCGACGCATGAAACGTCGGGGCTTTTGAACATATAGGGTGATTTACTTGGTGGCCCACTCGCCGGTGGCGGAGGCGCGGAGATAGGCGTTGATAAAGCCGTCCAGATCGCCGTCCATGACGCCGTTGATGTTGCTGGTCTCATAGGCGGTGCGGTTGTCCTTGACCAGCTGATAGGGCATGAAGACGTAGGAGCGGATCTGGCTGCCCCACTCGATCTTGAGCTGGACGCCCTTGATGTCGGAGATCTTCTCCAGATGGGCCTCCATCTTCAGCTGGACCAGCTTGGCGCGGAGCATCTTCATACAGTTATCACGGTTCTGGAACTGGCTGCGCTCGGTCTGGCAGGAGACCACCACGCCGGTGGGCTTGTGGATGAGGCGGACGGCGGAGGAGGTCTTGTTGACGTGCTGGCCGCCGGCGCCGGAGGAGCGGTAAACCTGCATCTCGATGTCCTCGGGGCGGATGTCCACTTCCACGTCGTCGGGGATTTCGGGCATCACTTCCACGGCGGCGAAGGAGGTCTGACGGCGGGCGTTGGCGTCGAAGGGGGAGACGCGCACCAGACGGTGGACGCCGTGCTCGCTGCGGAGATAGCCATAGGCGTTCTCGCCGGAGATCATGATGGTGGCGCTCTTGATGCCGCCGTCGTCGCAGTCCTGATAGTCCATGGTCTTGCAGTCGAAGCCATGGCGCTCGGCCCAGCGGGTGTACATGCGGTAGAGCATCTGGGCCCAGTCCTGGGCCTCGGTGCCGCCCGCGCCGGGGTGGATGTTCACAATGGCGTTGGAGTTATCATACTCGCCGGTGAAGAGGGTAGAGAGGCGGGCCTCCTCCATCTCCTGTTCCAGCTTGGCGTAGCCCTCCTCCAGCTCGGGGATGAGGGACTCGTCTTCCTCCTCGTTGCCCATCTCGCACAGGGTCATCAGGTCGGACCACTCGCTCTTGCGGCGGGCCTGGCCCTCCAGCTTGCTTTTGAGCTGGGCGATGCGGCGCTGCACCTTCTGGGCCTTCTCCAGGTCGTTCCAGAAGCCGTCGGAGGCGCTCTCCGACTCCAGCATTTCGGCCTCGCGGGCCGCCGCGTCCAGACCCAGGGCGTCGCCCAGTTCCTCCAGAGCGGGCAGGAGGTTATTCAGCTTTACTTTATACTCGTCGAATTGAAGCATACTCTTCCACTCTCATTCTTTCAGATTCAGATTTTCACAGTTGGTATATATTATATACGAATTGCGCCGCTCTGTAAAGCGAAAAGAGGAAGATTTGTGTCGTCTCAGACGGAGGCGGTCACCTTTGCGCCCCGGATGCGGCGGCGGAGATAGAGCACGATGAGGGCCAGCGCGGCCACGCCGCCCAGCACCGAGAAGAGGATGGGCAGAATGGAAGGCGGGGCGGTAAAGACGGCCACACTGCCCTCCGCCGGCGCGGTGAGGACCAGGTAGCTTCCATCCACCGTGCAGTTTTGCAGGACCCAGCTTCCGTCAATGAGCAAAGCGGCCTGACTGCGCTCCGGCGCGTCGGTGCGGATGCGCAGGGTGACGGTCTCGGCGGGGTCCATACCTTTGATGGTGTAGTCGTAGGCAGCCGAGCAGGGGTTCCCATCCAGCGCTTCAGGGGAGGAAGCGGTCCGGGCGGAGAGAACGTCGTCCGGGTCAAAGCTGCCCAGGGCCAGCAGGAGGGGCTGAGATCCGCCCCAGCTCAGGGTGTCGGCAGGCTCCTGGGTCAAGACCTCCACCGTAAAGGACCGCTTGAGATGGGTGGAGGGGAAGGTGGGCCAGGCGCTATATCCGGCGGCGCTGGCGGGGAGGGCGGGCACCTGGGAGAGATCCAGTGTGCCGTCGTAGGAGAAGGGAATGGAGGAGAGCACCTTGCCGTCGGCCATAAAGGTGGCCGAGAAGGTGAGAAAGTCCGCCGGGATGCCGTCCAGCCGGGAGAAGTCCGCCCAGGTCAGCCCTTCGGCCTGCCCGGCCAGGTCCACGCCGTCCACACCGGCCAGCTCCTCCATCAGATAGCGGTTGCCCGAAAGAGTTCCGTCCGCCTGTCCGGCGATGGCGCCCACGCACTCCCCGGAGGCCTCGGCCTGGGTCATGGCCCGGCAGTCGGTGAGGTCGTGGCCCCAGCCGGCGATGCCGCCCACATAGCTGCCGCCCTTCAGGTCGGCGATGACCGCGCAGCGGATCACCGGCGTTTTGGTGCTGCCCACGATGCCGCCGCAGTTGTCGCCGCCGGTCTCCACCTTGGCGTCGGCGGAGCAGTCCAGCAGCGCGCCCACCTCGCATCGCCCGGCAATACCGCCGCCGCAGCTGTTTTTCACCGTGACCGTGCCGTCAAAGGCGCAGCTCTGCACCACGGCACGGAGGATGGCGGTGGTGTCCACCGTGAGAGAGTCGATGCCCAGATCGAAATCCTCTTCCGGGTCTTCGCCCAGCTCGGGCGAGAGGATGCCGGCCACGCCGCCGGTGTTGGAGTCGCCCTGAATCGTTCCGGTGACGGTGCAGCCGGTGACCAGTCCGGGACCTTCGGTGAGAGGCTGGTCATAGTCTTCCACGTGAAACTCCGGCGCGGTGGTCAGGGCGGCCAGCGCGTCACCCACCGCGGTCAGCTGGTCCAAAATGCCGTTGGCAGTGGCTTGGAGGGCGGCAGTGTCGCCGGTGGCCCGGTCGGTCATGGCGTTCACCCGGTCCCGGATGGTCTGGGCGTGTACGTCGATGTCGTCCATGGCGGCCTGGCTCTGGTCGGAGAGGGTTTGGGAATAGGTGTGGACCGTCTCGCGGATGCGCCCGGCGGCGTCATTCACCGCGCGGAACCGGTCCAGACTTTGGGTCAGAAAGGCGTCGGTGGCGTCCTGGAGCTGCCCGGAAGACTTGGACAGCCGGTCCAGCGCGTCGGAGGCCTCCTCTCCCCGGTCTTCCATCTCGTCGGAAAGACCGTTTAAGGCCTTATCCAGCCGGTAGGAGAGATCCTGTACGCTGTCGGCCAGACGGTCCGCCGCCTTGCGGATGTGGTCCAGATGCTCGGTGAGATTCAGGTCCGGCGCTTCGCCGGGGAGTCCGCCCCCTTTCAGGGCGTCCATCAGAGATTTTAAGTAGGATTCCAGCGCCTTGGTCTCCCGGTGGATGGAATCAATGGCGTTTTGCATATCGGCCACCGCGTCGGAGATGTCATCCAGGGTGTCCAGCAGGGCGTCGCCGCTGTCGGTCAGGCTGTCGCCCCCCACCTCCAGCATGGCTTCCACCGCCGTCCGAAGGTCGGCGGCAGCGTCCCGCAAGTCGGTGAGGGCTGCTCCGCCGTCGGTCTGGAAGGTCTCCGCCGTGTCCAGAAGGCCGTCCAGATCGCCGCTCAGGGAGAGAGCGTCCTGATAAAGGCTGTCCCCGGCGGCGGTGAGATCGGCCTTGCCTTCTTCTCCGGCGCTCTGGGCCCGGTCGATGAGGGCACCGGCGGCGTCGTTGATGGCCTGCACGTCGGAGAGAGAGGAAGTGGACAGCGCGCCCACCTGATTCACAAAGGTGTGCATCAGGGTGGAGAGCTGAGAGAGGGCGCTGTCCAGCTGGTCAGCGGCGGAGACGCCGTAGGTATAAGTGATGTAAGGTTCAAACTGGCCCACGATGCCGCCCACGTCCTTGCGGCCCAGAATATCGCCGGAGTTGGCGCAGTTTGCAATGGTGCCCGACTGCCGCCCGGCGATGCCGCCGGTGTTGTAGCCCAGATGGGCCGAGCCCACCGCGCCTTCATTTTTGCAGCGGGTCACGGTACCGGGGTTGAGGCCCACGATACCGCCGGTGTCGGTGGGGGCGTCCATGGACGGGTCGGTGTTTACCGCGCCGGTGTTGACGCAGTCAGAGAGAGTACCATCGTTCCGTCCGGTGATGCCGCCGGTGGAGTTGACGCTTTTCAGGGTGGCTTTGTTGGTGCAGCGCTGGATGGTACCGGTGTTGAGACCGGCGATACCGCCCACCTGGGCGGAACCATTGACCGAACCGGTGGCGGTGCAGTTTGTGATGGTACCGGCATTCTCACCGGCGATCAGTCCCACCGACGAGGCCGAGCCGCCAGGGTAGAGGGCGCCGTCCACGGTGAGATCTTCCACCACCGCTGAGGCGGTGAGGGTGCGGAAGAGGCCCACCTTGGAGCCCTGCTCCGACCAGTTCACGGCGGAGATGGTGTGACCGTTGCCGTGAAAGGTGCCCTGAAAAATGGGGACCGGCGTAAAATCATGGGACAAGGTCAGATCGGCGGTGAGCTCTACGGTGAGTCCCTGGGACCAGGCGTCCCGGACGCACTGGCTGGCAAAGTCGTAAAAGTCGGCGGGACTGTCAATGGTGAAGGTGCGCTCCGCCGCCTGCACGGGGCAGAGAGAAACGACGAGCAGCAGGGCGCAGAGCAGCGCCGCCGGGCGTTTGAGATTGGGGTGCTTCATGGCTTGGATACCTCCTTGGGCGCGGATTGGGACGGTGTGTCCGGCTGAAAGGCGGGCTGTTCCCGGCTGGTGAGCTGGGCGTCCACGCTGCCCTGAATGGTGCCCTTGATCTCGCCGTCCACATAGCCGGAGATATAGCCCTTGATGTGGCCGTCCAGCCGGACGGTGCCGTTATGGAACCGGCGGACCCGATCCCGGTTGAGGGTGATGGCGGTGCGCTCGATAAGCCCGTCGCCCAGGATGAGCAGCTGGGGCAGGACGGTCATCACCAGAATGATGGAGATGAGGGTGCCGCGGCCCAGGGCGGTGCCCAGAGAGCAGATGGTGGGGTCGGTGGAGATGCCGCCGATGAGGAAGCCGGACACGGTCATGATGCTGCCCGAGGTGAAGACGGTGGCAAAGCTCTGGTTGATGGCCTCCACCGCCGCCTGGCGGCGGTCCATCTCCTGCTTGAGCTGGGTGTAGCGGTTGGAAATGACGATGGCATAGTCGATGGTAGCGCCCATCTGGATGGAGCTGACCACCAGATAGCCCAGGAAGAAAAGGTTGGTGCCGGTGAGGAAGGGGAAGGAGAAGTTGATCCAGATGCTGCCCTGAATGACCAGCACCAGCAAAATGGGCAGGCCCACCGACTGGAAGGTAAAGATGAGCACCACCAGCACAAAGAGGATGGTGAGGATGCTGATGAGGATATTGTCGCTGGCAAAGGTGGAGGCCAGGTCGGCGGCGCTGGTGGAGTTGCCCACCAGGATCACATCGTCCCCGTAGTAGTCGGCGGCCACGGCGCGGATGCTGTCCATGAGAGCGGTGGTTTCCTCCCCTTCTTCGGGACAGTCGGCGGTGAAGACCAGACGGGTCCAGTGTTCACCCTTGAGCTGCTTTTTGCCCTCGTCCAGCTCTTCCCGCAGGTCGTTGACCTCCTTGGTCTGGTCCTCCGACAGGGTGACCACCCCTTTGTCCATCTGCTCACAGAGGAAGTCGAAGATGTCCAGCATAGGGACGGTATAGTCGTCGGCGTCCTGGAAAATCGCGCCGTACTCCTCGTGGGCCAGTCCGTAGGCCTGGTAGAGCAGCCGGGCTTCTTCAATTTCCACGCCGGTCAGCTCGGCAAACTGCCGGGGACTCATCTCGTCGGTGAGAGTGTGGCTGTCGTCCACTTCGATGTTGGCAAGGCCTGTGGCGCTGGTCACGCCACTGAGTTCTCCCACCCGTTCCAGCACCTCTTTTTCGCTTCCATAGTCCCCCGCCGGCACCAGCACCGCAATGGTGTTGCGGTTGCCGAAAATACCGGCGATCTTGTCGGCGGCAATGCGGTAGTCCGGCATATTGCCCGAGTTGGTGGAGTTGGTGGAAAAGACATAGTCGCACCGATTGGAGCAGTAGATGCCCCCCACCAGGACCACCACAAAGAGGATGGGCAGTACCTTGCGGGTGCGGACGATGAGGCGGCCCCAGCCCCGGATGGAGGGGACGAAATCCACATGGTAGGTCTTTTCGATGAGGCGGTTAAAGAGCATCAGCAGCCCGGGCATCAGCAAAAAGACGGTGAGCATACTGAACACGATGCCCTTGATGAGCACCACGCCCATATCCATGCCGATCTTGAAGTGCATGAAGGTGAGGGCGGCCAGACCGGAAATGGTGGTCAGGCTGGAGGAGGAGATCTCCACAATGGCCTTGGAGAGGGCGGCGATGTCGGCCTCCCGGGCGGCCAGGCCGTTGTTGCGCTCCTCCATATAGCGGTGACAGAAGATGATGGCGTAGTCGATGGCCAGGGCCAGCTGAAGCACCACCGCGATGGAGTTGGTGACAAAGGACACCGAGCCAAACCAGAAGTTGGTGCCCATATTCAAGATAGCCGCCACCGAGAAGACGATGAGAAAGACCACCACTTCCATATAGCTTTTGGAGGTGAAGAGCAGCACGGCGATGATAATGACCACCGCCACCGCCAGGATCACCCCCATCTCCGCCGCCAGATCGGCGGAGTCCATCTGGGTGTAGCCGGGAGAGAGGTAGTAGTCGTACCCTGCCACCGCTTCCTTGACAGCGGATTGGGTGGCTTTGGATTCCGGCGTGCCGTCGGCTGCTTCCAGCGTCAGGTCGTAGAGGGCGGCGGCGTCTTTGTAGTGCTCCTCGCTCTCGTCATAGGTCACGGACTTTACTCCGTCCACCGTTTCCAGCGTGTCCGCCAGCGCCTGGGCCTGCTGGCGGTCGATGCTGGTCACCAGCAAGCGGGCGGAGCCATAGGTGGTGAATTCCTCGTCCATGATGGTGAGACCCCGGCGGGTCTCGGTCTCTTCGGGGAGATAGTCGGTAATGTCGTTGTTGACCACCGCTTTGGGGATGCCGATCACCGAGTAGATCAGGGCGGCGGCAAAGATGAGATAAAAAGCGTTGCGTTTATCCACAATGAAACGGGCAATGCGTACCATCACCGTTTCCGTCTTTTTGGGTTCATCCATGGGGAACAGCCTCTCTTTCCAGGAGCACAAGGGTTAGAAGACGGCGCATATGGGCTAAAATTTCCTCCGCCGGAACGGGGAAATCCTGTTCCACCCACCAGTGGACCACCGACACCAGACCGCCGGCAAAGAAATGGGCGCCAATGGCCGGGTCCATGTTGGGCAGAGACTGGCGCAGCGGGGAATGCTGGAGCCGCGCACAGACCAGATCGGAAAAAGCGGTCTCCAGCGCGTGCTCCACAGTGCCCACCTCTTCCCGGAGACCCACGGTGTAAAGCCGCTGGTGGCTCTGGATGAAGGAGAGGGCGGCCTTGCCCGAGCGGAGAAACGCTTCCAGCAGGTCGGCGTCTTCCGCCGGAGTGGGGAAGAATTCCTGGGTCAAGGTGGACAGGGTATATTGCAGCAGACTTTCCCGGTCCTCAAAGTGGGCGTAAAAGGTGGTGCGGTGGACCATGGCTTTTTGGCAGATATCCACCACCGAGAGGGAGCGGAAGGGCTGCTCTTCCAGCAGTTCCAGCAGCGCCTTCACCAGCGCCGAGCGGGTCTTGCGCTGGCGGAGATCCCGGGGTGGGGTCAGAGAGACGGACATTTCAAAAACCTCCTTGGCAATGGGTTCCATTCGGTGGAGGGAAGTGTAGCACAATAATCTACACCTGTCAAGATAAAATACAGATGTAGATTATTAAGAAAAAAAGACCGGCTCCACCCAGATGGGCGAAGCCGGTCCGTTTTGGGCCTTGTAGGGGCGACCCTTGTGGCCGCCCGCCTTTCTTGCGGGGAACGCGGGTCCTCAGCCAAGCGGGAAGGAGAGGGGAAGGTCATACTCGCTGCGCCAGGTGTAGTAGAGGCCAAACTCCACGGTGTCCCAGGTACAGTCGGTAATGGGCACTTCCTCCACGAAATGCGTGTCAGGAATGATGGCCTCATCCTTTGTATTGGGCCAAAGAACATGGGAATAGGAATGGCTCGATTGATTGATTTGGTGGATGACACCGTCGGGCGTACGATAACGCATGGCAGAAACTCCATAAGACTCCATATAAGTGTCTGTATAACCTGCCGGCTTGGGTGCAACCAGTGCAACTTCTACACTGGTATCACTTCGGCGGTGGAGATAGAGGGACACCCCGTCTGGCAGCGTGCCCAGCACTTCGCCGGTTTCCAAATCGATGGGGACATATTCCCGCGCCGGGTCCAGCCAAGTGCTGTCGGTGAGATGGACGGTAAGGGATTGAGGACGGTCAAAATAGGTGGTATCAAAGAGGAAAGCGGTACCCATGGCAGAGAGGCCGTTTCCGTGACGCTGGTACTGCCGTCCGGTCTCGTCCTCCAGATAGAAGTCCAGGGTCTGGAGCTTGGCGGTGTTGTCCGGGTGTTCCTCCACGATGAGCCGGGACTGGGTGGGCCAGCTCTCCACGGTAAAGCGCAGGCGCTGGCCGTCTACTTCTACCCAACCGGTTTCCCCTTCGGTGCGGTGATCGTTGAGGACCGAGGTGTCCAGCGGCACGGTAAAGACGAACTCAGGCAGTGTGTCCCAATTGCCAGAATCGGCAGGGGCGCCCGCACGGTCGTAGCCCTCCACCTTGCAGACAATGCGGATGGTGTCGGGGAAGAGGAAATCATCGGAAGACGGATAGGCGGAGACGCCCTCTTCCAGACTGCCGCCGGGGAAGTCGCCGGAGAGCGTGGAGAGGGGCAGCTTTTCGCCATCCAATGTCTGAAATTCGGCATAGGCGTGGTAGGTGTCATAGGGGCCGTTGACCTCCACCAGGAGGGTGAGCTGGGCGTCGTCCAGGATGAGATAGGAGAGGTCCAGAGTGATGCCGTCCACCGTTTGGGACTGGCCGATATACTGGGCATAATTATGTTCAATGGCCGCTTTCAGGCTGGGGGAAAAGGCGACGGCCTGCAAGAGTGGCAAAAGGGCAGGCACATGGGAACAGGCCAGCGCCACGGGGACGGAGAAGTTGACCAGCAGCACGAAGGCGGTAAAGATACCGGCCAGACTGGCGGCGGGGATGCCCAGAAAGCGCCCGAACTTCCGGCGGCGGCGTCTGGCTTTGGCCCGGGTGAGGGTGTATTCCAGGGCGGGCGGGGTCTCTTCCAGCTGAGCGCAAAGGGCGCGGTATTCGTCCATACGGTCCATGTTCACACCTCCTCTTGGTCGTCCAGCGCAAGGCGCAGCAGGGAGAGGGCCTTGCGCTGCCGGGTGGATACCGTTCCGGCGGGGATGGAGAGGGCTTCGGCGGTCTCGGCGATGGTGTAGCCCGAGAAGTAGCGCAGGGCCACCACCGCCCGCAGCTCCCGGGGGAGACGCTCCACCGCCTGCCGGAGGGGCAGGGAATCGTACGCCTCGGCGGCGGTGTCGGGCAGTTCCGCCATGGTCACCTCCCGCCGCCTCCGGCGGAGCTCATTGTTGCACACGTTGATGAGGATGCGGGTCATCCAGGTGGTGAAAAAGCGGTCCTCCCGCAGTTTGTGACAGTGGATCAGCCCCTGATAGACCGCCTCGTCCACCGCGTCCAGGGCGGCGCTCTCGCTGGCCAGATAGATCCGCGCCGTGCGGTAGAGCCGGGCTTTCAGCTGTTCCAGATCGGTTACGAATTGCGCTTCCGTCATAGCCTCATCCCTCCTTTCACCCATTAGACGGCTGGACGCCTCCTTTTCATTTTGGGCCGGCGGAAAAATTTGCGCCTCTCTGCCGCTCTTGCGGCTGTGGGGCGGCTGTGATAGAATAGTCCCCAAATGCAAGCGCACTGCGGAGGTCTCAACGTGAAGGAATTGGAAATCCTGCCCATCCCACTGATCCAGTGGTACCATGAAAACGCCCGGGTATTGCCCTGGCGTTCCGACCCTACGCCCTACCATGTGTGGCTCAGTGAAATCATGCTCCAGCAGACCCGGGTGGCGGCGGTGCTGGACTACTACCGCCGGTTTCTGGCGGAACTGCCCACCGTGGCGGATCTGGCCGCGGTGGAGGAAGAGCGCCTCATGAAGCTGTGGCAGGGATTGGGCTATTATAACCGGGCCCGCAACCTGCAAAAAGCGGCCAGACAGGTGATGGAGAATTTTGGCGGAGTCTTTCCCGGCACCTATGAGGAGATCCTGTCTCTCTCCGGCGTGGGCGACTATACCGCCGGAGCCATTGCGTCCATTGCCTTTGGCATCCCGGTGCCGGCGGTGGACGGCAACGTCCTGCGGGTGGTGTGCCGCATTACCGGCGACCAGGGGGATATTACCCGGCCCGACACCAAAAACCGCATCCGGAACGCCCTGCTGGACACCATGCCCAGGGAGTTCCCCGGCGATTATAACCAGGCCCTCATGGAATTGGGGGCCACGGTCTGCCTGCCCAACGGCGCGCCGCTGTGCGAAAAATGCCCGGCACAGGAATTTTGTGTGGCCCGACTCACCGAGCAGACCGACCGTCTGCCGGTGAAAGCCCCCAAAAAGGCCCGGCGTGTGGAAAAGCGCACGGTGTTTCTCCTCTTTCATGAGGGAAAGGTGGCCCTGCGCCAGCGCCCGTCAAAGGGACTGCTGGCCGGGCTGTGGGAGTATCCCAACGAGGTGGAGGCTGACGCCGGTATGCTGGCACGGTGGGGGATCTCTCCCCTCTGTCTGGACCACGGCGGAACGGGGAAACATATTTTTACCCACATCGAATGGCATATGACCGCCCTGACGGCGGACACCGCCGACGAACGCTTGCCCGACGGCTGGGTATGGGCCGACCGGCGGGACTTGCAGGAGCGCTATGCCCTGCCCAACGCCTTTCAGAGCTTTACGGGCCTGGTGCTGGCCCGCACGGAGGAGTAAATGGACTTTAGTCAGATCGTAGCAAAACAGCGGCAGTATTTCAACAGCGGGGCCACCAAACCGGTCTCGGCCCGGATTGCAGCACTGAAAAAACTGGCGGCGGCGCTGGAGGCGTGGGAGCCGCAGTTTCTGGACGCGCTGCGCCATGACCTGGGGAAGAGCGGCTTTGAAGGCTGGGTGACGGAGATCGGTATGGTGCGGGGGGAGCTGAAAGAGGCCATCCGCCATGTGAAGCAGTGGAGCGCCCCCAGGCGGGTGCCCACGCCCATCACCCAGTTCCCTGCACGGAGCTATGTCCTGCGGGAGCCCTACGGCGTGGCCCTCATCATGGCTCCCTGGAACTATCCGGTGCAGCTCAATCTGGTGCCTGTGGTGTCCGCGCTGGCGGCAGGCTGCACGGTGGTGCTCAAGCCCTCGGCCTATGCCGCCGCCACGGCGGAGGTGCTGGCCAAGATGCTCTCCGCCACCTTCCCGCCGGAGCTGGTGACGGTGGTCACCGGCGGACGGGCGGAAAATACCGCCTTGCTGGAGCAGCATTTCGACGTTATCTTCTTTACCGGCAGCACCGAAGTGGGCAAGACCGTCATGGCGGCCGCGGCCCGGCACCTCACCCCGGTGGCCCTGGAGCTGGGCGGCAAGTCGCCGGTCATCCTGACCCGGAACGCCGACCTCGCGCTGGCGGCAAAGCGCATTGCCTGGGGAAAATTCCTCAACGCCGGTCAGACCTGCGTGGCCCCCGACCATGTGTGGGCGCCGTCCGCCATGGTGGATGCCTTTGTGGAAGAGATGAAGAAACAGATCACGGCCTTTTATGGAGAGAATCCCCTGGAAAGCGAGGATTTGCCCGCGATTATCAACGAAAAGCATTTTCAGCGCCTTCTGGGCCTGATGGGAGAGGGACGCCCCGCCATCGGCGGCATTTGGGATGAGAAACGGCGGAAAATTTCCCCAACCGTGCTCATCAATGTGGACGAATCCCATCCCTCCATGGGAGAGGAGATCTTTGGTCCCATTCTTCCGGTGCTGGGATATGAGGATCTGGACGCCCTGGTGGCCCATCTGCGGGAGGATAACCCCCGGCCGCTGGCCTGTTATGTGTTCAGCCAGGACAGCGCCGAGGCCAGAAAAATCATGGAATCCTTTTCCTTTGGCGGCGGGTGTATCAACGACACGGTGGTGCATCTCACCAACAGCGCCCTTCCTTTCGGCGGCAATGGAGAAAGCGGCATGGGGCGCTGCCACGGGGCATGGGGATTTGATACCTTTACCCATAAAAAAGCCGTCCTTCAGAAGGGACGGACGGAAACAGACCTGCGCTACCCGCCCCACGGCGGAAAGGGTCTGGGACTGTTGAAAAAGATCATGTGAGGGAGTAGAGGATGTAATGGCAAAGTTGTATTTTCGATACGGCGTCATGGGGTCCAGCAAGACGGCCAACGCCCTGATGGTGCGTTATAACTATGAGGAGCGGGGGCAGGACGCCTTGCTGGTCAAGCCTTCCATCGACCAGCGGGACGGCGCCCGCTTTGTGGCCTCCCGGGCCGGGTTGAGCCACCCCTGTGTGTATTTCAGCGATTTGATGGAGATGAGCCGGGAGGAATTGTCCCCTTATGCCTGCGTCATTGTGGACGAAGCCCAGTTCCTCAGCCGGGACGAGGTGCGGTATCTCACCCATCTGGTGGATGAATTCAATCTGCCTGTCATCTGCTACGGCCTGCGGACCGATTTCAAGGGCGACCTCTTCCCCGGTTCTGCCGAATTGCTGGCCTCTGCCGACGTGATCGAAGAGGTGAAGACCATCTGCTGGTGCGGCAAGAAAGCCACCTGCAACGCCCGCTTTGACGCCAACGGCGTGGTGCTCAAGGAGGGCGAGCAGGTGGTGCTGGGGGCCAACGACCAGTACATAGGACTTTGCCGCAAGCACTGGAAAGAGGGCAATCTGGGCCCCGACTTCCACCGGGAGGGATAAGGGTGTATTGCAGTCTCTGTCCCCGGCAGTGCAAGGCGCTGCGCACTGAAACGGCGGCGGAAGGGAGATGCGCCATGCCCGCTTTGCCGGTGGTGGCCCGGGCCGCCCTCCACTTCTGGGAGGAACCGCCCATTTCCGGCAAGCGGGGCTCGGGCACGGTGTTTTTCTCCGGCTGTCCGCTGGGGTGCGTTTTCTGCCAGAACGAGGTCATCAGCCATGAGAATTTCGGCAAGACCATCACGGTGGACCAGCTCCGCGCCATCTTTTCCAACCTGAAAGGCCAGGGAGCTCACAATATCAATCTGGTCAACCCCACTCACTTTGCCCACGCCATTCGTCAGGCGCTGGAGGTACCGCCCGGCATCCCGGTGGTGTGGAACACCGGCGGCTATGAGCGGGTGGAGACCTTGCAGGCCATGGCGGGTAAGGTGGACATTTATCTGCCCGACCTGAAATACACCCGCACCGAGACGGCGGCGCGGTGTTCCGATGCCCCCGACTATCCGGAGGTGGCCAAAACGGCCATTGTGGAGATGGTGCGGCAAGTGGGAAAGTGTACCTTTGACGAAGAGGGGATGCTCCTCCGGGGGGTCATCATCCGCCATCTCATCCTGCCCGGTCGCCTGGCCGAGGCCAAGGAGGTCATGGACTGGGTGGCGGAGACCTTCCAGCCGGGGACTGTGCTCTTCTCTCTGATGAGCCAGTATACTCCCTGGGGAAAGGCAAAGGAGATGCCGGGACTCAACCGGCGGCTGCGTGGGTCGGAGATCCGCGCGGCCCAGGACTATATGGACCAGCTGGGACTGGACGGTTTCACCCAGGGAGAGGAAGCCGCCCGGTCGGACTATATCCCCAATTTCGATCTGACCGGTGTGGAATCATAAGAGAACGCAGAACGGGCGGCCTGGATAGGCCGCCCGTTGCAGGCTGTCGAAAAAGTGGAACGCTGTGCAAGATAGCAGAAAGCGCCTGCATAGACGTGGGCGCACAATGTGCGCCCCTACAGGGTAGGACGGCGGGGCGGCCAGTGTCCGCCCCCTACGCATGGGGGAAAACCTGCGGGTAGGGGGTAACAGTCACCCAAACGGTTTCGGCGCACCTGGGGGAAGTGCAGAAGGGGGGTATCCCACCTTCTGCCCCTTTTGGTCCAGGCCCTTTTCGGGAAAAGGGCCTGGCGCCGCCCGCGTAGGGCCGACCCCCGCCAGGGAATTGTAAAACGATATGCGGCAATTTGCATCCCACACGCAAGATACTTGCACTTTTAAAGGACACACCAGACTTCTTTGACAGACTGGAGCGGGCGGCCTGGATAGGCCGCCCGTTGGTTGTATATGGACGTTAAAACTCCTGCTTCTGGTGAATGGCCAGCGAGATGCGGTAGGAGAGACAGAGCGCCGCCGCTAATACCACCAGCAGGATCACAGGGAGAAGAAGATAGAATTTTGTATCCAGATTCTCTACTGTTCCTTCGGGGAGTATCATAAAGAAACCGATGACGCCCAGGAAAACGAAGAGATAGACAATGATGATCATGATACGGGCCTTATCCGGGCCGAAACGGTAGAGAAGGGGCATCAGAATGGAAATAAAGAAGAGCGACAGAAAGACGGAGAAACCGCCGGTGACCAGCAGTTCCGCCCAGTTGGCGTTTTCCGCCAGACCAAGGAGATAGAGCAGGGCGCTGCACGCCATCACCAGCACGATGCAGAAAAGGGCCAGCGCGAGAGAGAAGAGGTAACGGGCCTTGACCGCCGCGCGCCGTCCGTTGGGGAGGGCGGCGGCAAAGGCGTCCCAGTGGGACATCCGGTCCTGGGTAAAGAGACTCATGGGAGCGGTGAAGAGGATGACGCACACCATGGCCGACATCATGCCGCTGCCCCAGACCCCAGTCACCGAAAGGGCGCTGTAAACCAGCATCAGAACGATCCAGAACCGCATCTGCTTTGCCATGATGTACCATTCTTTTTTCAAAAGGCCTTTCATTGCCGGTTCTCCTTTCCCATAAAGACCATGATATCCTCCAGTGTGACTCGGTCCACCAACAAATGGGGATAGCGCCGCTGAAATTCCGGCCGGTCGTTCACCAGGGCCTCACAGGAAAACTGTCCCCGGCGTACGCCGTTCAGGAAAGAGGGCTCCACCTGCTCCAGATCGGCGGCAGAACAGACCAGTTTGCCGTATCGGTCCAGAATTTCGTCCTTTTCGCCGTTCAACATGACTTTTCCACTGTGGAGATAGACCACATAGTCCGCCGCCCGCTCCAGATCGCTGGTGATGTGGGTGGAGAGGAGGACGCCGTGGTCCTCGTCGGACAAAAAGGCGAGAAATTCGTCCAGAATCTCCTCCCGGACCACCGGGTCCAGACCGCTGGTGGCCTCGTCCAAAAGCAGCAGACGGGGATGATGGGACAGCGCCGCGGCAATGGAAAGCTTCATTTTCATGCCCCGGGAGAAGGTCTTGATGGGCGCCTTTTCCGGGAGATGGAATTTTTGAAGATAGGAGCGGAAGAGCGCGCTGTCCCAGCTGCGATAGACGCCGGAGAGGATCTTGTCCACCTGAAGGGGGCGGAAGAGATCGGGGAAGGGGCACTCGTCTGGTACATAGCCGATGTCGTCCAGGGCGTCGGGGGCGTCGGACGGCCGGTCCAGCAGGGTGATGGAACCGCCGTCCGGGCGGACCAGTCCCAGGATGCTTTTGATGGTGGTGGATTTTCCGGCGCCGTTTTCGCCGATGAGTCCCACCATGGTGCCGCCGGGCACCGAAAAGGATACGTCGGACAGATGGAAGGTGTTATATTGCTTGTCCAGACCGGAGACGGACAATACGGTATGGGCCGTCATACGATTTCCTCCTGATATAAAATCCGTAACGTTTCAGTGAGTTCTGAGAGAGAAATCCCTCCCGTACGGGCGATATGCACCGCCTGGGAGAGATGTTCCTCCGCCTGGGTCATCAGGGCTTCCCGGGCCAGCTCCAGGTTGCGGGGGGCCACAAAGCAGCCCTTTCCCGGTACCGTGGTGAGAAACCCCTCCTGTTCCAGCTCTTCATAAGCCCGCTTGGTGGTGATGACCGAAATGTGCAGATCCCGGGCCAGGGTCCGCATGGAGGGAAGGGCCTCTCCCTCCGACAGCTCCCCCCGGAGGATCAGGCCCTTGATCTGCCGGGTGATCTGTTCATAAATGGGCGTTGCGCCCGCGTTGCTGATGATAATGTCCATGAGATGCACCTCTGTTATTACTGTGTATACTCAGCATATACAGTATATACACAAAAAGCCGCCCCTGTCAAGAGGGGCGGCTGAATTTTATATTTGGAGGAACCGCTGCTCCGGAATGGCAGTGTCGGGACCGGCGGGGGAGAGGGACATGATGGAGATCTCATAGGCGGTGCGGCGCTGGCTGCCGTTCTGGTCCACTTTGGTATAGGCCCGGCTCTGGAGTCGTCCGGCCAGCCTGATGCCGTTCCCCACATGGAGGGAGGCGCACTGCCGGGCCAGCACGCCCCAGGCGATGCAGGGTAAGTAGTCCGCCCGGCCATAGCGGCGGTTGACCGCCAGCAGCAAGTCGCAGATCTCCCGGCCCATGGGGGTGCGGCGGTAGACCGGCGGCTTGCACAGGCTCCCGGCCAGGGTGAGGTCGTTGCAGTGGGGCTCGTCCGGCACGGGGCGGAGATGACGGGCGTACAGGGTGATGACCAGGCGGCTGCCCCGCCCGCTGCGGTTATTGAAGGAGCGCACCTCTCCCTCCACCTCCACCTCGTCGCCGGGCTGAAGAGGGACGCATTGGAGCAGGGGCGCGGCTGCGATGATATTGAGCCGGTCTTCCACACCGGAGAGACGGCGCACCGTCAGCGGAAAGAGGTCGTAACGGACGCCGTGATTTTCGTGAGAGGGAACGGGCGGCGCTGCCACAACGCCCCGCAGAACCGCCCGATTTTCATTCCAGCCAGTTTCCATACTGCCACACTCCTCGGTAAAGATGTGGCAGTATATGCCTCTGGATGGGGGGATATGCCGCTATTGTTCCTGCCAGTTGGCGGGGTAGACGAAGTAGAGGAACCGGGCGTGGCCCTGGACGGAGAACTGGATGTTGCTGTCTTTGGGCAGGTAGATGAGCTCGCCCGGCCCGGCGGAAAAGCGCTGACCGCCACAGAGGATGTCCAGCCGACCGGACAGGACGTAGTCCATCTCATCGTAGTGGAGCGTCCAGGGAAAGGTGGTGTCGGTCATTTCCATGATGCCCGCCCCCAGTCGGGGACTTTCGGCGGTGGAAAAGAGGTCCCGGGTCCACACCCGATGGGAGGGATTACCGGTGTTTAGCCGGTGGGCATCGTCCACCGAAAGGGCGTGGACCGGAACGGTGCGGATGCCCGGTCCGGAAGATGCGCCCAGCGCCTCCAGCAGGGCCTGACGGATGAGGGATTCCAGTTTACTTTTATCCATGCTGCGCCTCCTTTTTGGTGAGGAAGAGAGCGGCTGCCACCGCCGTGATGCCGCCCACCAGCTTGCCCACGATCATGGGGAAGATCATCTCGGCGTCAAATCCCGCCGTAAAGCCCAGATGGTCGCCAAAGACAAAGGCGGCGGACACCGCAAAGGCCACGTTGACCACCTTGCCCCGCCGGTCCATGCGGCTCATCATGCCGAACATGGGGATATTGTTGGCCAGTGTGGCCACCAGACCGGCGGCGGCGGTGTCGTTGACCCCCAGCACGCCACCCAGCGCCAGCAGCGGACGGCGGAATACTTTGGTGAGCACATGGACCAGAGGAAACGCGCCCGCCAACACAATGGCGATATGGCCCACCGTCTCAAAGCCTTCTGCAATGGGAGTCAGGCCGGGGATGAGGACCATGCCGGTGAGGGATTCCCAGATGGCGGCGGCCAGACCCACGGTGATGATGGCCACCACGATTTTTCCGAAGATCTGAAACCCCTTTACCATGCCCTCCGGGGCCAGCCACAGACCCAGCGCGATGAGAAGAGCGAAGAGTACGATGGGCAGCAGGTTGCGCAGCACCATCCCAATGGGGAAGCCCGCCGCCAGTCCGCCCGCCAGAGAGCCGATGGGAATGGTAATGACGCCCGCCAGCACGCCTTTGGCCAGAAAGGGCCGGTCTTCGGCCTGGATGATGCCCAGACCCACCGGGATGGTAAAGACAATGGTGGGGCCCAGCATGGCGCCCACGATGAGTCCGCCGAACTGTCCCGCCTCTTTGCTCTCGGCCAGTTCCATGGCCAGCGGCGCGCCGCCCATGTCGTTTGCTAAAATGGTACCGGCGAACATGGCCGGGTCAGCGCCCAGCAGGCTGTAAAGCGGGACCACCACCGGGCGCAGCAGTCCCGCCAGCACCGGCGCCAGACACAAAATGCCCAGCATGGCCAGCGCCAGCGCGCCCATGGCGGTGATGCCCTCTTCAAAGGGCTCCCCCAGGCCGAAGCGGTTGCCCAGAATGCGGTCGATGCCGCCCAGCAGGACGAACACCGCCATGAGCCATAAGATGATATCGTTGATGGACATTGGTTTGTCCCCTTTCTTAAGGTATCCTGCCCTCCGGTTGGGGGTCCAGAATGGCGATGATGGCCGCGTCCACCGGCAGCGCCTTTCCCACCGCCAGACGGGCGGCGGAGCCGGTGGCGATGAGCACCTGTTCCCCTTCTCCTGCCCCCACGCAGTCGGCACAGATGCAGACGGTCCCTTCCGGCGTCTGGGTCACCAGCAGCGGCACGCCGGACAGCCCTTCCGTCTTGCGGGTGGCCCATACCTTACCGGTCACAGTGGCGCGTAACAATGATGCCCATCTCCCTCAACATCCGCTCCATGGCGGTGAATGTGCGGTAAATACCCATGGGGGCGGTCTTGCGGTAGCGCCGGTATTCCATGGCCTGGGCGGCCACCACCACCCGCCCGCCGGAGAGGAGTTCCTTCAATACCGCGCGCACCCCGTCGTTGAGGGGAGCGGCCAGCGTCAGAAGGGCCATGTCCTCCAGCGGCAGGTCGGTGATGTGCAGCCCGTCTTCCTGCCGTGTCAAACGCATTTCCCACCCTCCTTTTGTCCTCAGCCGGGCAGCAGAATGGCCCGGTCGCCCTTTTGAAAGCCGCAGGCGTTGGCCTCGTCGTAGTCCAGATGGGCAAAGCTGCGGTAGTCGGGGGACACCCGCACCTCCACGCCCCCAAAGGTCAGCGGTCGGCTGGTGAGACAGGCAAGGCGCACTTCCTCGCCGTTTTCCACCCCCAGCCGCCGGGCGTCCGCCGGGGTCAGATGGATATGCCGCTTGGCGGCGATGACCCCGTGGGACAGCTTCACCGAGCGGTCTCCATAGCGCAGGGTAATTCCAGGGGTGCCCGCTACGTCCCCCGAAAGGCGTACCGGCGGACGGATGCCCAAGGCAACGCCGTCGGTGAGGGAGAGTTCCACCTGGGTGTGGGGTCGTTCAGGACCCAGCACCACCACGTTGGAGATGGTGCCCTTCGGCCCTTCCAGGGTGACCCGCTGGGCACAGACGAACTGTCCCGGCTGGGAGAGAGGGCGCACCGGCGTCAGGGCGGCGTGGGGACCGAAGAGGGCGGTCACGTCTTCTTTGGACAGGTGGACGTGCCTCCCGCTGGCCTCCAGCTCCACCCCCAGAGAGAGGGAGAGCTGGTTGGTGAGGGTTTCAATCAGGTTTGTCTGCATAACGTCCCGCCTTTTCCTGAATCATCAGAATCCACAAAAGGGAAGAGAGCCGGTTGAGGCCAAGGATCAGATCCGGCCGGGCTACGCCGCCCTCCCCGTCCCGGAAGGCGGGATAGGCGGCCAGCTCGGTGCGGCGCACCGCTGTGCGCACCCGGTTGAGGGCCAGCAAAGCGGGGCCGTCCCGCCAGTCGGGCATAAAATGGGGCTGTCCCAGGTGCCGCTCCGGGTAGTGGGACCACTCCCGCATGGACTGGGGGTCCAGGCCGCACAGCCGGAAGGTGTCGGACAGCGGCTCTCCCAGTACGTCACACCGCACCAGATTGCGGGTGAACTCCAGCACCTCGCCCAGGGCAGCGGCCAGTTTCTGCCGGTTTTCCCGGGCGGCTACGCTCTGACACCAGAGAATTTCCGCCTCCAGGGTGTCCAGTTCTCCGCGGAAGGCGATGCGCGGATGGGTTTTCGACACCAGAATATTGCCTTTCAGGTGGGTCATGTGCTCCGGCTTGACGGTGAGGGGTACCCCGTCCACTGTCCGGTAGGGCGCGCCCTCCTTGCCCTGGGGATAGACCACCTCGATGCCGTGCTCTTTCAGCCAGTCCCGGGCCGATGGGGTGAGGGACTGGTCCCGCCGCACCACCACCGGTCCCCGGGTGCCGTTGTCCGACATGCGGCGCACGTCGGCTTCGGTCAGCAGCGCCATTTATGCTTCCTCGTCCCGACCGTGGGGGAGGATGGCGTTGACCTCGGCGTGAGGACGGGGAATGACGTGCACCGAGATCAGCTCGCCCACCTTTTCGGCGGCGGCCGCGCCGGCGTCGGTGGCGGCCTTCACCGCGCCCACGTCGCCCCGGACCATGACGGTCACCAGACCGCCGCCCACCTGTTCCTTGCCCACCAGCTGTACGTTGGCCGATTTCACCATGGCGTCGGCCGCTTCAATGGCCCCCACCAGTCCGCGGGTCTCCACCATGCCCAGCGCGTTTGTATTTGCCATATCCTTGTTCCTCCTTGTGTGTTGGGTTTGAGATGGTTTTTGGGGTGCTTGCGTTGCTTTCGGCTCCCCTTTGGGAGCCGGAGGGTCCAGAAGCACCGGACCGGGCGGGCGTTCTTCATCCTCTCCCGCCTTGCTCTTATTCCGGCGGCGCTTGGCGGCAGAGACCGGAGCGTGCCCCACGCCGCCCACCGTTCCGGCGGGCTGGCCGTTGAGGGAGACGATGGGGACGCGCAGTGTCTCGTCACTGTCAGGCACCGGGATGGGGGCCATGAGACTGTTGGTGAGGTGTCTGGCCTCCTGCATCAGGTGCTCTTTGGGGTTGATCAGGGTCCCGTCGGCGTTGACTTCGCTCATACGTGCAGCCTCCTCAAAATGGTATTGACCAGGGTTTGCAGTTCGTCCTCGCTGACCTCACAGCGGGTGTGGGAAGAAGAGACGCCCCGCAGGTCGTCCACCTCCCGCACGCCCCAGGCCACCCGCTTGATGTTGATGAGGTCCAACGGACCGATGTTGTTGGAGCTGGAGGAGCCGCCCACCGCGCCGCAGCCCAGGGTGAGGGCGGGGAAAAGGCAGGTAGTAGCACCCACACCGCCCAGACTGGCGGCGGTGTTGACCAGCACACGGCTGGCCGGCATGGCGGAAGCAAAGCGGCGCACCACGGCCTCATCCTCCGAATGGATGGCGAAGGTGTGGCCCGCGCCCTCCCATTCCAGCAGCTCGGCGCACCGGGCCAGGGCTTTTTCCTCATTTTCCTCCAAATAGAAGGCCAAAATGGGCCCCAGCTTTTCGCTGGAGTAGGGGAAGCCGGGTCCCACACCCTTCTCCCGGGCCACCAGCACCCGGGTGGAAGGGGGGACCGTCAGGCCCGCCAGCCTGGCCACCGTCTGGGCGGTCTTGCCCACGATGGCGGGGTTCATGGTGCCGTTGGGGCGGAGAATAAAGCGGCCCAGCTTGGTTGCCTCTTCCTCGCTGAGGAGATAAGCGCCCTGGGCTTTCAGCGCGTCGGTCACCGGGCCTTCCAGCGCTCTGGCGATGACGATGGACTGCTCACTGGCGCAGATGGTGCCGTTATCAAAGGTCTTGGAGTCCAGAATCCGTTTGACGGCCAATGAAACATCGGCGGTATGGTGGATATAAGCCGGGCCGTTGCCCGCCCCCACGCCGATGGCCGGGGTTCCGGAGGAATAGGCGGCTTTCACCATGCCCGGTCCCCCGGTGGCCAGAATGAGCCGGGTGTCGGGGTGCTCCATCAGCGTTTTGGTGGCCTCCAGAGTGGGCGTGGTGAGGGAAGAGATGGCGTCGGGGGGCGCGCCCGCGCCCTCTGCCGCCCGGCGCACCACGTTCACCGTCTCCAGAATGCACTTGAGGGCCGACGGATGGGGAGAAAACACCACCGGACTGCCTGCCTTGAGACAGATCATGCTTTTATAGATCACAGTGGAGGTGGGGTTGGTGGAGGGGACCAGCGCCGCCACTACGCCCACCGGCACGCCGATGTCGATGGTCCGCTGTTCCTTGTTCTCGGCCAGCACGCCGACGGTCTTCTGGTCCTTGATGGCCTCGTACAGGGTGAGGGCGGCAAAGCGGTTTTTGATCTCCTTGTCCGCCGCCACGCCGAAGCCCGTCTCTTCCGCTGCCAACCGGGCCAGCCGCGCCGATTCGGCAGCCGCCGCCTGAGAAATGGCCGTTACGATGCGGTCAATGGCGGCCTGATCCATGGCGGCCAGAACTTTTTGAGCCTTTTTGGCCTTGGCCACTTTGTCTCTGGCCTCCTGAATGGACCGCAAATCCTTGTCAAATTCCATGCTTATGAAACCTCCTTGGGATGGGCGGCGATCTCTTCCACCGCCCGGGCAAAGGCCGCGCAGGCGGCGTCACAGGCGCTCTGACTGCCGGTGAGCAGCCCGCCGCCGAAGTTGGTCTCGCTGGGCGGCTCATAGAAGGACGCCAGCTCCACGTCGCCCGCTTTCATGGCGGCATCCAGTCCCACCATAGCCTCCAGCGGCGGGGCGATGAGATAGGCCAGCGCTGTACCCGGACGCACCCCCGCCAGCTTGGAGAGGTAGGTGCCGGTGCTGGAGACGGTGTGGGCGAAATAGGGGATGGAACCGTCCTCATTGGCCGACCGGAAGCCGATGCCGCTCCCGATAAAGTCCACCGCCGCCCGCAGACCGGCTTTCACCTCGGCGGGGTCCGGACCGGACAGAATACCGATGACCTCCCCGGCCAGCCGGGTGGAGGCATTGGCCGCTCCGGCGTAGAGACTGCGGCCGTAAATGACCTCCACCGCCGCCGCCTTGGTGGCCTCGTCCAGGGCGCAGTAGGTCACATCGTCACAGTCGGTGGTGAGGATGCCAATGGAGCGGATGCCGTCGGGCAGGCCCAGTTTCCGGGCCAGCGGCTCGCTCACATTGGCAATGGTACGGGTGGCCAGCACCTGTACGGGAATGGTACGCCCCCTCATGCAAGCCCACCCGCTTTCAGGTCGATACCGCTGGCCTTTTTCTCCAGCATCCGGTGGATGAGCTCGGCGATGTGGGCCCCCGCTTCCACGGCGGTGGTGCCCTGCCGGTGGATGTTGGAGATGACGGTGCGTTTGGACTCGGGGATACCGATGCGGGGCCGGTAGGTGAGATAGGCCGACATGGACTCGGCGGTAGCCAGGCCGGGGCGCTCCCCCACCAGCATACAGACCACCTCTGCCCCGGTCAGCTCTCCGATGTGGTCCGACGCGCCCACCCGGCAGTACTGGACGAAGAGCACCGGGCCGCCCTCCAGACCGTAGGTCTTGAGTCCCCCCTGAATGGCCTTCAGGCAGTCCACGGCGTTGGCCTCGATGGCGGCGGAGGAGAGGCCGTCTCCAATGACCAGCACGATGTTCGGATTTTGTCCCAGCGTTTTCTGGATGAGCTTCTGGGTCTCCTCATCGAAGCGCCGCCCCCGGTCGGGACGGGTGAGATACTCGTCCTTGTTTTTACACAGGGTCTGCACCGGCACAAAGCCGTGTTCCGTTGCAAAGGCTTGGGGCACATGGGAGAAGACGGAATCCTGAGCGGCGGCGTGGTCCGCCCGGAAGCGGAGGAGGGAGGAAGTGCGGTAGCGGGCCCCCGCCCGTCCCAGACCCAGCCGGGCGGGCGTCTTCTTCTTCAGGTCCAGAAACGCCTCGCCGTTGCGGGGATGGGGCACCAGATATTCTTTTCTCAAATCCACCGCTGTAATATCGTCCAGACAGCCCTGGGCGGAGGGCACAGGAGGGGTGACGACGGCTTTTTTCTCCTTGCCCGCCAGCTCCCGCACCATATTTTCCACCAGAGTGCGCAATTCCTGTTCGTTCATATCGTTACCTCAATACAAAGTGTGGGTGTAGGGGCGCACAATGTGCGCCCGTCTGCTTATCCCAGCAGCACCGAGCCGTCCCCTGCCAGCGGGGTCAGCCTGCCGTTTTCCACAAAGCCCATTTTCTCCAGCCACTCCTGGAAGGGGGGGATGGCCGTCCGGCCAAAGAGTTCCCGCAGGGCGGCGGTGTCCCGGAAGCCGGTGGTCTGGTAGTTGAGCATCACGTCGTCGCCGTGGGGGATGCCCATAAAGTAGGTGCACCCGGCGGCGGTGAGGAGCACGGCCAGATTTTCAATGTCGTTCTGGTCGGCCTTCATGTGGTTGGTGTAGCAGGCGTCGCAGCCCATGGGCACTCCGGAGAGCTTGCCCATAAAGTGATCCTCCAGACCGGCGCGGATGACCTGCCGGGCGTCGTAGAGGTATTCCGGGCCGATAAAGCCAACCACCGTATTCACCAGGAAGGGGGAGAAGTGGCGGGCAAAGCCGTAACAGCGGGCCTCCATGGTCACCTGATCCCAGCCGTTGTGGGCCTCGGAGCTGAGTTCCGAGCCCTGGCCGGTCTCAAAATAGAGTACGTTGGGACCGGTGGCGGTGCCCTCCCGGAGGGCCAGATCCCGGGCCTCCGCCATGAGCTTGCCGTCCAGACCGAAGGCCTCGTTGCCCTTCTGGCTGCCCGCGATGGACTGGAAGATGAGGTCGGCGGGCGCGCCCTGCCGGATGGCCTCCATCTGGGTGGTCACATGGGCCAGCACGCAGGTCTGGGTGGGGATGGACCACTTTTGCTGTACCTGCTTGAACCGGTCCAGCACCCGGCGCACGCTCTCCACACTGTCGTTCACCGGGTTGAGGCCCAGCACCGCGTCGCCCGCGCCGAAGCTGAGCCCCTCCAGCAGGGAGGCCAGGATGCCGTCCGGGTCGTCGGTGGGGTGGTTGGGCTGGAGCCGGCAGGAGAGGGTGCCGGGCAGGCCGATGGTGGTGTTGCAGTGGGCGGTGACGGTGATTTTTTTGGCGGCATAGACCAGATCCAGATTGCTCATCAGCTTGGCCACCGCCGCGATCATCTCGGAGGTGAGGCCCCGGCTGATGCGCCGGATGGCGGCGCTGTCGGTGCCCTCATCCAGCAGCCACTCCCGCAGTTCGGACACCGTCCAATTTCGAATTTCCCCATAGATGGACTCGTTCAGGTCATCCTGAATGATGCGGGTGACCTCGTCTTCCTCATAGGGCACCGCCGGATGCTCCCGCAGGTCCCCCAGGGTCAGCTGAGAGAGGACCACCTTCGCGGCCACCCGCTCCTCGGCGTTCTCCGCCCCGATGCCCGCCAGACGGTCGCCGGATTTTTCCTCGTTGGCCTTGGCCATGACCTCCCGCACCGACGGAAACGCATAGACCTTGCCCAGCAGCTTTGTTTTCAGTATCAAATGTTATTCCTCCTTGTCATGTTGGGAAAAAACCAGCGTCTTGATGACCACCGGCAATACCGTGCCCCCGGCCACCGGCGCGCCGATGTCGATATAATCCCCGTTGTCCACCCGTACCCCGTCCAGACACAAAAGGGGACCGGGCGCAAGGGCATACATGGCCTGTCCCAACACTTTGGCCTGATCGGATTCCAGCGCAATCACGGGAATAAAACCCCGTTCCCGGAGCGGGAAAAGGCCCTGTACTACCCCCTGGGCCAGACGCTGGATGCCGTCATAGCTGGGGGCGGACAGCCCGCGCAAGGCCAGTGCCGTGGGCACCAGTCCGCTCTCGTCCCGGAACCAGGAGAGTTTTTCCTGGATGCAGTCTGCCAGCGCTTCGGGAGAGGATTCCTCTTCCTGCGCGGTCAGTTTGAGAATGGGGAGATTTTTGAGGGGAAAAGGGACATCTCGATAAAAGATGGTGGAGCCGGAGAGCTCGGTGGCGTGGCTGCCTGCCCCCACCACCGTGGCCCGGATGGTCTCCCTTCCCCGCAGAATGGAAGCAGCGGGGAAGGTATCCCGGATGGCCTTTCCCAGCAGTACGCCTATATCGCCGTAGGCAAAGGGATCTTCCGGCGGGGAGAAGATACAGTCCGCCACACCGCCGGAAAAGGAGACATAAGGGGCCGACGTTGGTTCCCAGTGGGTGCCTTTGGTGAAAAAAGCGTCCAGCTTGTCCCGGCCGGGCAGGAGTCCGGCGGCCTGGGCCAGCGCCTCCACCATGGTATGGATGACAGAGGCCAACGTCTCCGGCGTGACCTGCTGGCCCACCGCAGGAGCCGGACACTGGCCGGCCCGCTGAAAGACCGGAGACACATAGGTGACCACTCTATTCCGGTCCACCTTGATAAGCCGTCCCCCCACGTCCAGACAGCCGGTGCGCACCAGTTCTCCCTCCCGGTCAAAAAGGGCCAGATTGGAGGTGCCGCCCCCGATGTCGCAGTGGAGCACCGGCGCGTGGTGTTCCCTGGCGTACCGGTCCGCCCCCGCGCCGCGAGCGGCCAGAATGGACTCCAGGTCCGGTCCGGCCGTGGCCACCACGAAGTCCCCCGCATAGCCGGAGAGCGCCGAAAGCACTTCACGGGCGTTTTCCTTCCGGGCTGTCTCGCCGGTGATGATGACCGCGCCGGTGGAGACGGTTTGCGGGGAGATCCCGGCGCTCTGGTAGGCCTTTGCCACCAGCTGCTCCACCCCCGCCGCGTCGATGACGGTATCGGAAAGAAGGGGCGTAAAGGAGACCTCCGAGCGGAAGATCACCTCCCGGCTGGTGATGGCCATGCGGGGTACCGAGAAGGAATTGGCCTGATTGGAAACGGTGAGGCGGGAAAAAATGAGCTGGGTGGTGGAGGTGCCGATGTCAATGCCCACCGAGAGGAGAGAATCGGTCATAAAATCTCCTCCAGCAATGCTCTGAGTTCTTCCGCCGTGGCGGTTCTGGGATTGGAGGGGAAACAGGGGTCCGCCATGGCCCCTGCCACCGCTTTTTCCAACGTGGCATTGTCGGGATGTTTGCCGCAGGCGCGCAATGTCTCGGGAAGTCCCGCTGTCCGGGCCAGACGGGAAACGCCCGAAGCAAGACCGCGCACGCTCTCCGCCAGACCGCACCGCTTGGCCAGCGCCCGGTATTTGGCGGCTGTTTTTCCGTCCTGTCCGTTGAAGCGGATGACGTGGGGGAGGAGCAGGGCGTTGAGCCGTCCGTGGGACACATGGAGGAGGCCCCCAAGACTGTGGGCCAGGGCGTGGCACAACCCCAGTCCCGCCCGGTCGAAGGCCATACCCGCCATACAGGAGGCGTTGAGCATGATGCCCCGTTGGTCCAGATCTCCCGACACGCCGCCGGGGATGCTGCGCAGCAGAAGGGAAACGGCTTCCGCGGCCAGCGCGTCGGTAAAGAGGGAAGCGTTTTGGGCCACATACGCCTCGGCGGCGTGGGTGAGGGCGTCCAAACCGGTGTCGGCCAGCACGGAGGGCGGGGCCTGGGCCAGCAGGACCGGGTCCAGCACCGCTCCATCCGGTCGGAGCGCGTCGTGGACAAGAGGATATTTGACGCCCTTTGCCGTGTCGGTGAGGACGGCAAAGGAGGTCACTTCCGAGCCGGTGCCGGCGGTGGTGGGCACGCACCAGAGGGGAATACTGCCCAACTCCGGCGGGGCAAAATGGCGGATGCCTTTGGCGGTGTCCATGGGGGAGCCGCCGCCGAAGGCCACAATGGCCTGCGGCTGGAAGGATTGCAGGACGGCGACTCCTTGGGCCACCACATCCAGCGGTGGATCGGGCACCACCTGGTCAAACCATTGGCATTCCGAAGCGCCGGACAAAGCGTCCTTGAGCCGCTGGGCCAGAGGAGAAGAAGCCAAAAAGGAGTCGGTTACAATGAGGACCCGCTGTCCGGACAGAGCATGTAAGGCGCTGAGGGAATCGGGGCCGAAAAAGAGCGTGGGTTTCAAGGCAAAGGTCTGCATGATGGTCACAACCTCCGTTCGGCCTTAGTATGGCAAGACGCGCAAAAAAAATACCCACTTTCTTTCGAGAAAGAAAGTGGGCAAAGAAAGCTTTCCTAAATTTACACGAGAAAGAAAGCGGGCACAATGTAGGGGCGCCATATAGGGCGCCTGCGGCGCTCAGCACAGCAGCTCCTTTAACATCCGGGGCAGCTCCCGCCGGAACTGCTCGGCGGCGGGAGAGAGGGGACGGCCGCGGTGATAGAACAGATAGAATTGTCTGGTCAGGAGGGGACTTTCGTGATCAAAAATTAAAATATGTCCGGTGGAAGCATACTCGGCGGCGGCAAGACCAGAGACGATGGCGATCCCCAGACCGTAGCGTACCCCCTGCAAAATAGCCTCCGTACTTTGCAGCTGGGCGGCGACGCGCAGCGAACGGGGCTCCACGCCGATGCCTTTCAAAAAGGTTTCGCTCTGCCGCCGGGTGCCGGAACCCGGCTCCCGCACCAGAAAGGGCGCGGTCCGCAGTTTTTCCGCCGGGAAAAAACCGCTCAAGTTGGCATATGCCTCCGTGTTTGGCGTGACGATCACCAGCCGTTCGCTGCCGCAGGAGATACACTCGCACCCGGCCCGGCGGACCGGCGTGCCGATGATCCCCAGTTCCGCCTCGTGCTCCGCCACCCGCCGGGCGGCTTCTCCGCTGTCTCCCTGGCTGATCTGAAAGCGGATCTCCGGCCAGCGCTGGTGCAGCTTGGCCAGCACCCGGGGGAGGAGATACTGGGAAGGGACCGTGGAGGCCGCAATGGTCAGCGCGCCTTGTAAAGTATCCCCGGCGGCGCGCACCGCCTCTTCCGCTTTGCGGGTGAGGCCCATGATCTGCACCGCGTAGTGGAGCAGCGCCTGCCCTGCCGCCGTCAGCTGCAATTCCCGGGTGGATCGGAGCATGAGCTGCGCCCCCAGTTCCGTTTCCAGCGCCGAAATGTGGGCGCTGACCGTGGGCTGGGTGAGATACAGGGCGTCCGCCGCCCGGGAAAAGCTGCGCAGGCGGGCCACCTGCACAAAAACCTCCAATTGCTTGAGCTGCACCGTGCAGCCCTCCTTTCTGACCAAAACCCCGTTGCATACCCGATGGATGGGGGTTAAAATAGAACCATCAACGACCAGGGAGGTGGAGACCATGGCCAATGAGATGGAACACGTTCCACTGACACAGATGACCTCGGCCGGTGGCTGAGGCGCAAAAATAGGACCGGGTGTCCTGAGTAAACTGCTGGAAGGTCTGCCTGCCATCCATGACCCAGCCCTGATGGTAGGCTTTGGCTCCAGCGACGACGCGGCGGTCTACCGCGTCAGCGACGAGACCGCCCTCATCTCCACCGTGGACTTCTTCCCGCCTGTGGTGGATGATCCCTTCCAGTTCGGCCAGATTGCCGCAGCCAACGCCCTTTCCGATGTGTGGGCCATGGGCGGCGCGCCCAAACTGGCCATGAATCTCCTGACCTTCCCCCGCTGTCTCGATTTGCAGGTGGTCCAGGCCATCCTGGCCGGGGGACAGAGCAAAGTGACCGAAGCCGGCGCAGTCATCGCCGGCGGGCACAGCATCGAAGATCAGGAGCCCAAATACGGCCTGTGCGTCATGGGTTTTGCCAGGCCGGAAGAGATTTTGACCAACAGCGGCGCGAAAGTGGGGGATATTCTCGTCCTCACCAAGCCGCTGGGCACCGGTATTTTGTCCACCGCCGCCAAGGCGGGCCTCCTCAGCAAAGAGGAGCACCAGAACATGGTGGACATCATGACTACCCTCAACCGTTGGGCCTATGAGGTGATGATGCCCCTGAAGCCCACCGCCTGTACCGACATTACCGGCTTTGGCCTTTTGGGCCATGTGCGGGAGCTGGCCGACGGCAGCGGCGTCACCGCCGAGCTGTGGGCCGACCGGGTGCCGGTGGTGCTCAAGGCGCTGGAACTGGCCCGGGAGGGCATCATTCCCGGCGGCGCGTATAACAACATGGGCTATCTCAAGGGCGCGGTGACGGTGGACGAGGCTATTCCGCTGGAGCGGTCCGATGTGCTCTACGATCCCCAGACCGCCGGGGGGTTGCTGATCTCGGTGCCGGAGGAGCGGGCAAAGGCCCTCTTGGAGCGGATGTCGGACAGTGGCGTCCCGGCGGCGGCCATCGGCGTGGTCCGGCCAAGAGAAGCATATGCCGTGCGGGTTTTGCCCCGGGGATGAGAGAAAAGAGTCTGTCGTGGATGCGGCAGGCTCTTTTTTGATGCCTGGGCTGGAAAATTCAGTATAGACCACCAGACCGGTGGTGTCAATCCATAGAGAAAAACAATAAAATAACGCGGATTATATCGATATTTCAAATTTCAAATTGATACCCGGATGGAGTATACTGTCCTGAGAACAGCCGCTTTGCGTGTGGAAGCGGCACGAGGGAGGAAGAAAAATGGCAAAACTCAAACAGCATGGCCTCATCATCGCCGCGGGCCTTGCGGTGGGTATCATCGCGGCGGTCCTGACCTTTTTGGGCAACCCGGCCAACATGGGCTTTTGTATCGCCTGTTTCCTGCGGGACATCGCCGGCGCGGTGGGACTCCACCGCGCGCCTGTGGTGCAGTACATCCGGCCTGAGATCATCGGCCTGGTGCTGGGCGCAATGGTAATGGCTCTGGCGGGAAAGGAATTCAACGTCCGGGGCGGTTCGTCCCCCATGGCCCGCTTTACCCTGGGCTTCTGCGTGATGGTGGGCGCCCTCATGTTCCTGGGCTGTCCCCTGCGCATGGTGCTGCGCATCGGCGGCGGCGACCTGAACGCCATCGTGGGTCTGGTGGGCTTCGCCGTGGGTATTTTCTGCGGCACCCTCTTTTTGAAGGGCGGTTTTACCCTCAAAAAGTCCAATCCCCAGCCGGTGGCGGAGGGAGTTCTCCTGCCGGTGATGATGGTGGGTCTGCTGGTGCTGCTGCTGGCCGCGCCTGCTTTCATTTTCTTCTCCACCGAAGGACCCGGTTCCATGGCGGCCCCCATTGCCGTGGCCCTCATTGCCGGTCTGGCGGTGGGCGCGCTGGCCCAGAAGACCCGCCTTTGCATGGTGGGCGGTATCCGGGACGCCATCCTGTTCCAGGATTTCCACCTGCTGCTGGGCTTTGTGGCCATTTTTGCGGCGGCATTGGCGGCGAATCTGGTCCTGGGCAATCCGGTGAACTTCAGCTTTGCCGGTCAGCCGGTGGCCCACACCGACGGTGTGTGGAACTTCCTGGGTATGCTGCTGGTGGGTCTTGCCTCGGTACTGCTGGGCGGCTGCCCCCTGCGTCAGCTCATCCTGGCCGGCAGCGGCAGCAGCGATTCCGCCGTGGCCGTCATCGGCATGATCGTGGGCGCCGCCTTCTGCCACAACTTCGGCCTTGCCTCCTCTGCGGACGGCACTACCGCCGCCGGACGCATTGCCGTGATCCTCTGCCTGGTGGTCACCGCCGCCATCGGCGGAGCCAACCTGAAGTCTCAGAAAGCCTGACGGGAAAGGAAGAGAATGTATGAATCAGATCGACGCCCGGGGCTACTCCTGCCCCGAACCGGTGCTCATGACCAAGAACGCCATCAAAAATGGGCTGCCCCTCCAGGTGCTGGTGGACAGCATGACTCCGGTGCAGAACATCACCCGCTTTGCCACCAACGCCGGTTATCAGGTGGACTGCAAGCCCATGGGTGAGGATTACCAGCTCACCATCACCAAGTAAAATGGAGCAGATCGCCACCTTTCACACCCATTTCGGGGCGCTGAATTTCCACCGGCGGCTCCAGCGGATGGGCGCGGAGAGCACCATGATGCCGGTGCCCCGCAAGCTGTCCGCTTCCTGCGGTACCTGCGTGCGCTTTACCCATCCCTTTGACGCCAATACCATGGCTGACGAGGATCTGGATCAGGTCTACGCCTATACGTCCGACGGGTTCCGGCTGCTCTTTACAAACCAAGAATGAAGAAGGACCTCTGTTCCCCAAGGACTGGGAGCAGAGGTCCCTTTTTGCCTGAAATAGTTTACCCGACGGAAAACCGGCGGGCGGGATTTTCCACAAAGATCTGTTGGAAGGTGGAATCTTCCACACCGGCGCGGCGGAGCCGGGGCAGAAAGTCGGTGAAAAAGTAGGAGAGTCCCACCGGCCCGCCGTAGTGTTTGAGTCGGATGCGGGTGGTGTCCATCCCCATGAGCAGGGAGGAGGTGCAGCCCGCCTCCAGCATGGACAGCACCAGCGCCGCCTCGTGGTGGTCGTCGTGAAACTGATAGCGGGCCACGGTGTCATACTCCAGCGCGTATCCCCGGCGGCAAAGGGCGATATGGGCTGAAAGGTCCGGCTCCGCCCGGTCCAGATGACACAAAATGACCCGTTCGGGCGGCACGCCCAGTCCTTCGAGAAAGTCCGCCGTCTCCATGGCTTGCCCGGCCCTTTCAATGTGGACCATCAAAGGGGCGCCGGTGGCCTTCTGCGCCATTGCCGCCGCCCGGAAGAGAAGCCGATACCGCTCCGTCAATCCTTCCCGGTTCACGGCGGATTTGATCTGTCCCGCCCGGACGGCGGTTTGCCGCTCCGGCGGCGCGGTGTCGCAGGGGGCGTACATCCCCTCTTCCAGTTCGCGCTGCCACATCTCAGCCAGCATGTCTTCCGATGCCGTGGTGATCCAGTGGTCGGGGGGATAAAAGCACAGCTTGTGGAACCCGGTGGAGGAAATGATGTGGACCCCGCTTTGTTGGGAGATGTCAGCCAGAAAATCCCCGTCCCGGCCGCAGCCCGCCGGCTGGGCGTCCACCGCAGCCCGTCCGCCCAGGGCATAAAAGTCCAGCAGCTCCAGAGTGCTCAGCCGCCGGTCGTCGATCCGGTGGGGGGGATTTTGCCGGCCGCACCAGCCGGGGAGGAGACACAAATGCTCGTGACTCTGGCAAAAGCCCAGCGCCTGGGGCGCAATGGGGCCCAGAACCGTCATGATATGGGACATAAAACCTTCCCTTTCTTTCCGTTTCATCTGTTTCTACCATTTTATCCAAAGCCGCTCCCAAAGTCCAGAGGCAGACCTTGACAAGGCGTGGGAGAGTGATACAATAGAAACTGTTAATTGTTCTAAAAAGAACTGTTTAGGAGGCGGAAATGACCAACCACACAGAACTGCTTCTGGGGATCCGGCGGGTACTGAAATTTCACGCCGCGCTCAAAAAAGAGGTCTGTCAGCGCCACGGGCTCAGCCCCATCGAATTGGATATCCTGGCCTTTCTCCACAATAATCCCGGCCGGGATACGGCCAGCGATATTGTGGAACTGCGCATGCTGCCCAAGGGAAACGTCTCTCAGGGGGTGGAGAGCCTGATCCAAAAGGGACTCCTCACCCGTCAGCAGGACGAAAAGGACCACCGGCGCATCCACCTCGCGCTGACCAGCGGGGCCGACGTCATCCGGCCTGACCTGGAGCGGATGACCCGGCGCTTTCAGCAGGGGCTTTTTGCCGGATTTGACCCGGAAGAGAAAAAAACGTACTGGGAGATGAACCGGCGCATCTCCCAAAATGCAATGGAAGGAATGAAGCAAAAGTGGAAGGACAGATAGAGAAAAACAGTTTTCTGGACACCGAACCGGTGGGAAAGCTGCTGGTGCGCCTGGCGGTTCCCACGGTGACGGCCCAGATCATCAACATGCTCTATAACATCGTGGACCGTATTTACATCGGCCACATTCCCGAGGAGGGCGCAATGGCGCTGACCGGTGTGGGCGTTTGTATGCCCCTCATCATGATCGTCTCTGCCTTTGCCGCCCTGGTGAGCAACGGCGGCGCGCCCCGGTCCTCCATTGCCATGGGACGCAAGGACAATGAATCGGCAGAAGAGATCCTGGGCAACTGCTTTTTGCTCCAGATCCTGGTGTCCGCCCTCCTTACCGTGGTGCTGCTGATGGGCGGACGGAGCTTTTTGCTGGCCTTCGGCGCTACCCCGGAGACCATCGGTTATGCCACCGATTATATGAACATCTACGCCATGGGCACCCTCTTTGTCCAGCTGACGCTGGGTATGAACGCCTTTATTACCGCCCAGGGCTTTGCAAAGACCGGTATGCTCTCCGTCCTCATCGGCGCGGTGTGCAACATCGTGCTGGACCCCATTTTTATCTTCGGATTTGGCATGGGCGTCAAGGGCGCGGCGCTGGCTACCGTCCTCTCTCAGGCGGTGTCCTGCCTGTGGGTGGTGTCCTTCCTGCTGGGGAAACGTACCATCCTTCGCATCCGGCCCCGGAACCTTCGCCTCCGCTGGGGCGTTGTGGGGCCATCTCTGGCCCTGGGACTGGCGACCTTCATCATGCAGGCCAGTGAGAGTGTCATTTCGGTCTGCTTCAACTCCTCTCTGCGGGATTACGGCGGGAATATCGCCGTGGGCGCCATGACCATTCTCACCAGCGTAATGCAGTTTGCCATGCTGCCCCTCCAGGGTCTGGGCCAGGGCGCCCAGCCCATCATCAGCTATAATTACGGCGCGCGCAGCGCAAAGCGGGTGAAAGATACCTACTTCCTCCTGCTGAAAGTGAGCCTTGCCTATTCCACCCTCCTGTGGGCGCTGGTCATGCTATTCCCCCAGGCGTTCGCCTCCATCTTTACCCCCAATGCCGAACTGGTGGCCTTTACCGGCCGGGCGCTGCGGATCTATATGGCGGTGATGTGCCTCTTTGGCATCCAGATGGCCTGTCAGATGACCTTTACCGCCCTGGGTAAGGCCAAGTCCTCCATTACCGTGGCGGTGATGCGTAAATTCGTATTGCTCATCCCCCTGATCTACCTCCTGCCCGCCTTCCTGCCCGGCATGATCGGGGTGGACAAGACCACCGCCGTCTATCTGGCCGAGCCGGTGGCCGACGCCCTGGCGGTGACCTTTACCGCCGTGCTTTTCTTCTTCCAGTTCCGCAAAGCGCTCAAAAAAATCTGACGTTTTTTCCCGTACAGCGGACGGCCCCCGGTTCTTGCCGGGAAGCCGTCCGCTGTGTTACTATTAGGGAGAGAAAGGAGGGGTGTTCCGTGAAAAGACGCCTTCTTACCATGGCTGTGATTCTGGTGCTCTTGCTGGGGCTGTCGCCCCGGGCGGACGCGGTGGATATCAAGGTCTATCAGCTGGCCCTCAACGAGCGCTTTATGGACAATGAACTTACCCCCACCAATATGCCCGTCAATGTAAACGGCACCATTTACATTCCCTATACCGCCTTCGACCGTACCATTACCGGTGTGGATCTGGGGGTGTTCTACGGACAGGAAAAGTCCGACGATACCTACCGGCTGACCCTGTACAGCCGCAGCGGCACCTACCTCACCTTTGATCTGCTGGAGCAGAGCTGCTTCCTCACCAAAGACGGACAGAAGGAAGCCCAGTCCATGCGTGCCATCATCCGCTATGAAAAGGTCTATGTGCCGGCAAGCTCCGTGTGCCGGGTCTTCGGCCTTCAGTATACCTATACCGCCACCCGCACCGCCGGCGATCTGATCCGCATCCGGAGCAGCAGTTCCGCCCTTTCGGACGCGGCCTTTCTGGACGCGGCGGCCACCTATATGCAGGACCGGTATGATAACTACATCCAGAGTCTCACCCCCACCCCCACGCCTGCCCCGGTGCCTACCGTGGGGCCTCTGCCCGGCGGCGTGACCACCGCGCCGCCGGTGGTCAGTCAGACGCCGGAAGACCCGGAACCTCAGGAGCCGGGAGAAGGTCCTGATGTGGTGCTTGCCTTCCGCTGTGAGGATACGGCGGGACTGGATACCATTCTGAATACCCTGGCGGCCCGACGGCTGTACGCCCTCTTCCTCTTCCCGGCGGATACGCTGGAGGAGAACAGAGCGGCGGTGCGCAGTGTGCTGGGAGACGGACACAGTGTGGGCCTGATCGCCGGAGACACGGAGAACCTGCTGGAGACACTGGAAGAGGGAAACCGTGTGCTGCGTCAGACGGCGTGGTACCGCAGTCATATTGCACTGGCCGAAGGAGGGGAGGAGGACACCCTGACGGCCCAGGGGTGGACGCTGTGGAGCGAGAGCGTGGACGGACGGCCAAGCCGCGGAACCCTTCCCACCCGCACCATCCTCCGGCAGATGGAGAGCCGGAGCGGCCGGGTCTACCTCACCCTGGATGGGAGCGCCGCCACCGCCCAGGGCTTGTCCAGCCTGCTGGACGGCCTGTCGGAGGCCCAGTGTACCATACTGCCCGCCACCGAAAATCAGCTCTGAACAACGGAGGAAATGCTTTATGCGGAAGGTCTATCTGGATAACGGAGCCACTTCTTACCCCAAAGCCCCGGGCGTGGGGGAGGCCATGGCCCATTTTATCAATGACGTGGGGTGCAACATCGGCCGCGGCGGTTATCAGGCCGCCTATGACGCCGCCGCGCTGGTGCTGGAGACCAGAGAGCAGCTCAACGCCATGTTGGGCGGTTTCGGCGCGCGCAATGTGATCTTTACCTCCGGCGCGACCGCTTCCCTCAACCTGCTGCTCAAGGGACTGCTGCGTCCCGGCCAGCGGGTCCTCACCACCACCATGGAGCATAACGCCGTGCTCCGGCCGCTGACCCAGCTCCAAAGGGAAGGGGTGGAAGTAGTTTTCCTGCCCTGTGATGAGACCGGCGCGCTCAAACTGGAAGCGTGCGAACAACTGATTGCAAAGGGAGCCGACGCCCTGATCATGAGCCACGCTTCCAACGTCTGCGGCACTATCCAGCCCATCGCTCAGGTGGGAGAATTGTGCCGTGCCCACGGCATCCCCTTTTTGGTGGACGGCGCCCAGACCGTTGGCATGGTGCCGGTGAACATGAAAGAGATGCACATAGACGCCCTGGCCTTTCCGGGACACAAGGGGTTATTGGGTCCTCAGGGCATCGGCGGGCTGATCCTCAGTGACGAACTGGCCGGGCGCATCACCCCTCTGCTGGCGGGAGGCACCGGCAGCGTGTCCCACTCGCTGGAGATGCCTGAGTTTCTCCCCGACAAGCTGGAGGCGGGCACCTTGAATCTGCCCGGGATCTACGGCCTCCACGCCGCCCTCTCCTATCTGGAGCAGGAAGGAGACAAGCTGCGCCGCCACGCCCACAAGGTGGGACTTCATCTCTGGGCGCGGCTCAAGGAGCTGGAGTGCGATGCCTTCCGGGTCACCGGAACCGACGACCTCAGCCGCCGCACCGGCGTGGTATCGGTGGACTTTCTGAAGGGGGACAACGGAGAGATGGCCTTCCGGCTGGAGCAGGAGTACGGTATCGCCACCCGCTGCGGCCTTCACTGCGCCCCCACCGCCCACCAGACCATCGGCACCTATCCCCAAGGTACCGTCCGATTTTCCACCGGACCGTTCAGCACCTTTGAGGAGATGGACTATGTACAGGACGCCGTGTGGCGGCTTGTTACCGGAGGTTGAGATGGCATACCGTGTCTTTCTGGTGGAGGATGACCCGGGCATCCGGGAAGAGCTGACCACCTTGCTGGAGCGGTACGGCTACTGCTGCGGCAGCGCCGCGGAGTTTGAGGACGTGGCCGGGCAGGCGCTGAATTGGGGGGCGCAGCTGGTGCTGCTGGATTTGAATCTGCCCCGGTATGACGGCTTTCATGTGTGCCGCACCCTGCGGGAGCGGTCCGACGTGCCCATTATGGTGGTCACCAGCCGGGATACCGAGCTGGACGAGCTGATGAGCATGAATCTGGGGGCTGACGACTTCCTCACCAAGCCGTACCATACCCAGATCCTGCTGGCCCGGATGGCCCGGCTTCTGCAAAGAGCCTATCCCGCCGGAGAACGTCCGGCCCTGCGCTGCGGTCCGCTGTCTCTCGATCTGGGGCGGGGGATCACCGCCGCGCATGGAAAAGAGACTGAGCTGACCCGCAATGAAGCCCGGCTGCTCCAGACGCTGCTCCAGCGTCCGGGAGAGATTTTATCCCGGGACGCCCTGATGGCCGCCCTGTGGCAGAACGATTCCTTTGTGGACGACAACACCCTCACCGTCAACATGGCCCGGCTGCGCAAAAAGCTGGAGAGCATCGGACTGTCCGACGCCTTGGTCACCCGCCGGGGTCAGGGGTATCAGCTATGTTTATAAAACCATTTATAAGGGACAAATTGCCCCATTTATTGGGGCTGATGTTTATTCTGGCTTTCCTGGCGGCACTCTTGGGGGCGCTGGGACTTTCGTGGAAGCCCATTGCCTTTTTGTCGGCGGTCTGCGTGCTGTGCGTGGTGGGACCGCTGGTGTGGGAGTACGCCTGCAAAGCGCCCTTTTACCGGAAAGCAAATGAACTGGAGGAAGAACTGGACGGCACCCGCCGGGCCGCCCTGCTGGAACGTCCGGATTTTTGGGAAGGGGCGGTGCTGTGGGACCTGATGGACCAGTCCGAGCGGGAGATGAATGGAAAGCTGGCCGCCGCCCATCGGGAAAACCGGGACTATCGGGAATATGTGGAGACCTGGGTCCATGAGATCAAGACCCCCATTGCCACCGCCCGGCTGGCGCTGGAGAATTACCCGGGACCGCTGGCCGACCGGATGGAAGAAGCCCTCTTTGCCATCGACGGCTATGTGGAGCAGGCCCTTTTTTATGCCCGCAGCGGCGCGGTGGAGCGGGATTACCTGGTCCGCGCCATGTCCCTCCGGGACGCGGTGCGCCGCACGGTGGGCAAGTATGCCCGGCCCCTCATCGCCGCCGGATTTGCCCTGGAGCTGGGCGACTGGGAGGCCACCGTCTACACCGACGCCAAATGGGTGGAGTTTATTCTGGGTCAGCTTATTATCAACGCCATCCAGTACCATGGCCCCAGCCCGAAACTGTCCTTTTCCTGCGCTATCCTGCCTCAGGCGGTGGAGTTGACCGTGGCCGACAATGGGCCGGGTATCCCCAAGAGCGATCTGCCCCGGATTTTCCAAAAGGGATTTACCGGCGAAAACGGCAGAACGCTGGGGAAACGCTCCACCGGTCTGGGGCTTTATCTGGTTGCCCAGCTGTGCGCCCGGCTGGGACTCAACGTGCGGGCGCTTTGCCCTGAAACAGGGGGGACGGCGATGGTGCTCACCTTCCCACGGGGAGAATTCCACCTGCCCGGCAAAGAAAGCTGACAAAATTGTCACCTTATCGTAATGGACTTCGATGGCTCCGCCCGAAGCGGTGAGGTAAAATGGGAGCAGAAAAGGAGGAATGTCCCATGGAACCCATCCTGACGGTATCCCATCTGCAAAAATACTACGGCAGCCGGGGCAGTGTGACCCGCGCCATTGACGATTTGAGTCTTTCGGTGGAACAGGGCGAATTTGTGGGCATCATGGGTGCGTCCGGCTCCGGTAAGACCACCCTGCTCAACTGTATCGCCACCATCGACCGCCCCACCGCCGGCACCATCACCGTGGGCGGCGACACAATCACCACCCTGCGTCCTGCCGCCCTCTCCCGCTTCCGGCGGGAAAAGCTGGGGTTCATCTTTCAGGACTGTAACTTGCTGGATACCCTGACGGCCTTTGAAAACATTGCCCTGGCGCTGTCCATTCAGAAACGGCCCCCGCACGAAATCGAACAAAAAGTGAGAGAAAGCGCCCGGCTGCTGGAGATCGAGGACTGCCTGCACAAATACCCCTATCAGATGTCGGGTGGGCAGTGCCAGCGGACGGCGGCCGCCCGGGCCATCATTACCGACCCGGCCCTGGTGCTGGCCGACGAACCCACCGGCGCGCTGGACTCCAAAGCCGCCCGGCTGCTGCTGGACCGGTTCGAAGCCCTCAACCACGCCCGGCAGACCACCATTCTCATGGTTACCCACGACGCCTTTACCGCCAGCTACTGCCACCGTATCCTGTTTATCAAGGATGGTCGGGCCTTTACCGAACTGGTGCGGGGAGAAAGCAGCCGCAAAGCCTTTTTTAACCGGATCATTGAAGTGGTGACCTTGCTGGGAGGTGACTCGGGCGATGTTCTGTAAACTGGCTCTGCGCAACGTGCGCCGCAGCGTGCGGGATTATACCCTCTATTTCCTTACCCTTATGTTCGGCGTGTGCGTCTTTTACGTCTTTAACTCGCTGGAAAACCAGTGGGTCATGGAGGCGCTGGCCGCAAACGGCCGCAACGTCAATTATACCGGCGTGATTTTGCGGCTGGTGGATGTGATCTCGGTCTTTGTGGTGGTGGTGCTGGCCTGTCTCATCCTCTACGCCAACCATTTCATGCTCCGCCGCCGGAAAAAGGAGCTGGGCACGTATCTCCTGTTGGGAATGACCCAGCGGAATGTGTCCATCATCCTCTTTCTGGAGACCCTTTGCATTGGGCTGCTGGCCCTGGCGGCGGGGCTTTTGATGGGGTTTCTGGCTGCCCAGCTGCTCTCCGCCTTTACGGCAAGCCTCTTTCAGGTGGTAGTAGAGGAATTCAGCTTTGTGTTCTCCTGGAAAGGCGTGGGGAAAACCGTCCTTTACTTCGCCATCATGTTTTTATTGGTGATGCTCTTCAACGCCGTTACCGTATCCCGGAAAAAACTCATTGACCTGCTCCGCGCCCAGCGGGAGAACCAACAGCTCCGGCTGCGGAGCGTCACCGCGTCGGCGGTCATGCTCATCGTGGGGGTGGTGCTGCTGGCCGTGGCCTATGCCATGCTGCTCCGCCGGGGATTATTACGGGTGGATGAACTCTTTTGGGTGATGCTGGCCATGGGAACGGTGGGCACCCTGCTCTTTTTCCGCTCTCTGTCCGGTTTTCTGCTGAAGCTGTGCAAGGGAAACCGGCGCTTTTATTACCGGGGGCTCAACTGTTTTGTGCTGCGGCAGTTCAACGCATCCATCAATACCAATTACCTCTCCATGACGGTGGTTTGTCTGCTGTTATTGCTGGCCATCGGCGTGACGGCCTGTTCGGTGGGTGTGAATCTGACGGTGGAGGGCAAGGCGGACCGTCAGGCCCCGGTGGATATGACCCTCTTTGTAGAGATGGACGACTTTACCGCCGAGGACATGGCCCAGTGCATGAAAGACGCGGGATTTGATCTGGATACCTGTCTGGAGGAATATGTCATCGTCCAGCGCCCCGTCCTCCGGATAGAGGGAGAGACAAAAGAGAAGTGGGGGACCATGTTTCTCTATACCATATCCCTCTCTGACTTCAACGAGCTGCTTGCCCTCCAGGGCGAAGCGCCCATGACCCTGGCGCCGGAGCGCTACGGCCTTGCCGTCGGCACGGAACCGGAGGAATACATGGACCAGCAGAAGGACGGCTGGAAGGAAGGGAAGACGCTGGAAGTGGGCGGTCAGGTTTTAAGGGCAGATCCGGAGTTCTGCCACACAGGGGCGCTTTATACCACCTCCAGCAGCATCAGCACGGTGTTTGTTTTGCCGGACGATGTGATGGAGTCTATCCAGCCGGAGGAAATTTCTATTATGGACCTGTTTCTGGCGGGCAATTATCCGAAGGGCGCGGAGGACGAGACGGAAGATCGGTTGTGGGACAGCTACTTTGACTTTCAGGACAAACTGACGGAGAAAGGCTCCGGATACAGCATGAGCTTTTCCACCAAACAGACGGAGTATATGGAAGCCATGGGCACAAAATTGCTGGTGCTCTTCCTGGGACTCTATCTGGGCATCATCTTTCTGGTCACTTCCGCGGCAGTATTGGCCCTTCAGCAGCTCTCCCAGGCGGCGGACAATCTCCAGCGGTATCAGGTGCTGTCCCGCTTGGGCGTGGAGGAGAACATGCGGGACCGGTCGGTCTATACCCAGATCTTCCTGGCCTTTTTCCTGCCGTTGTCCCTGGCCATCGTCCATTCCATTGTAGGCATCAAGGCGGCAAACGAGGTGATCCAGCAGCTGGGCAAGCTGGATGCAGTCTCGTCCACCGTGACGACGGCGGTTATTATCCTTTTGGTTTATGGTGCGTACTTTGGGGCAACCTGCGCCGGAGCAAGGCGGATGGTGCGGGGAAAGTGAAAAAACCGCTTGAAATCCAGACACGACTGTGCTAATATATGAATTACATGTCGTGGGCGCGGATACTTTGCGCTCAACAAGGGGAAACCCTTGGATCAGTACCCCTTGTGGGGCGGAAAGGAAAGATGTAAACGTGGAAATCGCGAAACTCGTGCTCACGATCATCCAGGTGATCTTCGCTGTCATCCTGATCTGTGTCGTGATCCTGCAGTCCGGCAAGAGTGCCGGCCTCTCCGGCGCCATCGCCGGTGTGGCGGATACCTTCATGGCCAAGAACAAGGCCAAGGGCTGGGATGCCAAGCTGGCTCGCTGGACCAAGTGGCTGGCCATCGGCTTCATGCTGTTGAGCCTGATCGTGTGCCTGCTGTAATCGCAATCAGAACGGAGTCTCTCAGATCGTGAGGGACTCCGTTTTCTTATGCAGTTTCGGAAAGATGAAAATTTCTGAAAAAAGGTGTTGACAAATGGGGTGCGGAGTGGTATTCTATCTGAGCGCCTTGCGAGAGGGCACGAAAACAGAAGAAAGGGCGGAGGAAACCGAGGGGAACCTGGACGGACTTCCGAAAGACTTCTGAAAAAAGTGCTTGACAAAGCGAGATGCGCGTGTTAAAATAAACGAGTTCGCGTGAGACGCGGAACGGTTCAGAAAAGAGCTTGAAATTGAGGCTGAGCGGTATGAAAACCGCGAAAAAC
>DXGA01000083.1 GCA_019114165.1 Candidatus Flavonifractor merdipullorum | reverse complement strand
TGATCCTTCTCATAGTTGAGACTGAATCTGCGCGTATAATCTGTCTGCATGACCATCTGCACCTCCTTGTTTTTCTGTTGTCTATTGTACCCGAAAAGAGCCGGGCTGTAAAGGGGTGTAGGGGTAAAATTTACGAAAGCTTAATATAAATCGGGGGTGGACCGCCGCCTTCGGCGGGGCCGCTCGCTTGCGCGCTTACCGCAGCACCGCGCCCAGCTCGCTGGCCAGGGTGTCCAGGATGGCCTTGACGTCGGCGTCGGCCTCCTCGCTGGTGAGGGAGCGGTCGTCGGCCCGGAGCACCAGGTTGAAGGCCACGGACTTCTTGCCTTCCTCCACGCCCTTGCCGCGGTAGATGTCGAAGAGCTTGCAGTCCTTCAAGAGGCCCTTGGCGCCCTTGCGGATGCAGGTTTCCAGCGCGCCCACGGTGACGGCCTCGTCGCACACCACGGCGATGTCGCGGGTGACGGCGGGGAACTTGGGCAGGGGGACGTACTCGGGATCGGCGCCCTTGGCGCACATGAGCTGGCCCAGGTCCAGCTCGGCGCAGTAGAACTGGGCGTCCACGCCGTAGTTCTGGGCCACCAGGGGATGAATCTGGCCCAGCACGCCGATGCGGCGGTCACCGGCGTACACGTCGGCCACCCGGCCGGGGTGATAGGAGGGGTTGACCACAGCGGGCACCTCGAACCGGACGTCCTCGGCCCGCAGGTCCTTGAGAATGGCTTCCACGCAGCCCTTGAGGGTGTAGAAGTCCATATCGCTGCCGTAAGCACCCATGGAGAGGACTTTGTTCTCCACGGCCAGACCGTCCTCGCCGCCGGGCAGGTAGATGCGGCCCACTTCGTAGAGGCGCACGTTCTGGTTGCGGTAGTTGTAGTTGCGGGTCAGGATCTCCAGCATGGAGGGGAGGACGGTGGTGCGCATGATGGAGGTGTCCTCGCCCAGGGGGTTGAGAATCTTGAAGGACTGACGGCGGGCGTCATTCGCGTCCCAGCGGATCTTATCGTAGCAGGTGGGGGAGATGAAGGAATAGGTGATGATCTCATCATAACCCATGGAGCGGCACAGGGAGCCCAGCTGACGCTCCAGCTTTTCCTCCTCGGAGAAGCCGCCCAGGGTGGTCTGGCCGCGCATGAGGGTGGTGGGGATGTTGTTGTAGCCGTGGAAACGGGCCACTTCCTCGGCCAGGTCTGCCATGCCGATCACGTCGCCGCGCCAGGAGGGGACGGTGACCTGATCGCCGTCCACCACGAAGTCCAGCTTTTTGAGGATGCTGACCATCTCGTCCTTGCCGATGTCGGTGCCCAGCAGGCCGTTGATCTTGTCGGGTTCCAGGGGGAGGACGGTGGGATGGGGCACATAGTTGAGGATGTCGATGGTACCGGGCAGCACCTCGCCGGCGCCCAGCAGCTCCACCAGCTCACAGGCACGGTCCACGGCGGGGAGGGTGTTCATGGGGTCCAGACCCTTTTCGAACTTGGCGGAAGCCTCGGTGCGCATACCCAGGGCCAGCGCGCCCTTGCGGATGCAGGTGCCGTCGAAGCAGGCCGACTCGAAGACCACGTCGGTGGTGTCGGCCACGATCTCGGAGTTCTCGCCGCCCATGATGCCGGCCAGACCCACGGCGCGGTGCTCGTCGGCGATGACCAGGTGGTTGGCGCTCAGCTTGCGGACCTGACCGTCCAGGGTGGTCAGCTCCTCGCCCTCGGCGGCCCGGCGGACGATGATCTTGCCGCCCTTCACATAGCGGTAGTCGAAGGCGTGCATGGGCTGGCCGTACTCCAGCATGACGTAGTTGGTGATGTCCACGATGTTGTTGATGGGGCGCACGCCCATGGAACGCAGCCGCTCGCGCATCCACTTGGGGGAGGGGGCGATTTTCACGTTGCGCACCATGCGGGCGGTGTAGCGGGGCACCAGATCGGCGTCGGGGGTCTCCACGTCCAGAAGCTCCACCAGGGAGCCCTCGCCCTCGGCCTTGACCTCGGGGGTGTGGAGGTGCAGCTCCTGACCGAAGGTGGCGGCAGCTTCCCGGGCCAGACCGATCACGGACAGGCAGTCGGGGCGGTTGGGGGTGATCTCGAACTCCACCACATGGTCGTCCATGCCGATGACGGGCTTGAGGTCGTCGCCGGGCTTGCAGTCCTCGTTGAGGATGAAAATGCCGTCGGGGATGCAGTGGGGGAACTCAGCCTGCTGGGCGTGGAGGTCGGCCAGGGTGCAGATGGTGTTGCTCTTGGTGTTATAGGCCACCAGATCGCCCACATGGAGGTTGGGGCAGTTGGTGGAGGTGGAAGCGGAACCGCTGCCGGTCTCCAGAGCCACGTCGTAAGCGGAGTAGCCGGTGGTGGTGACCTCGGTGACCTTGGCGCACACCACGGGGCCATAGATCTTGTGGCCGGGCTGGATGTCAGCGGGGATGGAGGGCTTTTCGGGGTCCAGGGGCTTGTAGTCGCCCAGGATGGCGGCGGGGTCAATGACGGCGTAGGGGAAATCGCGGGTGTCCAGGCCCAGCTCGGAGAGGCCGCACAGCATACCGTTGGACACCACGCCGCGCAGCTTGCCCTTTTCGATCTTGACGCCGCCGGGGAGGGTGGACTTGTGGAGGGCCACGGGCACCAGGTCGCCCACATGGACGTTCCACGCGCCGGTGACGATCTGGACGGGTTCCTCCCGGCCCACGTCGATTTGGCAGACCCACATATGGTCGCTGTTTTCGTGGCGGACCAGCTCAACGATGCGGCCCACCACCACGTTGGAGATCTCGGCGCCCAGATCGGCGGTGGTCTCCACCTTGGAGCCGGAAAGGGTCATAGCCTCGGCAAATTCTTTATCATCGGCCGCAACAGAGACGAACTCCTTCAGCCAGTTGCGAGAAAGGTTCATAATCAAAACTCCTTTATGTCAAGCAAGAGTGAGGAGTTAAGAGTGGAGAGTGGAGATATGGTATTCGCCTGCGGCGAATGATGTTTCATACGTCCGGCTCCGCCGGACACAATCTCTTCACTCTTTACTCTCCTATCTTCACTCTAAATTAAAACTGTTCCAGGAACCGGACGTCGTTTTCGAAGATGAGGCGCAGGTCGGCGATCTTGAAGCGGCGCATGGCGGTGCGCTCCAGACCGATGCCGAAGGCCCAGCTGGAGTAGACGTTGGGGTCGATGCCGCTCATCTCCAGCACCCGGGGGTGGATCATGCCCGCGCCGAGCAGCTCGATCCAGCCCTCGCCCTTACAGGTGGGGCAGCCCACGCCGCCGCACTTGTGGCACTGCACGTCCATCTCGCAGGAGGGCTCGGTGAAGGGGAAGTGGTGGGGACGGAAGCGGGTCTTGGTGC
>DXGA01000082.1 GCA_019114165.1 Candidatus Flavonifractor merdipullorum | reverse complement strand
TAGGTCTTTCCTTTTTGCATAAAAGTGTGTATAATAAAATGGATATTGGATATACCGGGCGGGAAGGACAGAGCGCCCGGACTGGAGGCAAACTATGACTAGAACCAATGCGCGGGAAATCGCGGTTCATTTTTCCTTTGAGCTGGGCTTTTTCCACGAAACGGCGGACGAACTGCTGGACGCCATGCTGACCCCTGCCACCTTCAAGCAGATTGGCGAAGAGGAGCCCCTGTACGCCCAATTCCCGGAGGAGGAGCAAAAGGAGTACATCCGCACCCTGGTGCGGGGCGTGTACGACCACTGCCCGGAGCTGGACGGGTATATCTCCCGCTACTCCATCGGCTGGAAGTTCAGCCGGATCCCCCGGGTGGCGGTGTCCATCATGCGGGTGGCCATGTATGAGATCCTGTATATGCAGGACATCCCCAACGCCGCCGCCATCAACGAGGCGGTGGAGCTGACCAAGCGCTATGAAAGCCCCGAAGTGGTGTCCTTTGTCAACGGCATTCTGGGCTCCTTTGTGCGCAACGAGTGCGCCCCCGAGCCGAAAAACAAGGCCCCCGAGCAGAAGGACGCCCAATGAGCGGCCGGTTTCTGGGCCTGGACACCAGCAACTATACCACCTCCGCCGCCGTCTTTGACGGGACGGAAGGGGTCAACGAGGGCAAGCTGCTGGAGGTGGCTTCCGGCGCGCTGGGCCTGCGGCAGAGCGACGCCCTCTTTCAGCACGTCAAGGCGCTGCCCGGTCTCATCCACAAGCTGAGAGAACAGGGCTGCTTTGCCGACATTCGCGCGGTGGCGGCCTCCACCCGGCCCCGCCCGGTGGAGGGGTCCTATATGCCCTGCTTCCTGGCGGGGGAGGGGCAGGGCCGGGCCATGGCCGACGTGCTGGGGGTGCCCTTTTACGCCGTGTCCCATCAGCAGGGGCATCTGGCGGCGGCGGCCTGGTCGGCGGGACACCTGGAATTGCTGGATCGTCCCTTCCTGGCCTGGCATCTCTCGGGCGGCACCACCGAGCTTTTGCGGGTGGAGCCGGAGGGACGGAACGTGTCCATCGAAAAGCTGGGGGGCACCAGCGACATCTCCGCCGGGCAGCTCATCGACCGCACCGGGCAGAAGCTGCACCTGGACTTTCCGGCGGGCAAGGCCCTGGACGCGCTGGCGGCCCAGTCCGACTGCGCCGACGTGTTCAAGGTCAAGCGCACCGGCCTGACCTTCTCCCTCTCGGGCGTGGAGAACCAGGTGCAAAAGCGCATCGAGCAGGGGGTAAACCCCGCCGACGTGGCCCGCTTTGCCCTGAACACCGTGGCCGACATCGTGCGCCGCACTACCGAAGCGGCCAAAGAGGGCCAGAAGGGCCTGCCGGTGCTCTTTTCCGGCGGCGTGGCGTCCAACCGGATTTTGCGCCAGTACATGACCGGCGCGCTCTTTGCCGAACCCCGCTACTCCACCGATAACGCCATGGGAGTGGCCATTCTGGCCCATCGCCTCTGGGAGGGGGAGGGATGAGCGGGGCGGTGTATACCGTGGGCCAGGTCAACCAGTACATCAAGAGTCTCATGGATGGGGACAAGGTGCTGGGCGGCCTGATGATCCGCGGCGAGCTGTCCAATTATAAGATGTATCCCTCGGGACATCATTACTTCTCCCTGAAAGACGGGGAAGGGGCCATCCGCTGCGTCATGTTCCGGCGGGAGGCGTCCACCTTGCGCTTTCGTCCCCAGAACGGGATGCAGGTGGTGGCCTTTGGCCGGGTCACCGTCTTCCCCCGGGACGGTCAATATCAGCTTTACTGTTCCCAGCTCTCTCCCGACGGATTGGGCGCTCTCCATCTGGCCTTCGAGGCCTGCAAGGAGAAGCTCTACCGGGAGGGGCTTTTTGACCCGGCCCATAAAAAGCCCATTCCCCGCTATCCCGGGCGCATCGCCCTCATCACCTCGGCGGCGGGGGCGGCGGTGCGGGATATGCTGCGTATCCTGAAGGCCCGCTGGCCCATGAGCCAGGTGTATGTCCTCCCCGTGCGGGTGCAGGGGAGCGAAGCCCCGGCAGAGATCGCGGCGGCGCTGCGCTGGGCCAACCGGTACCAAGTGGCCGATCTCATCATCACCGGCCGGGGGGGCGGCTCCATGGAAGACCTGTGGTGCTTCAACGACGAAGGGGTGGCCCGGGCCATTTACGACTCGGAGATCCCGGTGATCTCGGCGGTGGGCCACGAGCCGGATGTGACCATTGCCGATTTCGTAGCCGACCTGCGGGCGGCGACCCCGTCCAACGCCGCGGAGCTGGCGGTGCCCGACCAGAGCGAGGTGTCCGCCGGGCTGATGCAGCTCCAGCGGCGGATGCACCGGGCCATGGCCCGGCAGCTGGAGAGCGCCCAGAACCGGCTGCGCAACCTGTCCCAGCGGCGGGTGCTGACCGATCCCATGGCCCCCATTCAGGATAAACGGATGCTGTTGGATTTCCAGCGGGAGCGTCTCACCGGAGCCATGACCCGCCGGGTGGCGGGAGAGAAGGAGCGCCTTGCCTCGCTGGCGGCGGGACTGGACGCCATGAGCCCGTTGAAAGTGCTGGGCCGTGGCTACGCCGTGGCCCGGAAGGAAGACGGAACGGTGATCCGCAGCCACACGGCGGTAGCGCCGGGGGACGGGCTGCGTCTGACGGTGTCCGACGGCGTGATCGACTGCCGGGTGAGCCGATGCGAAGAAAGGAGCCAGACCCATGGCAGAGCAAAAACGGAGCTTTGAGCAGGCGGCCAGCCGTCTGGAGGAGATCGTGCGCCGGATGGAGCAGGGGGACGTCCCTCTGGAGGAGTCCATGGCGCTTTTTGAAGAGGGCACCGCCCTGATGCGCCAGTGCACCACCCTGCTCAACCAGGCGGAACAGAAGGTCCGCAAGCTGGTGGCGGGACCGGACGGCGGACCGGTGGAAGCGCCCATGGAAGGAGAGGAGCAAGTATGACCTTTGCCCAACAGATGGAGAACGACGTGGCCCTGGTGGAGGACTATCTGAGCCATGTCTTTTTGTCCCGGGAGCCCCGGGCCGACCTGTACGACGCCATGCAGTATAGTCTTCTGGCGGGGGGCAAGCGGCTGCGTCCGGTGCTGATGCTGGAGACGGGCCGGATGTGCGGCGGCGATCCGGCGGCGATTTTGCCCTTTGCCTGCGCCATCGAGATGCTGCACACCTATTCCCTCATCCACGACGACCTGCCCAGCATGGATAACGACGACCTGCGGCGGGGCCGCCCCACCAATCATAAAGTATACGGCGAAGCCACCGCCATTCTGGCGGGGGACGCGCTTTTGACGGCGGCCTTTGAGACCATGCTGGAAAACGGCGGCGACCTGCCGGCCCAGCGGGTGCTGGCGGCGGCGGCCTGCCTGGGCAAGGCGGCGGGCGCCCGCGGCATGGTGGGCGGACAGGCCCTGGACATGGCGGGAGAAGGCCATTCCCTGGCCCTGTCCGAGGTGGAGGAGCTCCAGCGGCTCAAGACCGGAGCCCTCATTTCGGCGGCCTGTGAGATGGGCTGCATCCTGGCCGGGGGCAGCGCCGAAGACCGGGCGGCGGTGGTGAAGTACGCCCAGAAGTTGGGCCTTGCCTTCCAGATCCGGGACGATATGCTGGACGTGGAGGGAGACGCGGCCACGCTGGGCAAGCCCATCGGCTCCGACGCGGCCAACGAGAAGACCACTTTTGTCACCCTCAAGGGGCTGGAGCAGTGCCAGCGCATGGTGGAGGAACTGACCGCCCAGGCGGAAGAAGCCCTGTCCGGCTTTGCCGGCCGGGCGTTTCTCTGCTGGCTGGCGGGTTCGCTGGTGGCGCGGAAGCACTGAGAGAGGAGAAGCGAGCATGCCCATCGACGTAGAAAATATGACTCATGTCCTCACCGGCAATCTGATTTTGAATCTCTCCATTCTGGCCTGGGCCATGGCGCAGATCATCAAATTTTTTGTGGTGCTGGTGCGCAATCACCGGCTGGACTGGCGGCACATCCTGTCCAGCGGCGGAATGCCCAGTTCTCATTCGGCCTTTGTCTGCGCCTGCGCCTCATCGGTGGGCATGATGGAGGGCTGGACCTCGGTGTCCTTTGCCATCGCGGCGGTGGTGGCCATCGTGGTGATGTACGATGCGTCCAACGTCCGCCGCGCGGCGGGCGAAATGGCCAAGATCCTCAACTATATGATGGAGCACTGGCAGGAGATGCGCCCAGAATTTTTCACCAAGGAACTCAAGGAATTGCTGGGCCATACGCCGTTCCAGGTGGTCATGGGCGCTCTGCTGGGCGTCACGGTGGGCCTGGGCGGCATGTGGCTGTGGGGCTGAAGAGAACGAGCAGAACCATCCGCGGGGAGGTGAGAAGCGATGGTCACACTGGAAGAGGAGCACATCGACTGTAAGGGGTTAAGCGACCAGGAAGCGGAGGCCCTGTGCGCCCGTCTGCGGGCCTTTCTGATTGACAGCGTGTCCCGGACGGGGGGCCATCTGGCTTCCAATCTGGGTGCGGTGGAGATCACGGTGGCCATCCACCGGGTCTTCGACACCGGCCGGGACCGGCTGATTTTTGACGTGGGGCATCAGTGCTATGTCCATAAGATCCTCACCGGCCGGGGCGGGCAGATGTCCACCCTGCGCACCCTGAACGGGCTGGCGGGCTTCCCCAAGCCGGGGGAGAGCGAGCAAGACGCCTTCATCGCGGGGCACGCGTCCAATTCGGTGTCGGTGGCGGTGGGCATGGCCCGGGCCCGCACCCTGCAAGGGGAGGACTATCAGGTCCTGGCCCTCATCGGGGACGGCGCGCTCACCGGCGGACTTGCCTACGAGGGCCTGTCCGACGCGGGGAGCAGTGGGGAACCGCTCATTGTGATTTTGAACGACAACGGGATGTCCATCACCAAGAACGTGGGGGGCGTGGCGGAGCATCTGGCCCGCCAGCGCTTAAAGCCCCAGTATCTCCGTTTCAAGGACGGATACCGCAAGGTGATGAAGGTGCTGCCCGGCGGGGGGCACATTTACCGGGTGACCCATAAGATCAAAGAGGCCATCAAGGGGAGCCTGCTGCCGTGCAGTATGTTTGAGGATATGGGCTTTACCTATCTGGGCCCGGTGGACGGCCATGATGTGCGCCGTCTCACCCGTCTGCTCCGCTACGCAAAGGAGCTGAACGGGCCTGTCCTGCTCCACATCCGCACCACCAAGGGCAAGGGCTATCCGCCCGCCGAGCGTAACCCGGATAAATTCCATGGGGTAGGCCGGTTCTGCGTGGAGACCGGAGAACCGGTGGCCAAGGGCGGAGCGGATTTCTCCCATGTGTTCGGCCAGACCCTCTGTGAACTGGCGGCGGAAGACCAGCGGATCTGCGCCATCACGGCGGCCATGCAGTCGGGCACCGGTCTGGACGGTTTTTTTGCCCGGTTTCCCCAACGGGCCTTTGACGTGGGCATTGCCGAGGGCCACGCGGCGGCCATGG
>DXGA01000081.1 GCA_019114165.1 Candidatus Flavonifractor merdipullorum | reverse complement strand
CCGTGGTCATTGGCGCCGCCGTGGATCCAAACCATGACAGGATATTTGCCCTGAGGATCAGTCAGATCCTTCTCCGGGGTGTAGAGGTTCAGATACAGACAGTCCTCAGAAGCCGCAGGAAGATAATCCTTATCATAATAGAACTCGCTGATCCAGAAATTATCGGTCTGCGCGTTCTGCATGGCTGTGTTGGGCCAGGTATCACAGGCCCGGACACCATCCCAGGGCTCTACGTCCTGCGGCGCTTTCCACCGCAGATCACCCACCGGGGGGGCCGCATAGGGAATGCCCTTGAATACGGTGACGCCGGCTACATCAGAAGAAACACCGGTGATCTTTCCACCTTCCACAGTAACAACGGGGCTGACCTGTTCATTGTCTGCCGCCAGCGCAGCGCCGGGCACCAGACCAATCAGCATAGCAAAGGTCAGCAGGAACATCAAAACCCGTTTTAACGCTTGCTTTTGCATCCGTTTCATCTTTACTTCCGCCTCCTTAATTCCTTTTTTCTGGTTTCTTTTCTTTCTGTTCCCTTTCAAAGTTTTTGCCGTCTCTTGTACGGCTCTGAATCTGTGCTGTTGCCCCCTCCTTTCACCCATCTTTTGTTATTTGAATTACTTAATATTTATCTTAAACACTTGATTGTTCTTCGTCAATTCACAAAATGATGTTTTTCTGCGTTATTTTTTGTGCACTTTATATAGTATATTTTTAATTTTTTCTATTTTTATGGCATTTTTTACTCATTATTTTAGTTGGACACAGCATTAATTTAGAATAGGATAATTTCGGTATCCGTGATATTTCGGCAGATATCCCCGTCTTTCTCCGGCAAAGCGTGTCCAAAGAGGTAAAAAAGCGCTCACTATGATCACAACGCTTTCAGTAACAAAGGCAAAAAAACAGACCTGGAATCCATGGATTCCAGGTCTGTCTCTGGTGGAGGCGGGGGGAGTCGAACCCCCGTCCGAAAACGCTTTAACAAGAACTTCTCCGGGCGCAGACGGTTATTTACATTCCCTCACCCAGGCGTGAGCCGTCACACTCAAAGGCTTGGTAGCTTCATGATTCATGGTACGCGCAAAGCTTTGCGTACGCACGTGCACCACTCAACGACGCCCCATCCCGGACCGTGGTCCTTCCGGGCGGGACGGCCGCTAATTAAGCAGCGGCGAGAACGACGTTATCGTTGTTCTTTCATTTATAAGTTGCCCATTTTAAGGATGTTAGGCGCATCCGCCCGCTATTCCGGCCTCCACGTCCCCGTCGAAACCAGTACGCCCCCTCGTCGTCGCAAAGTCCGCTTTGTTCAGGACGCCCTTGCGGGCATCCTTCACGCCGCTCCCTTGCTCCTCCTCTTCCCATCAGACCCGCTTCGCTGGGCTCTGCTGGGATTTTTACGGAAGTTTTTGCAAAGTCCGCTTACCCGGAACCTTGCAGGGGGGATTTATGACATCCTCCGGCGGAACAGATCCGCTCCGCCGGAGGGATGCAAACAAACGAAATCTTACGCCTTCACGGGCGTGGGATAGTCCACGCCGAAGGTCTCCACCGTTACGGACTTCATCCGCTGATCGGCCTTGGGCTTGTCGTTCCAGTCGGTCTGAGTGCTGACGATGGCGTCGGCCACATCCATGCCCTCGATGACCTTGCCGAAGGCGGCATACTGGCCGTCCAGGTGGGGAGCCTTCTCCACCATGATGAAGAACTGGCTGCCGGCGGAGTTGGGATGCATGGCGCGGGCCATGGACAGCACGCCTCTGTCATGCTTGAGGTCGTTCTTCACGCCGTTGCCGGAAAACTCGCCCTTGATGGTGTAGCCCGGACCGCCCATGCCGTTGCCGTTGGGGCAGCCGCCCTGGATCATGAAGCCGGGGATCACACGATGGAAGATCAGGCCGTTATAAAAGCCGGACTGGACCAGGCTGATGAAGTTGTTGACCGTGTTGGGTGCGATCTCGGGATAGAGCTCGGCGACCATCTTGCCGCCGTCCTCCATCTCAAAGGTGACAATGGGATTCTGAGCCATTGGATATCCTTCCTTTCACGCGTCACGCGCTCTTAAAATCCGGACCGGCGGGATTTCATGGTCCGGTCCATCTCCCGTTTGGCGTCCCGGGCCGCCGCCGACTCCCGCTTGTCATAGAGCTTTTTGCCCTTTGCAAGCCCCACTTCCAGCTTTACCCGGGAATCCTTGAAGTAGAGAGAGAGCGGAATGAGAGAATACCCGTCCTGCTTCACCTTGGCGAACAGCCGCAGGATCTCCCGCTTGTGCATCAGCAGCTGGCGGGGCCGCAGGGGGTCTTTGTTGAAAATATTGCCTTTTTCATAGGGGCTGATGTGCATCCCGATGACCTGCATCTGTCCGTCTTTGATGAGACAGAAGGAGTCCTTCAGGTTCACATGGCCCTGCCGGATGGATTTCACTTCGGTACCGGCCAGAGAGATGCCCGCCTCGTACCGGTCCTCGATGAAGTAATCATGAAAGGCCTTGCTGTTTTTCGCGATCAGTTTGGTCCCCTTCCGGTCCAAGACGTCACCCCCTTTTCGCTGGTCTATTCAGTGTACTCCATTCCGCTCTGTCTGTCAAGAGAAAAGCCGACCTTTTCACCGGAAACAGGCCGGTCTTTTCGTCTAATTCCGGGGAAAATAGGCCAAAAGTCTGGAAAAGGCCCGCTGCGGAAAGATTACCGCCCCATACTCCCGCAGGGCGGCGTCCAGCGCCGGCCGTTCCCGCTCGGGGCGTCCGAACTCGCTCAAAATATGTCCCCAGCGCTTCTCTTCCGGCGGCAGGGAGAGCCACCACCGGTCCCCGTACCAGCAAAGAACCGCGTCCTCCGGCGGAACGCCGCCGCCCCGGGCCGCCGCCAGCAGCTCCTCCAGCCCGCCGAAGGAAAACCACTGCCGCCCCGGCGGAGTCAGATGTACAAAGAGCAGAAGGCCGCAGTCCGACGGAAATGCGTCGATCTCCATCTTCCCCTCCGCCGCGATCCCCTCCTCCCGCAAGGCACGGCGCACCAGCGGCGCCGCCCGCTCCTCATCCAGCGTCTCCGCCGTGCATCCCCGGTCCCGCAGCTCCGCCGGCGTGAAGTACACCACCATACGGGTGGGGCCGATGGTGTGAATGGTCATAGATAAAACCTCCTTGTGTCAACGCTGCATTTTGTCCATTATACCGGATTTCTTCCCCGTCCGACAGCTGTAATGATTGGCGGTTTGGGAAAGATACGGTTGGCAGTGCGGCGGGCTTTGTGGTAAACTATTACTATCTGAATGTCAAAGGAAGGTATCACTATGGAACTCGTGGAAAAAACCGTCTCCTCTCAGGTGGAATTTACCGGCCGCATCATCACCGTGCGGCAGGATCAGGCCGCGCTGCCCAATGGCCGGGTGGTGGGCCGCGAGGTGGTGGAGCATCCCGGCGGCGTGGCGGTGCTGGCCCTCTTTGACGACAACACCGTCCCCGTGGTGCGTCAGTTCCGCTATCCCTTCCAGAAGATCATCACCGAGCTGCCCGCCGGCAAGCTGGAAAAGGGGGAAGATCCCCTGGTGTGCGCCCAGCGGGAGCTGAGCGAGGAAGTGGGCGCCGAGGCCGACGAGCTCATCTATCTGGGCAAGTTCTTCACCTCCCCCGGCTACTCCACCGAGGTGCTCCATATGTATCTGGCCCGTGGGCTCCGGCAGGGTCAGGTCCACCCCGATGAAGACGAATTTCTGGAAAGTGAGCGTCTCCCCTTCCTGACTCTCTTCCAGCAGGTCATGAGCGGCGAGATCGAAGACGGCAAGACCATCGCTGCCGTCCTCAAGACCAAGCTGCTGCTGGGGCTGTAAGGCTCCATCCTATTTGAAAACGACAGGAGGGCAGACCAATCATGAGCAAACGTGTCCTGATCGTGGAGGACGAAAAAAACATTGTGGACATCCTGCGCTTCAACCTCAACCGGGAGGGCTATGAAACGCTGGAAGCCTATGACGGCAGCACCGGCCTTTCTCTGGCCCGCTCGGAGCAGCCTGACCTCATTTTGCTGGATCTGATGCTGCCCAAAATGAACGGCTTCGACGTGTGCCGTTCCCTGCGGGAGGGGGGCTGCTCCACGCCGGTCATCATGCTCACCGCCCGGGAGGAGGAGACCGACAAGGTCCTGGGTCTGGAGCTGGGGGCCGACGACTATATCACAAAGCCCTTTTCCATGCGGGAGCTGCTGGCCCGGGTGAAGGCCAACATCCGCCGCACCGAGATGCTCACCGCCCAGAGCGAAGCCCGGCCCGCCGGCGGGCAGCGGCTGGAACGGGGCCGCATCTCCATCGACATCGACGCCATGACCGCCGCCAAGGACGGCCGTCCCCTGGACCTGACCCAGCGGGAATATGAGCTTTTGAAATATCTGGCCAGTCAGCCCGGCAAGGTCTTTTCCCGTGAGGCCCTGATGGAACACGTGTGGAACTACGAGGGCTATGTGGGCGACGTGCGGGCGGTGGATGTGGCGGTGCGCCGCCTGCGGGAAAAAGTAGAGGACGATCCCGCCCAGCCCCAATTCATCATCACCCGGCGTGGTCTGGGCTATCTGTTCAGCGAAGAGTAACCCCCGGAGAGAGGAGAGGCGTTCATGTTCCGAAGCCTGCATATGAAATTGGTGCTCATCATGACACTGCTCATCGTGTCGCTGATGACGGTGGTGGGCGCCTTTCTCATCAACTCCGTGGTGAGTTTCTATCTCCACGACTTTTACGACAAGATGTGGGAGGTGTTCAGCCAGGACACCGATTTTGTCAACGACCTCCGCTCGGCCACTGAGAACGAGACCAACGGCGCCGAACGGCTGGCCGATATCCTGGACTCCTACACCGGCACCCTGGGTGTGGACGGGCGCAACCGCAATTACTATGTGCTGGACGGCCACACCGCCCAGGTTCTGGCCTCTTCCGACGCACAGAGCGCCCAGAAGGCCCTCACCATCACCGAGAATCTGGCCACCGCCCTCAACGGCGAGGACGGCTACCACAGCGACGTCTCCGCCACTTATATGGATGTGGCCTTTCCCATCCAGCGGGGCGGACAGGACTATATCATCTATATCTACGACACCCGCCAGACGGTTTCCGATCTGAACAGCTCCCTCATCGAGCTGATCATCCGGGCGCTGTTCTTTGGTCTTGTCATCTCCATTCTCCTCTCCTTCCTCCTCTCCAAGACCATGATCACCCCCATTGAGCGCCTGACCGAGGGCGCGGAGCGGGTGGCAGAGGGGGATTTTACCCACAAAATCACCGTAGCCTCCCAGGACGAGATCGGCGTGCTCACCGGCACCTTCAACGCCATGGCCCGGCAGCTCCAGGAGACCCTGGAGGAGGTGGAGAACGAGCGCAACAAGCTCAATACCCTCTTTCTCCACATGACCGACGGCGTGGTGGCTTTTTCCCGGGACGGCACCGTCATCCACGCCAACCCCGCCGCCGAGGAAATGCTGGGCCGTTCCATCCCGCTGGGGGGCTATGTGGATTACGACAGTCTCTTTCAGAACATCGCCCCCCTCTCTCAGGTGCTGGAGGTGGAGAGCGACGGCTATCTGGAGGGGGTCCTGGCCCGGGACGACCGTATCCTGGAGCTGCTGCTGGCCCCCTATGACAAGGAGCGTCAGGGCGGCGTGCTGGTGGTCATCCACGACGTGACCGAGCAGCACAAGACCGAAGAAATGCGCCGGGAATTCGTGGCCAACGTCTCCCATGAGCTGCGCACCCCCCTGACCAACATCCGCTCCTATGCCGAGACGCTGGTGGACAGCGCCGGAGATCTGCCCCCTGAGATGGAAAAGCGTTTCCTTGGCGTCATCCTCAACGAGAGCGACCGTATGACCCACATCGTGCAGGATCTCCTCACCCTCTCCCGCTTTGACTCGGGACACAGTGAGCTGAAGCTGGCCCCCTTCTCTTTTTCCGAGGCGGTGCGCGACGTCTATAACGCCATCCTCATGGAAGCCCAGCGCCACGACCATACCGTCTCTCTGTATACCGAGCCGGACATCCCCGACATCATGGGCGACCGGGAGCGCATCGTTCAGGTGATGATGAACGTGGTGTCCAACGCCATCAAATACACCCCCGACGGCGGCAAGATCGACATCAGCGCCGGTCAGAACGGGAATCGGGTGTGGATGGAGGTGGCGGACAACGGCATCGGTATCCCCGCCGCCGACCGCCCCCGCATTTTCGAGCGTTTTTACCGGGTAGACAAGGCCCGGTCCCGGGAATCGGGCGGCACCGGTCTGGGGCTTTCCATCGCCAAGGAGATCATCGACCGGCACCACGGCGTCATTACGCTGGTCGACCGTCCCGGTCCCGGTCTCACGGTCCGTATCGAACTTCTGGTGGAGGGTCCGGGACATGGAACAGTCTAAAAAATCCCTTTCGGCCATTCGTCCGCCCAAGCTCTCCGGCCGTCGGCGGGCGGTGGAGCTGGTCAAGGATCTGCTCATTGTCCTGCTGGCCTGTTCGGCGGTCTATCTTGCCGCCCGCAGTCAGCTCCACACCGGCCTGGTCCCCTGGTTTGAGCGCATCCTTGGCACCCAGGATACCCAGCAATCCAGCCCCATGGAGCTCTCCCAGATGACCGACCTGGTGCAGCCCGCCCGGGCGGCGGTCTGCCTGGGCGTGGGAAAAAACGGCGAAATCTCCCGCTACGGCGCACAATATAACGACGCCCTCACCCAACGGCTCTCTTCGGCCATGTCCGGTCTGGTGGGGGAAGGTCTGGCCAGTGCCCAGACCCCCGCTCCCATCTCCCGGGCCCAGTGGGAAGAGGCGCTGTGCGCGCCGGGTATTTATCTGGACTATCAGGGCGCGGTGCCCCTCTCTTCCCTCTGCCAGTGGCTCAACGAGGGGGCGGATAACACTGTGCTCACCGCCTCGGCCCGCCACATCGTGCTGGCCGACCTGGGCGATGATACCGCCGTCCTCTGTTATAAAGATGCCGTACAGGGCATGTACTATGCCTGTAAAACCACCGTCTCCTGTCAGGGCTATTTCTCCTCCTCTCTGGAGCCCTACACCGACAACGGCGCCCGTTTTGCCTTTGAGCTGGATCAGGAGGACTACGCCGATGTGGGAGGCGACATGATGATCTTAGGCACCAGCACCCAGCCCGCCGTCTATCAGGTCTCCACCCCTCTGGACCTGAACGAAGACCGCAGCCGGGACGACCTCCAGCAAGCCCTTCTCTTCCGCACCCAGGACTATCAGGTCCCCGGCATGTGGGTGGCCCGGGAAGAGGACACTTTGCGTATGTCCGCCGACGGACGGGTCACCTATGAGGCCGGCTCTGGCTCCCGCTATTCGGTGGAGCGGGATGGGGACGGCTCCATGGATGTGACCGACCTGCTGGAAGTTACCCACCGTCTGGCTACCGACGCGCTGAATGTGTGGTGCGGCGTCGCATCCACTGCCCGGCTGACCCTGAGCAGCGTCACCCAGTTGGAAGACGGCAGCTGGCAGGTGCGCTATCACTATTCTCTCAACGGCATTGCGCTGCTCTTTTCCGACGGCGGGGACGCCGCCGTTTTTGAGGCGAACGACGGGCGGATCACCGGCTTTACCCTCCGTCTCCGCTGCTATGAGGACACCGGAGAGCACACCCCCATCCTGCGGGAGCAGCAGGCCGCAGCCGCGCTGGACGCCCTCTCCCAGGGGGAGGAGCTGGAGCTGATGCTCTCTTACGAAGACACCGGCGGCGACAAGGTGCAGGCCGCCTGGATCGCCCGCTGAACGGGGAGGGGTCCTTATGGAATGGTCCAAGATCAAAAACATCATTTTGCTCATCCTGCTCACGCTCAACCTGATCTTACTCATCATCGTAGGCGATCAGCAGTATCAAAGCGTGCAGGTGGCCCAGAATACCCGCTTTCAGGTCCTCCAGATCCTGAGTGAGAACGGCGTGACCGTGTCGGAAGAGGTCATTCCCGATGCCGCCTCCCTGCCGGTACTCCAGATAGACCGTGCGGCGCTGACCAGTCAGGAGGGTGTGGATTTGCTGGGCATCGGTACCGAAAAGGAAAACACCGGCGGACGGGTGGTCTATTGCAGCGCCAAGGGAGAAATGGAGCTCTATTCCAACGGCCGTTTCCTCACCCACTGCACCCCCGGCGCGTTTCCCGTCTCTGGCGGTCAGGAGGCGGCAGAGGGACGAAAGGCACTGGAGGAAATGGGCCTCTCGGTGCGTTTTCTGGAAGAAAAACAGGAAAACGGCGTAATTACCGTAACCTACTGTCAGATGTGGGACGGCGTCCCCGTCTTTGATGCCCTCTGCTCGGCCGTTTTTGAGGACGGCTCTCTCCAGACCCTGTCGGGCCAGCGCATCACCGGCACCTCCACTGAACTGGAACTCTGGCCCCTGCCCGATGTGCCCACCACCCTCATCCAGTTTCTCAACTGGAAAAACGAAGAGCGGCTGGTGTTCAGCTCCATCACCTCCATGGAGGCGGGCTACCAGTCTTCCACCGGCCGTTCCTCCCTGCTGGCGCCGGTGTGGTGCATCACCACCGAAACCGGGCGTTATGTGGTGGACACGGAGGGAAACATCGAAGCCCTGGAACCTGTGGTATAACAGAAAACGGACTGTGGTATCAAATCCACAGTCCGTTTTTCCACATTCAGTTGGTTTTTGGGGGAAAGTCACACCGTTCACAAAAGCCATACCTGGGCGCGCATCCAACCGCCCTGGCCCACATCCGCTCGCCGTAGGCGTAGTGCCACCACTCGGCGCTGTAATTGAGCAATCCCACCGATTCCATCAAATAATAGAGGATACGGCGGTTTTTGCGGACGGTCTCGTCCTGCTCCGGCTGCTCAAACCAATAAGTATAGGCCCGGCTGGTAAAGTCGTCAAAGCCGGTACCCATGTCCAGCGGCGTTCCGTTCCGGCAGAGGGTCAGATCCACCGCGCCGCCTGTGGTATGAGGGGCAGGACGTTGGGGACGCTTCACGGGCAGGGCCACAAAGTCGTCCATCAGCGCTTCCAGCGCCTGGGGCGTCAGATCCGGCTGCCGCTCCAGAAAGCCCTGAGCGCACCGGTCGTAGATCTCTTTCTGAAGGGGCAGCGGGCGCAGCCCGTCAAAAATCAGTAAACTGTACTCCTCCGGCATGGACTCCACCGCCCTCACCAGACGCTCCCACAGTCCGGACCGCAGATAGCACCGCGCCCACGCCTGCGTAAATCCCCGCTTGGCATAGGTGGCGTCAAACCGGATGCGGAGATGCCGGTCGGTCACATCCAGCAGCTGCTCGCCGCACTCCTGAGGCGGGGGCACGGCGCTGTAATCCTCTTCCTGCCTGTTTGGTATGGGGCGATCGGCCCAGGTGGTCCATTCCATGTTTCTGTCCTCCGTCCTGCCGCGCTTATGCGGCTTTTTTCATCATAGCACGACAGGACGGGAGACGCAAGGGGCCTTAATCCTCCCCCTGAAGGGCGTCGAAGCCCTCTTCACCGGTGCGGACCTTAATGACATTTTCCACATCGTAGATAAAGATCTTGCCGTCGCCGATGCTGCCGGTATAGAGGCACTGCTTGGCCGCCTCCACGACTGTGCGGACCGGCACCTTGGCTACCACGATCTCCACCCGGATCTTGGGCAGGAGGTTGATGGACATTTCGACGCCGCGGTAATACTCGGTCTTGCCCTTCTGCACGCCGCAGCCCAGTACCTGAGTTACCGTCATGCCGGTGATGCCAATCTCGTTCATGGCCGCCTTCAGGGCCTCAAACCGGGACTGGGCACACAGGATGCTTACCTTAGTCAGCTTGACGTCGGAAGCGGGGGCCTTTTCCGAAAGGACCTGCACCGGCACCGCCTGATCCACGGGCACCGTCTTTTTGACAGCGGGAGCGGGGATCTCTCCGCTGCCGTCGCCGCCGGCGGCCTGAGCAAAGCCCGCATAGGCGGTGGGCAGACCGTGTTCATGGAGATCCAAGCCGTCCAGCTCTTCCTGAGCGGAAGCACGCAGGCCGATGGTGTGCTTGATAACCTGGAAGATGATGGTCATGGTAATCAGCACCCAGGCAATGACAGAGACCACGCCCAGCAGCTGCACGCCGAACATCTGGAAACCGCCGCCGTAAAAGAGGCCGTTATCCACATCCAGCAGACCGGTCAGCAGAGTACCCATCGCGCCGCAGACGCCGTGGACCGAGATGGCGCCCACCGGATCGTCGATCTTGGCGACCTTATCGAAGAATTCCACCGCCAGGGGAAGCACCAGGCCGGCGCAAGCGCCGATGATGGCGGCGCCTGCGATGGAGACCCGGTCACAGCCGGCGGTGATGGCTACCAGACCACCCAGCGCGGCGTTGAAAGTCATGGACACGTCGGGCTTTTTGTAGCGGAACCAGGTAAAGAGCATGGTCACCACGCAGGCCACGGCGGCCGACATGTTGGTGGTTACAAAGATGGAGCTGGCGGAGTTAATGGCCTCATCGCCGGTCATGGAAACAGTGGAGCAGCCGTTGAAACCAAACCAGCAGAACCACAGGATAAAGACGCCCAGGGCGGCAATAGAAAGGTTATGGCCCAGGATGGCTTTCGGCTTGCCGTTGGCATCGTACTTGCCGATGCGGGGGCCCAGGACCTTGGCGCCTACCAGAGCGGCGGTACCGCCCACCATGTGAACGGCGGTGGAACCGGCGAAGTCGTGGAAACCCAGCTGAGCCAGCCAGCCGCCGCCCCAGATCCAGTGTCCGGAGATGGGGTAGACTAGGGCGGAAATGAGCAGAGAGTAAATACAATAGGCGGAGAACTTGGTCCGCTCCGCCATGGCGCCGGAGACGATGGTCGCCGCCGTGGCGCAGAAGACCGTCTGGAAGATGAAGAAGGCCATGAAAGGCACGCCTTCGGGCAGGATGCCGGCGTAATCACCCTGAACAAAGGGATCAAACCCTCCGATCAGCGCCCCCGCGCCTCCAAACATCAGGCCAAATCCCAATAACCAGAAAATCGGGGTGCCGATACAAAAATCCATCAGGTTTTTCATCAGGATGTTGCCGGTGTTTTTGGCCCGGGTAAAGCCCGCCTCACACATGGCGAAGCCCGCCTGCATCAGGAACACCATTGCAGCGCCCAGCAGGACCCAAATCGTGTTGACAGCAGAATACATACCGCTCCCTCCTAAAATGCCAAAAGCGCCCGATCCACATCCCGTGGATCGAGCGCCTTTGCTTGATGGGGGCAGTATAATCCCTTTTTTGCAGCACGTCAAGCCGCAATTTTCATTTTGGATAGTTTATAAAAAATTTACCTTTTAAAATTTTAAATTTTTGAATGAATTTTCTTGTCATCCTGCATACCCATCCAGGAATACAGGGACAGGCGCGTCCAGCTCCAGCCGGTCGGGCCACACCCGGCAACTGTAGGCCAGCACCTCTATGCCGGCGTCGCGCGCCCTTCTCAGCGCTTCTCCAAAGGCCGGGTGGGTGCGTTCGTTGGGGGCGAAGGCTGACATACCGGCCATCTGGATCACAAAGCACACCGCCGCCTCATAGCCCTCCTGGCGGCAGGCGATCAGCTCCTCCAGGTGCTTTATACCCCGTTCGGTAGGAGCATCCGGAAAGAGGGCCAAACTGTCCACTTCCAGAGTAACGCCCTTGACCTCCACAAAGCCCTTTTTCCCGCCGCCTTCCCAATAAAAGTCGAAGCGGGATTTGCCCCATGTGGTTTCAGGCCGCAGAAGGGCCAGCTCCGGCCGGAATGCACCGGACTCTGCCCACTCCTGGAAGACCTGGTTGGGGGCCTGGGCGTCCATGTTAATGAGCAAGTCCCCCTTTTCCACGGCGATCAGGTCAAAGCGGGTCTTTCGGTTGGGGTTGCCGCTCTCCTCCAGACAGACAGTGGCACCCGGAATGAGCAGCTCCCGGCAGCGGCCGGTATTTTTGACGTGGACGGTCTCTGTCTGGCCGTCGATCTCCACCTGGGCAATAAAACGGTTGGGGCGGTGCAGAAAAATTCCTTTTTTCACAGCTTGGTATTGCATTTTAACCTTCCTGTCTGTATCCTGTTAGAGAATTCAGTTTTATTTGCAAAAATCGAGGAGGAATCTGCCGTGCATATCCCCACCTGTGATACCCACACGCTGGCCGTCACCCCTTTTGCTCAGGCGCTGGAGGAAGCACTTCGTCCAAATCCGTCTTATGACGTATCCCGTTGGCTGTATGTGCCCAATACCTATACGGGCTACCGGTATCTGCTGGGCACACGTGGGAAGCGGCCGCTGATCTGTGTGGGCATCAATCCGTCTACCGCCGCACCCGACGCGCTGGACAACACGTTAAAGTCGGTGGAGCGCATCGCGCTGGGCAATGGGTACGACAGTTTTTTGATGTTCAACGTATACGCCCAGCGTGCCACCCGTCCGGACGACATGGAGCGCAACTGTAATCCCACCCTGCACGCCGAGAACATGGCCGCTTTCCGCTATCTGCTGGAACAGAGTCAGGAAGCGCCGTCTATCTGGGCGGCCTGGGGGGCGATCATAGAGAAGCGGAATTATTTGGCGGATTGTCTACGGGACATGGCCCAGCTGGGAGATGCCTATGGAGCCCGCTGGTATTCCGCCGGCGCCCGCTCCAAGAAGGGGCACCCCCATCACCCGCTCTACCTCCGCAAGGACAGCCCTCTGGACCCCTTCGACCTTTCCAGCTACCTACTTTCTTTCGAGAAAGAAAGTAGGTAAAGAAATCTTCCCTAAAGCGCTTGCCTTTGGCTTGTGTATATCGTAGGGGCGGCCTTCATGGCCGCCCGTTTTCTCTGGAGAAACAGAAAACTCCGGACAGCGGACGCTGTACGGAGTTCATTCTGTGTTGGCATTACCTATTTTCCCGGTCCGTCTCCAGACAAGTATCTTCGGCGCAGGTGAGCTTAACTTCCGTGTTCGGGATGGGAACGGGTGGACCCTCACCGCAAT
>DXGA01000080.1 GCA_019114165.1 Candidatus Flavonifractor merdipullorum | reverse complement strand
GGCAAGCCCACCGCCGACTTCATCACCAAGGTGCTCAACAAGATCACCTTCTTCGGCGCCATCTACCTGTCTGTGATCGCGATCTGCCCCCTGGTCATCGGTGGTATCATTGACAACTCCACCCTGGCCATCGGCGGTACTTCCGTCATCATCGTGGTGGGCGTTGCGCTGGAGACTGTAAAGGCCATGGAGGCTCAGATGCTGATGCGTCACTATAAGGGCTTCCTGGAGTAAGGTAGGGCAAGACTGTATCATGAGTATGAAGTTGATCTTTTTGGGAGCGCCCGGCGCCGGTAAGGGCACCCAGGCCGAGATCATCAGCCGTAAGCTGAACATCCCGACCATTTCTACCGGCAACATCCTCCGGGCCGCCGTGAAGGCGGGCACCCCCGTGGGCCTGCAGGCCAAGTCCTACATGGACGCCGGCAAGCTGGTTCCCGATGACGTTATCATCGGCATCATCGAAGAGCGTCTGGCGCAGCCCGACTGTGCCATCGGTTTCATCCTGGACGGCGTGCCCCGCACCATCGCCCAGGCTGAGGCCCTGGAGCAGGCCGGCATCCAGTTTGACGGCGTGCTGTCTCTGGAGATCGCCGACGAGGTCATCGAGGCCCGTATGACCGGACGCCGCACCTGCCACAGCTGCGGCGCCACCTACCACATTGTCGCCAATCCGCCCAAGCAGGACGGCGTGTGCGATATGTGCGGCGGCGAGCTGGAGCAGCGCAAGGACGACCTGCCCGAGACGGTCAAGCACCGCCTGGAGGTCTATCACAGAGAGACCGAACCCCTCAAGGATTTCTATCAGACCAGAGGCGTCCTCAAGATCGTGCCCGACATGGGCGGTATTGAGGCCACCAGCGAGAAAATTCTGGAACTGCTGGGGAAGTGATTTGAGATGGAAATGATTTCTCTGAAATCTCCCCGTGAAATCGAGCTTATGCGCCGGGCCGGGCGGCTGACCGCCCAGGCCCGGGCGCTGGCCGGTTCCATGGTGCGCCCCGGGATCTCCACCCTGGAGATCGATTCGGCGGTGCGGAAGTTCATTGTGCGCCACGGCGCCCGGCCCTCGTTCCTGGGCTACGGCGGATTCCCCGGTTCGGCGTGCATCTCTGTCAATGACGTGGTGATCCATGGTATCCCCGACCACCGGAAGCTGGAAGAGGGCGACATTGTCAGCATCGACGTGGGCGCCTATCTGGACGGCTTCCACGGGGACTGTGCCGCCACCTTCGCCTGCGGCAAGATCTCTTCCGAAGCGCAGAAGCTCATCGATGTGACTGAGCAGAGCTTCTGGGAGGGCTTCCGTGTGGCCAAAGCCGGCAACCGGGTCTATGACGTCTCCCACACCATCCAGAAGTATGTGGAATCCTACGGCTTCTCCGTAGTCCGCGACTTCGTGGGACACGGCGTGGGCATGAAGCTCCACGAAGCGCCGGAGGTACCCAACTTCGGGCCTGCCGGACACGGTCCCCGGCTTCAGCCGGGCATGACCATCGCTGTGGAGCCCATGGTGTGCGCCGGCGACTGGCGAGTGAAGGTCCTCAAGGACAAGTGGACCACTGTTACGGTGGACGGTTCCCTGGCCGCCCATTATGAGAACACCATCCTCATCACAGACGGGGAGCCCGAAGTGCTCACCGATCCGGGAGAGTAAGATGGTCATTGATTACACCGGTTGGATCGTGCGCTCCGAAGCCGGACACGACAAAGGCGGCATCTTCTGCGTGGTGGGAGAGGAAGGAGGACTTCTTCTCCTGGCTGACGGGAAAGGGCGAAAGGTCGCCCGGCCCAAGAAAAAGAAGATGAGCCACGTGTCGGTACTGAACCGGGGCGGTTATCTCTCACCCACCATCCAGCGCCTCGGAATGGGCGAGCCGGTGACCGACAGAGCACTCAGGAGGGCGCTGGCCGCTTTCCGAGAGGAATTAAGGAGGGTATGACGCTTTGGCAAAAGACGATATGATCGAAGTGGAGGGCGTCGTGGTTGAGTCCCTTCCCAACACCACGTTCCGCGTGGACATCGGAAACGGCCACATCATTCTGGCACACATCTCCGGCAAGCTGCGTATGAACTTCATCCGCATTCTGCCCGGCGACAAGGTGACGGTCCAGATGTCCCCCTACGATGTGACCCGGGGAAGAATCACCTGGCGCAGTAAGTAAGAACGTTTGGGCGGCTGAAGAACAAGCCCCCATTTTTGAAGAAGACGGCGTGTATGTTGACACGCCCTCGAGAGAGCCCGCAGGCTATCAGGAGGTAAACGACTATGAAAGTGAGACCGTCCGTGAAGCCCATGTGCGAAAAGTGCAAAGTCATTAAGCGCAAGGGCAAAGTCATGGTTATTTGCGAGAACCCCAAGCACAAGCAGAGACAAGGTTAATTAGGAGGTGCTGAAACAGTATGGCACGTATTGCTGGCATTGACCTGCCGAAGGATAAGCGCGTTGAGATCGGCCTGACCTACATCTTTGGCATCGGGCGCACCAGCGCCAAGAAGATCCTGGCTGAGACCGGTATCAACCCCGACACCCGCGTGAAGGACCTCACCGATGAGGAAGAGGCCAAGCTGCGTGAGTGCATCGCGCACAACTATACCGTGGAGGGCGACCTCCGCCGCGATGTCGCGATGGACATCAAGCGTCTGACCGAGATCGGCTGCTACCGCGGCCTTCGTCACCGTAAGGGCCTGCCCGTCCGCGGTCAGCGCTCCAAGACCAACGCCCGTACCCGCAAGGGTCCCAAGCGTACCGTCGCGAACAAGAAGAAGTAAGGAGGGATAAGCAATGGCTACTGCTGCTAAGACCGGCAAGAAAGTGGTGCGTAAGCGCCGCGAGCGTAAGAACGTTGAGAAGGGCCAGGTGCATATCCGCTCTTCCTTTAACAACACCATGGTTACCGTGACCGACATGGGCGGCAACGCCCTGTCCTGGGCCTCCTCCGGCGGCCTGGGCTTCCGCGGTTCCCGTAAGTCCACCCCCTTCGCCGCTCAGACCGCTGCTGAGACTGCCGCCAAGGCTGCCATGGAGCACGGCCTGAAGACCGTCGAAGTGTACGTCAAGGGTCCCGGCGCCGGCCGTGAGGCCGCCATCCGCGCTCTGCAGGCCGTGGGTCTGGAAGTCACCCTGATCAAGGACGTGACCCCCATCCCCCACAACGGCTGCCGTCCGCCCAAGCGTCGTCGCGTGTAAGAGAAGGAGGGAAAACGTAAATGGCTAAGAATATGCAGCCCATCGCCAAGCGTTGCCGTGCGCTGGGCATTTCTCCCGCCACCATGGGCTATGCCAAGAAGGAGAGCAACCGCAATCCCGGCGGCCAGATGCGCCGTAAGAAGAGCGAGTACGCCACTCAGCTCTCCGAGAAGCAGAAGGTCAAGTTCGTCTATGGCATCATGGAGAAGCAGTTCCGTATGTACTACGAGAAGGCCGCCCGCATGACCGGTAAGACCGGTGAGAACCTGCTGGTTCTGGTGGAGCGCCGTCTGGATAACGTGGTGTACCGTCTGGGCTTCGCCATGACCCGCCGTGAGGCTCGTCAGCTGGTGAACCACGGCCACTTCACCGTCAACGGTAAGCGGGTGAACATCCCCTCCTACCTGGTGAAGGAGGGCGACGTCATCGAGGTCGCCGAGAAGAGCCGCGCTTCCGTGAAGTTTAAGCGTCTGACTGGCGAGGACGCCCCCACCGTGCTGCTGCCCCAGTGGCTGGAGCGCGAGAAGAACTCCCTGAAGGGTACCGTCACCAAGCTGCCCGTCCGTGCGGATGTTGACATGCCCATCGAGGAGCACCTCATCGTCGAGCTGTACTCCAAGTAATCAGCGCGTACCCTCGATATACTGGTGAGCTGTAAAACCAAGCGGCGGGCTGCCCGGCCCGCCGCCGCATGAAGGAGGGTAACACATGGTAGAAATCGAGAAGCCGCGCATTGAATGTGTGGAGAATCCCGGAGACGGCGCTTACGGCAAGTATGTCGTGGAGCCTCTGGAGCGGGGATACGGTACGACGCTGGGCAACTCGCTGCGGCGCATCCTCCTCTCTTCGCTGCCCGGAACGGCGGTCACATCCATCAAGATCGCCGGTGTGCAGCACGAGTTCACCACCATCCCTGGCGTCAAGGAAGACGTGACCCAGATCGTGCTCAACGTCAAGAGCATCATCGCCAAGCTGCACTGCGAGGGGGTCAAGACCGTCTATATTGAGGCCAACGGTGAGTGCGAGGTGACCGCGGGCGATATCAAGGCCGACGGTGAGGTGGAGATCCTCAACCCCGACCTGCACATCGCCACCCTGGGTCCTGACGCCAGCCTGAACATGGAGCTGACGTTCTCCCACGGTCGGGGCTACGTGTCTGCCGACCGGAACAAGCCGGCCCAGACCGTCATCGGTCTTATCCCGGTGGACTCCATTTACACTCCGGTCCGCAAGGTCAACTACACCGTGGAGCCCACCCGCGTGGGGGATCAGACGGACTTTGACAAGCTGACCCTGGAGGTGTGGACCAACGGTACCATCACCGCCCGTGATGCCGTGAGCCTGGGCGCCCGCATCCTGTGCGATCATTTCGTTCTCTTCACTGATCTCTCCGAGACCATGGGCTCCAAGTCCACGGTGGTGGAGAAGAGCGAGACCCAGCGGGACAAGGTGCTGGAGCTGACCATCGAGGAACTGGATCTGT
>DXGA01000079.1 GCA_019114165.1 Candidatus Flavonifractor merdipullorum | reverse complement strand
GTTCGTGTGGTAAGGGAGGGAGAAAGAATGAGCAGAATCGGAAGAATGCCGATCTCCATCCCCGCCGGTGTGGACGTGAAGATCGAAGACGGCAACATGGTTACCGTGAAGGGTCCCAAGGGCACCCTGACCCGTCAGTTCCATCCCAATATGGCCATCGTGAAGGAAGAGAACGTGATCCACGTGACCCGTCCTAACGACGCCAAGGAGAACCGCAGCCTGCACGGCCTGACCCGCACCCTGATCCACAACATGGTGGTGGGCGTGACCGAGGGCTACAAGAAGGAGCTGGACGTCAACGGCGTCGGCTACCGTGTGGCCAAGGAGGGCAACAAGCTGGTCATGAACCTGGGCTTCTCCCATCAGGTCACCATGGAGGCTCCCGAGGGCATCACCATCGAGACCCCCAGCGCCAACAAGATCGTTGTCTCCGGCGCCAGCAAGGAGCAGGTCGGTCAGTTTGCCGCCGAAGTAAGAGAGAAAAGACCCCCCGAGCCTTACAAGGGCAAGGGTATCAAATATACTGACGAGGTCATCCGCCGCAAGGAAGGCAAGACCGGCGTCAAGAAGAAATAAGGAGGTGTGCCACCATGATCAATCGTCCCAATACCAAGGCTCAGCGGCTTAAGCGCCATAAGCGTGTCCGTTCCAAGATTGCCGGCACGCCCGAGCGTCCCCGTCTGAATGTGTTCCGCAGCGAGACCAACATCTATGCCCAGATCATCGACGATGTGGCGGGCAAGACTCTGGTTTCCGCTTCTTCCCTGGAGAAGGGCTTCGAGGGCAAGGGCTCCAACTGTGAGGCCGCCAAGAAGATTGGCCAGACTGTTGCCGAGCGTGCCAAGGCCGCCGGCATCTCCACCGTGGTGTTTGACCGCGGCGGCTATGTCTATCACGGCCGGGTCGCAGCCCTGGCTGAGGGCGCTCGCGAGGGCGGCCTGGAATTCTAATTAGGGGAGGAGAAAACGAACATGGCTAGATTTGAAAGAGAACCCAGCGAGTTCACCGAGAAGCTCGTTTCTCTGAACCGCGTCAGCAAGACCGTCAAGGGCGGTCGTATCTTCAAGTTCGCCGCCCTCATGGTCGTGGGCGACGAGAAGGGCCGCGTGGGCTTCGGCCTGGGCAAGGCCGCCGAAGTGCCCGAGGCCATCCGCAAGGGCATCGAGGACGCCAAGAAGAACATGTGCACCGTGTCCCTGTCCGGCACCACCATCCCCCACGAGGTGATCGGTGAGTTCGGCGCCGGCCGCGTGATGCTCAAGCCCGCCGCCCCCGGTACCGGTATCATCGCCGGCGGTCCTGTCCGTGCCGTGATGGAAGCGGCCGGCATCAAGGACATCCGCGCCAAGTGCCTGCGCTCTAACAACCCCCAGAACGTGGTTTCCGCTACCTTCGCCGGCCTGAAGTCCCTGCGCAGCCCCGAAGAAGTGGCCCGTATCCGCGGCAAGAGCGTGGAAGAGATCGTAGGTTAAGGAGGGCCGATCACAATGGCTAACATCAACATCAAGCTGGTTAAGAGCCTGAACGGCCGCATTGCCAAGCATAAGGCGACCGCCGAGGCCCTGGGGCTGCGTAAGATCGGCGACACCACCGTCCAGCCCGACAACGCCGCTACCCGCGGCAAGATCGCTCACATCGGTTACCTGCTTCAGGTGACCGAGGAGCAGTGAGGAGGTGCCCGAAATGAATCTGCATGAACTTTCCCCCGCTCTGGGTTCCAACCCCAAGGCCTTCCGTAAGGGCCGTGGTGAGGGTTCCGGCAACGGTAAGACTGCCGGCCGCGGCCAGAAGGGCCAGTGGTCCCGCTCCGGCGGCGGCGTCCGCGTTGGCTTTGAAGGCGGCCAGATGCCTCTGGTGCGCCGTCTGCCCAAGCGCGGCTTCAACAACATTTTCGCTAAGCGCCTGGAGATCGTGAATCTCGCTTCCCTGAACAAGTTCGAGGACGGCGCTACTGTCAACGTCTGTGACCTGCTGGAGAAGGGTATCCTCTCCAAGTGCGAGCACGGCGTCAAGGTGCTGGGCAACGGCACCCTGGAGAAGAAGCTCATCGTACGCGCCACCGCCTTTTCCGCCTCCGCCAAGGAGAAGATCGTCGCGGCGGGCGGAAAGTACGAGGTGATCTAACGTGATCGAGACGGTACGCAATGCCTGGAAGGTTCCCGAGCTGCGTAAGAAGATCCTCTTTACCATCTTCGCGCTGCTGGTCTTCCGGCTTGGTTCCGCGGTGCCCGTCCCCTTCATCAACACCGAGCAGCTGGCCACCCAGATGACGCTGATGAGCGGCACGATCTTTGGCCTGCTGGGCACCATGAACGGAACCGCCTTCTCCCACGCGACCGTATTTGCGCTGGGTGTGCAGCCCTATATCAACAGCTCCATCATTGTGCAGCTGCTGACCGTCGCCATTCCCGCTCTGGAGCGTCTCCAGAAGGACGGCGGCGAAGAGGGCCGCAAAAAGATCGCTGCCATTACCCGGTATGTCACCGTGGCCATTGGTCTGCTGCAGGGCTTCGGCTACTACAGCCTGATCAACAGCAACAACTACAATATCGTGGACGCCACCGGCGTCCCCGGCTGGTGGGCCGCCATCGTTATTGTGCTGACCTTTACCGCCGGTTCTGCCTTTGTCATGTGGCTGGGTGAGCAGATCACCGAGTTCGGCATTGGCAACGGTATTTCCATTATCCTGTTTGCCGGCATTCTGTCCCGTGCGCCTTCTATGATCTGGGGCATGATCTCCGGCGTGAAGACCTGGATGGGCGACCATACTGCTACCGGTGCTCTGCATCCCGTGGCGGTGCCCGCTCTGGTCATCGGTATGCTGCTTCTGGTGGTGTTCGTGGTCTTTATCCAGAACGCCGAGCGCCGCATCCCTGTCCAGTACGCCAAGCGCGTGGTGGGCCGCAAGATGTACGGCGGTCAG
>DXGA01000078.1 GCA_019114165.1 Candidatus Flavonifractor merdipullorum | reverse complement strand
GTTTTTCGCGGTTTTCATACCGCTCAGCCTCAATTTCAAGCTCTTTTCTGAACCGTTCCGCGTCTCACGCGAACTCGTTTATTTTAACACGCGCATCTCGCTTTGTCAAGCACTTTTTTCAGAAGTCTTTCAGAAGTCCGTCCAGGTTCCCCTCGGTTTCTTCCAAATTTCATTCTGTTTTCGTGCCCTCTCGCGAAGTGCTGAGTTATTATATCAGTCTCTTCTCCCTTTGTCAACACTCTTTTTCAAATTTCTTTGATTTTCTTGAGAGAAGCTCCTGACATCTGTTAGCTTACCCCATCCTCTTTTCTCTTATACCTCTTATCATACTTTTTTCGGACCATCAAAACCACCGCCGCAGCCAGCGGTACCATCCACCCCAATACCGTCAGGCTCCATGCCACGGCATTTCTCATCCACGCCGCCAGCTGGAAGGCATCCGGCGCCCACACCAATGCCACCATTCCCGCAATCCCTACTGCCAATATTCCGCCGCGACGTCCGCTCCACTTTGTCCCCCTTAAATATCCCAGCATCGACCGGCACGCAAAAACCAATAATCCCAACAGCGCCAGATCAGCCAGCACCCACAGCGCGATCACCAGCGACTCCACCCGCTGAAACGCGCCCTCTACGCCAATTCCCTTTACCGCCATAAAATAAGGGATGTCCATGCGCTGCACCAGATCCTCTCCAAAGCTGCCGATACACACAACTTGAAATAGGGTCAGCACCGCGCAATATCCCAGCGCCCATTTCCATGTCCGTTTTCCCTCGTTGGGACGCCTGGTCACCCCTCCGGCGCAAAAGGCCGCAAAGACACTGTATCCCGTCAGACTGAGCACCGCGCCGCCGCTCCGCAAAATCCCCGGCACGTCCTCCGTCCACACAGGGAGTAATCCTTCCGCCCTCACCTGAGACAGGGAAAAGACCAGTGTCACCACCAATACAGCGCCCAGAGCGAAAAAGAAGATCTCTCCCGCTCGTGCGAAAGCCGAAAACTTCCCCAGCCCCAGCCAGAGGGTCATGAGCAGCAGCACAACAATAAAAAAGGTCAGGGGCGCATTGCGGTAGCTGGTGGCCAGAAACCGAAAGGCCGCCCATCGCAAATTCAGCCCCAGCAGCACCGCCGCCCACACCAGATAAACGCCGGTCAGCAACCGCCCCACCCACCGTCCGAAGGCCTGTTCCAGCACCTGTGCCATACCGCTCCCCCGGGGCAGGGACGCGATGCTTCCCTCCAACGCCCAGCCCAGAGCCAGAATACCAGGCAAGGCAGCCAGCGGCGCCAAAAAAGCGCCCCGACCGGCAAACTCCACCGTATGCCCCGGCAGCAGCTGGATCATGGGCGAAAGCAATCCGGCAAACAACAGGGCCAACAGCTGTCTGCATGCAATTTTATCCTGATCCATATATTTTCTTCCTTTCTCTCAGGATGCGTCATACCCTCGGGGGATGGTAACTTCTGCGGTCACATTCAGCGGTACGGTCTTTATATCCCACTGCGTTTCAAGTTTTCCTTGATGCCACGGTGCAGCTACCCCTGCCTTTCGCTCCAACTGGAAAAAGTCCGCCCCATAGGTGCGGCACAGGGATAAGGCGCTCTCCAGTCTCCCCTCTACCTGTTCCTCCACCGCCGTTTCCAGTTTGCGCACCTCTTCCGGTCCCTCCTGGTCCAGGTGTGCGCCGCCCTCCGCCAGATTGGCGTCCACTTTACAAACGATGTCCACACTGGATAGTCTGTCCCCGGTAAAGTCAGGCTTTACCGACGTCTCCGCCCCCACCAGGCGCACCGAGAACGGCCCCATTTCCGGTACTTCCACCGTCAAAAGGTCCGCTTCCACCTGTCCGGTCAGCAGATTGATTCCGTGGGCGCTCTCGCCCGCCGCCCAGGCGCACAGCTTCCCGTCCTGGATCAGTCCATAACCAATGGCCTCCAGCTCCTGCTGCTCCTCCTGCCCGGTGAGCCGTACCGCCGGAGCATAGGAACACCCGTTATCCAGCAGATCCTCCAGCACTTCCCCCACCGTCCGGGGCGACGACCAGGACCGCAGTCCCGTATCGGCCGCCATGGCGTCCAATCGGGCGTCGGCAGAACCCTCTTTTGCCGACGCTGTAAGCAGTGTCTGGGCCGTATCCCCCCACACCAGATAAAGGTCAATGTCCAGACGCATTTCGATGTCATCCAGCACATACTCCAGCGGCTGTTCCACATCTGCTCTGGCCATTTCCTCACCCAGCAGCAGCCGGGCCACATGGCCATAAAAGAGGTTGGCGGTGCTTTTCCCCTGCATGGCCAGGCAGGCCCCGCTGATACTGGGGGCAGACTGGGACAGCACCAGAGCCGGACTGTCCCCCTGCCCGCCGCCTTGGCTCTGCTCTCCGGTGGAGACAGTCACCAAAACCCGTCCCTCTCCGTCCGCGTCCACCCCCACCGTCCGCACCAAATCCATGCCCTCGATTTCCCGGGCGTCGGGCAAAAAGGGCAGCTTGCCGCAGCCGCTGAGGAAAACCATGATTCCGGCCATCAAGGCGGCCACTCCTGTCTTTCTCATCTCTGCTTCCTCCGGTTGGGTGTCTTGAGCCAGCGCGGGCGCAGTTTTTCCCGGGGCAGCGGCGGACGGACCACCGCCCGCGCCGCGCCTTTGATACCGGCGCTGCCGGAAAAGGGGGTCAAATAGGGCACGCCGAAGCTCTCCAGCCGGGCCAGATGCCCCACCAGCGCGCCAATCCCCGCCACCACGCCAAAGAGTCCCGCAAGGGAGGCGCAAATGGTGAGGAGCAGCCGCCACAGCCGGAGGGCCCCGGCCATTTCCTGACTGGGGGCGGTATATCCGGCGATTCCGGCAATGGCCACGGCAATGAGCACCGCCGGCGAGACGATGCGGGCCTCCACCGCCGCCTGTCCCACCACCAGACCGCCGATGATGGACACCGTCTGCCCGATGGACTGGGGGAGACGCAGTCCGGCTTCCTGCAGGATCTCAAAGGCCAAAAGCATAATGATGACCTCAAAGGCCGTGTGGAAGGGCACATCCTGTTTGGCCGCAATGATGGACAGTGCCAGCCGGGTGGGGATCATCTCCTGATGAAAGGTGGCGGTGGCCACATAGAGGGCGGGCAGCAGTAAGGTAACCAGCACGCAGAAGTAGCGCAGCAGGGTGATGAGGGTGGCCACCATCCAGTTGTTGGCCTTGTCCTGACCGGCCCGGAAGAAGGTAGACACCGTGCCCGGCGCCAGATAGCCCAGGGGCAGGCCATCGGCCAGCAGGCCCACCCTTCCCTCTGCCAGTCCGCCGCAGAAACGGTCGGGCCGCTCGGTGTACTGCAAAAGGGGAAAGGCGGTGTGGGACTGGTCGGTGAGATACTCTTCCAGACTGCCTGCCGTGAGGGCGGCGTCGATGTCGATGGCGGCCAGGCGTTCCTCCAGGCGTTTGACGATCTCCGGGTCGGCGATGCCCTCTATATATACAATGTCCACCAGGGTGAGGGACTGCCGCCCCACGGTCTGCTCTTTGATCTTCAGTTCGGGCGCTTTGAGATGGCGGCGGACCAGACTGGTATTGGTGCGCAGACTCTCCACAAAACCGTCCCGTCCGCCTTTCAGCACCGTCTCGCTGGCCGGCGGTCCCACGGAGCGCTTGTCCTCGGTGGCGACCATCAGGGAAAGACAGCCGGACTCCCCCGGACAAAACAGCAGGCACCACCCCGCCACCAGATCGGCGGCGGCCTCATCCATGGCGGTACGGTGAACGCAGATCAGATTATAGAGCGCCCCTTCCCCCATCTGGGCAAAGGCGTCATGGAGAGGACCGGCCAGTGCCGCATCCTGTGCCAGAGGGCGCAAAATGTAATCGCTCACCCGCTCCATTTTCACCATGCCCGCCAGATAGCAGAGGGTGACGGCGGAATCTTCCGCCCCCGCCCGGCGGATGGTGCGGGTGGAAAAGTCGGCGCAGCCGGAAAAATAGGCTTTCACATCCTCCAGCGTGAGGGACAGGGGGATACGGGGCTGCGGTCTGGGATGCGGGGGATATTGGGCGGCTTGGGACGGCATAGGGCACCTCCTGGATTTTGCTTTCTTTTAGTGTGTCACCGTCCATTTACTTTATACGTCTGTGGAATTTCCTGAATTTTTACCCCTGCCATTGCCTTTCCCTGTCAGTGTGGTTATAATGGAGGAACGCCGAGAAAACACATTCTTTGTACGAAAAGAGGAGTACATTACTATGGAATTTCACGCCAACGAAGGCAAGCGCGTCACCATAGAGGCCATGGGCAAGACCTGGGCCCGTCACGCCATTTCCACCCATTTTGTGGGAGTCGGGGAGAGCTACATCGACCTGATGGAACGCTACGTCAAGCCCATCTATCAGGAGGGCGACATTCTCTCCATGAGCGAGAAGGTCATCGCCCTGTGTCAGGGCCGTGTGGTCCGGGAGGAAGAGGTGCGCCCCGGCTTCTGGGCCAAGCTGCTCTCCCGCTTTGTCCACCAGACTTCCGCCGGTCCGGGCATGGGCCTGCCCATCAAGATGCAGTTTGCCATCAACGTCTGCGGCCTGCCCAAGATCCTGTGGGCCGCCTTCCGCGCCGCCATTGATAAGCTCCGCGGCGTCCGCGGCACCTTCTACCGCATCGCCGGCCTGGAAGTCTCCGGCCTGGACGGTTTTTACGGCGAGGACATCCCCGAGTATGAGCACATGGGTGTGCGCATCCCGGAAAATCCCGCCGGCGTGTGCGATGAGATTTACGAAAAGACCGGCATCGTGTCCATGATCGTGGACGCCAACGACCTCAACGTGGAAATGCTGGGCCACTGCTCCAGGCTCACCGCCAGCGACGAGGAACTGCTGGACCTGATCCGGGACAATCCCGCCGGTCAGGACCGTCAGCTCACTCCCTTTGTGCTCATCCGTCCCCAGGTTCAGGACTAACCTTCCCTTGTATTTTTTCTCTTAACCTGTTATATTGTTCTCCAGAAATGGAAAGGAGCGTTTCAACCAGATGAATATGACAAAGAAACTGCTGAGCGGCGCCCTGAGTGCCGCGCTGCTGGTGGGCGTGCTGTCCGGCTGTTCCAAGGAGCCCGCTGCGGACGATGTTGCCTACAAGGCCACCGGCATTGCCCGCGACACCGTGATCGCCACCGTCAACGGCCAGAAGATCCCCGCCGAGGACTATCTGTTCTGGCTCCAGCAGAGCATCACCAATGTCAAGTACTACGGCTATCTCACCAGCGAGGACTGGTCCACCGAGCAGATCGAAGATCAGACCGCCACCGATTACGTGAAGTCCGACGCCCTGTCCGCCGTCACCTACTACGCCGTCATCGCCCAGAAGGCCAAGGAAAACGGCATCACCCTCACCGATGAGGATAAGGCCGCCGCCGAGCAGGAGCTGGCCGACATGGAGAGCTCTCTGGCCGAGCAAAACATCACCCTTCAGATGATGCTGGACGCCCAGTGTATGTCCCGTGACGGCTTCCTGGCCATGAATGAAAAATACTATCTGAGCCAGAACCTCCACGAGGCCTTCTATGAGGGCGGTCCTCTGGACCCCGGCACCGACGCCGTTTCCGCCTTTGCCGATGAGAACGGCCTGTACCGCGTCAAGCACATTCTGCTCTCCACCAAAGACGCCGACGGCAACGATCTGCCCGAGGCCGACCAGCAGGCCATCCTGGAGGAGGCCAACGCTCTGGTGGCCGAGCTCCGGGCCGCGGACGACCTGGAAACCGCCTTTGACGAAGCCATGAACGAGCGCAGCGACGACGGCCGCAACGAGGACGGCACCCTTGCCGCGCCGGAATATGTGGCTTCCAGCGGCCAGATGGTGGAGGAGTTTGAGACCGCTTCTCTGGCCCTCCAGCCCGGCGAGATGAGCGAGCCGGTGAAGAGTCCGTTTGGCTATCACATCATTCTCCGTCTCCCCTCCGACTGTGAGGAGCTGCGCAGCTACTACGCCAACGACCAGATCAACCAGTGGACCGAAGAGGCCGAGGTGAAGACCGAGGAGATCTACGACACCATCAACCCCCAGGACTTCAGCACCAAGATGGACGAGATCATCGCCGCCCATCAGGCTACCATTGACGCCGCCAACGCCTCCGCTTCTCCCGCTCCCAGCGATGACGGCTCTGCCGATGATGCCGCCGCCTCTCCCTCTCCTTCCCCCGCCGCTTAATATCAGCTTTTCCCACAGCAGCGAGACCGCATTGGTCTCGCTGCTTTTTTTGTCTTCCTTATCTTTGCTCTCCACTCCCCACTCTTCACGCTTCTCCCACCGTTCCCTTGGAATCGTACCGCGGCGCGGTTATACTGGTTTGGCCAGGAATAAACTGGGAATTTTAACAGCAAAGGAGCGGTACATATGCGGCCATGGCACAGCATGGGGGCTGGGGAGGTGCTCTCCGCCCTGGAGAGTGACGGAAGGCGAGGTCTGACGGAGGAGGAAGCGGCGTCCCGTCTGGCCCGTTACGGCCCCAACGCGCTGGCCAAAGGCCAGCGGGCCAGCTGGCCCCGGCGTCTTCTGGATCAGCTCCGGGATCCTATGATCCTGGTGCTGCTGGCGGCGGCGGTGCTCTCTCTGGGCGCCAGCGGCGGCGAGGACTGGCTGGACGCGGCGATCATCCTGCTCATCGTGGTGGTCAACGCCTGCATCTCCCTGTCTCAGGAGGACAGCGCCGAAAAAGCCCTGGCCGCTTTGCAGCAGCTTTCCGCCCCATTGGCCCGGGTCATCCGGGACGGCAAAGAGGAGCGCATCCCGCCGGAAGGGCTGACGCCCGGCGACCTGATCCGGCTGGAGGCAGGCGACCAGATCCCCGCCGACGCCCGGCTCATTGAAAGCGCGGGGCTGCGGTGTGACGAAAGCGCCATGACCGGAGAATCCGCGCCGGTCTCCAAGGAATGGGAGGTGGTGCTGGCCGCCGAAGCGCCCCTGGCAGAGCGAAAAAACATGGTGCTCTCCGGCACCGCGGTCACCGCCGGGCGGGGGGTATGCGTGGTGACCGCCACCGGCATGGAAAGCGAAATGGGCCGCATCGCGGGGCTCTTGCAGGACCAGAGCGGCGGCGAAACTCCCCTGCAAAAGAAAATGGGGGAAGTATCCCGCACCCTGTCTTTTCTCTGCCTGTGCGTGTGCGCCGTCATGTTCGGGGTGGGACTGCTGTTCCACTATGATCTTCTGACCATGTTTATGACGGCGGTCTCTCTGGCGGTGGCCGCCATTCCGGAAGGCTTGCCGGCCATTGTGACCATTGTTCTCTCACTGGGGGTGGGCCGGCTGGCCCGGCGGAAAGCCATTGTAAAGCGTCTCCCGGCGGTGGAGACCCTGGGCTGCGCGGGCGTCATCTGCTCGGACAAGACCGGTACCCTGACTCAGAACAAAATGACGGTGACCCAGGTGTGGCTCCTCCGGCAGGAGGACCGGGAGACCCTGCGTACCGCCGCGGCCCTCTGTACCGATGTGCGCATCGAATACGGTCCGGGGGGCAAACGCCGCTGCACCGGCGATCCCACCGAAACGGCGCTGGTGGAGCTGGCCCTCAGCGAAGGGGTGGACAAACACCAGCTGGAAGAGCAGTGGCCCCGGCGGGGGGAACTGCCCTTTGACTCCTCCCGCAAGCGGATGAGCACCATCCATCTCCGTCCGGGCGGCGGATTCCGGGTGATGGTGAAGGGAGCGCCCGATGTGCTGCTCACCTGCTGCGCGGTGGACGAGGTGAGCCGCCGCCGCATTCTGGACGCCAACGCCGCCATGGCGGACAAGGCCCTGCGGGTGCTGGGCATCGCATACCGGGATCTGGCCTTTCTCCCCCGGACATTGGATACGGATACCATTGAGCGCGGCCTTACCTTTGTGGGACTGGTGGGCATGATAGACCCGCCCCGTCCGGAGGTACGGCAGGCGGTGGATGCCTGTTATACGGCAGGCATCCGCCCGGTGATGATCACCGGCGACCACCGGCGCACGGCGGTGGCAGTGGCCAAGGAGACGGGAATTTTCCGGCAAGGGGATCTGTCTCTCACCGGCGCGGACCTGGATTTTATGCCCCAGGAGCTGCTGGAGGAAGAGGTGGAGCGCTTTTCGGTCTATGCCCGGGTGACGCCGGAGCATAAAATGCGCATCGTGCAGGCCTGGCAGAAGAGAGGAAAGGTCGTTGCCATGACGGGGGACGGGGTCAACGACGCGCCGGCGCTGAAGGCATCGGACATCGGCTGTGCCATGGGGCGCAGCGGCACCGACGTGGCCCGCGGCGCGGCGGATATGATTTTGACGGACGATAATTTCGCCACCATCGTCTCGGCGGTGGAGGAAGGACGGGGCATCTATGCCAACATCCGAAAAGCCATTCACTATCTGCTTTCCTGCAACATTGGGGAAATTCTGACCGTCTTTGTAGCCACCCTCTTTCACTTTCCCCAGCTTCCGCTGGTGCCGGTGCAGCTTTTATGGCTCAATCTGGTGACCGACTCTCTCCCGGCGCTGGCGCTGGGTGTGGAGCCGGTGGAGCCGGGCGTGATGGGGCAGCAGCCCCGGGACGCCCATAAACCCCTGTTTGACCGGGCGTTTTCTCTCCGTCTTGCCTGGCAGGGGGTGATGGTGGGGCTTTTGACTCTGGGCGCGTACTTCCTGGGGGCGTTCGTACTGGGAGAAGGGGCCACCGCCTGGGCTACCGCCAACACCATGGCCTTTGCCACCCTGACCTTCTGCCAGCTCTTCCACGCCTTCAATGTCCGGGGCGAAAACCGCTCCCTTCTGACCATTGGCCTCACCTCCAATCCCGCCATGCTGCGGGCCTTCGCGGTGGGCGTGCTGATGCAGCTGGCGGTGCTTTGTCTGCCTCCTCTCCAGACTGTCTTCCAGACCATCCCCCTGACGCCCCCTCAGTGGTGGACCGTCCTGGGGCTGGCCATCGCCCCCATCCCCATCTGCCAGCTCCCCTACTTTCTTTCGAGAAAGAAAGCAGGCAAAGAAAGCTTCCATCCCGCGCTTCCCTCCCCAAAAGCGTAACAGGCGCCAAGTCTCCTCATCTCCACTCTTCACTCTTTACTCTTTACTCTGACAAAAGAGCGCAGGGGCGAACCCCTGCGCTCTTTTGTCATGTCTTGCTGTAGTCTTCCACCAGTTTACTGCCCCATTTCAGCACGTCCTCGCCCTTTTTCAGGCGGAGGGCGATGCACGGCCGGTCACCCGGCGCAAAGAGGAGCCGTCCCCGGTAGGCCCGGTCGGCACACAGGGCGCTCACCCGGTTCAGGTCGGCCTCTTCCAGGTAGAAATTCAGGTTGCCACCCTTCTGGTCGATCTGGATGATGCCGTGCTCGGCGGCATGGGCCCGGAGGATGGCCACTGAAATCAGGTTATTCACCGTCCGGGGCGGATCGCCGTACCGGTCGATCAGCTCATCCACCAGATCGTCGGCGTCCTCTTCCGAGCGGATGGCGGCGATGCGGCGGTAGAGGTCCATCCGCTGCTCAGGCGACGGGACGTAGCGGTCCGGAATGGAAGCCGCCACTGTGAGATCGGCGGAGCACTCGGTTTTCTTCTGGGGTTTTTCGCCCCGCTCTTCCAGCACCGCCTCTTCCAGCAGTTTCAGATACATATCATAGCCCACGCTGAGCATAAAGCCGCTCTGCTCGGGGCCCAGCACGTTGCCCGCCCCCCGGATCTCCAGATCCCGCATGGCGATTTTGAAGCCGGAACCGAATTCGGCAAACTCCCGGATGGCTCCCAGCCGTTTGGAAGCTACCTCACTGAGCACTTTTCCCCGCCGGAAGGTGAGATAGGCGTAGGCCCGGCGGTTGGATCGTCCCACCCGGCCCCGAATCTGGTGGAGCTGGGCCAGGCCCATTTTGTCGGCGTCCTCAATGATGAGGGTGTTGGCGTTGGAAATGTCGATACCGGTCTCAATGATGGTGGTGCACACCAGCACGTCCACCTCGCCGTCGCTCATGCGCTTCATCACGTCGTTGAGCTCTTCCTGGCTCATCTTGCCGTGGGCCACCGCCACTTCGGTATCTTCTCCCAACAGTTCCTTGATTTTGGCTGCCGCCCGGGTAATGGTCTCCACCCGGTTGTGGAGGTAGTAGATCTGTCCGCCGCGCTCCAGCTCCCGGCGCATGGCGTCGGCCAGCACCCCCCAGTCGTGTTCCAGCACATAGGTCTGCACCGGCTGGCGGTCCATGGGCGGCTCCTCCAGGGTGGACATATCCCGGATGCCGGACAGGGCCATATTAAGGGTACGGGGAATGGGGGTGGCCGACAGAGTGAGCACGTCCACCTGCCGGAAATTCTCTTTCAGCTTTTCTTTGTGCTGGACGCCGAAGCGCTGTTCCTCGTCGATGACCAGCAGACCCAGGTCCTTGAAGCGCACATCTTTATTGAACAGCCGGTGGGTGCCGATGAGCAGGTCTACCCCGCCGTCGGCCACCTTGCGCAGGGTCTCTTTCATCTGGGCCGGGGTGCGGAAGCGGGAGAGCACGTCGATATTCACCGGATAACGGGAGAATCTGGCCCGGGCGGTGAGGAAATGCTGCCGGGCCAGCACAGTGGTGGGCACCAGAATGGCGGCCTGTTTTCCGTCCAGGATGCATTTCATGATGGCACGGAAGGCCACTTCGGTTTTGCCGTAGCCCACGTCGCCGCACAGAAGTCGGTCCATGGGCCGGGCCTGCTCCATGTCCTCCTTGATCTCGGCAATACAGCGGAGCTGATCGTCGGTCTCGGCATATTCAAACTGATCTTCAAATTCCCGCATCCAGGGGGAGTCGGTGGAAAAGGCGTAGCCCGGCTGGCGCTGCCGCTGGGCGTAGAGCTGAATGAGGCCCTTGGCCAGATCCTTGACCGCCTTCCGCGCTCTGGTCTTGGCCTTTTCCCAGTCGGTGCCCCCCAGTTTGGAGAGTTTCTTGGTCTCCTGGGCGTCCTCGCCGCCACCAATGTATTTGTTCACCAGGTCCAGCTGGGTGGCGGGCACATAGAGCACGTCCGCCCCGGCGTAGGCGATTTTCAGATAGTCCTTGACCACGCCGTCCACCTGCATCTTGACCATCTCCTGAAAGCGTCCGATGCCGTGGTGCTCGTGGACCACCAGGTCGCCCGGCGAAAGGTCAGCATAGGAGCCCAGCTTGGCCCGGTTGGTCACCGCTTTCTTGGTCTTTTTCTTGGTGGGAACGCTCTGTCCTTCGGTGAGGATGGCAAAGCGGGTGCCGGGAAACTCCAGACCGGCGGACAGTCCGCCCACGGCGATGACCGCCCCGCCGGAGGGCGGCAGTTCGTGCAGGTTGTAGTCCACGGCGGGTTTCAGGCCGTTTTCCCGCAGCAATGCCTGAAGATTGTCGGCCCGCTGCTGGCTGGACACCAGTACCACCGCTTTATATCCCTCGTCCAGGTAGTGGGAAAGGTCGGAGACGGCGGTCTCCAGACTGGTGCCGTAAGAGGGGAGCTGCTTGGCCATGAGGCTGAGCAGGGTACGGGGTCTTCTGGGATACTGGGACACGGCAAAGGAGTCCAGATAGAGCACCGGCCACTCTTCCAGCTTGCTCCACAGTTCGTCCTGACTGGCGGTAAACACGGCGCTCTCCCCTGCCAGCGTGCCATTTTCCAGCAGCACATTCACATCCTGCTCCATCTGCCAGAGGTAGTGTTTCGCCCGGTCTTCCACCCGTCCGCTCTCGCTGAACACCACCAGCGCATTTTGTGAAAAATAGTCGGTAGCAGTGGCAAATTTGGGATAGATCAGGGGCAAATAGCGGTCAATGGCCGGAAAGGAGCCCTCTTCCAGAATGCGGGCCCGGTCTTCCTCCAGATGGGCCAGGAGGGCGGTGTGGTCTCCCTTGCGGCGGCGGATGTTGGCCATCAGCTTCTCCAGCCGGTCGGCCAGACCCTGCACCCCGCCCTCCGCCTGCTGGGGCAGTACCTCGGCGGCGGGCAAAATACGCACTTCGGTGCGGTTTTCCGTTCTTCTCTGGGTGTTGACGTCAAAAAGCCCCATGGAGTCCACTTCGTCGCCGAAAAACTCCACCCGGACGGGGTGCCGCTGGGCCGGGGAGAAGAAATCCAGAATGCCGCCCCGCAGGGCAAACTGGCCCACGCCCTCCACCTGCTGACACCGGCGGTATCCGGCGGCCACCAGAATTTTTGTCAGCTCCTCCAGATCGTGGCGCTCTCCGATGCGCAGGGTGCGGCTGGACTGCCGCAGATACTCCGGCGGCATGGTCCGCTGGAGCAAAGCTTCCACAGTGGTCACCAAAATGGGGCATTTTTCATCCAAAAGGTCCTGAAACAGGGCCAACCGTTGATGTTCCCACGGGCGGGACGCCGCTGCCGCCTGATGAAAGGTGAACTCCCGGGCGGTGAGCACCGCCGGTTCCTGCCCGGTGAGGCCCCGCAAATCGGCCGCCATACGGCTGCACTCTCCCTCGTCGGCGCAGAGCATCACCAGGGGCCGTCCGCTGTCCTCTTTCAATCCGGCGGCCACATAGGCCCGGTGCACCGGTGAAAGACCCGACACCGCCGCGGGACATCCCCCGCCGTCTACCGCTCCCAGCAGGGCGCGGTACTCCTCCAACTGCCGGAGGGCCGTTAAAAGCTGCTTCATGTCATACCTCGCTGATTGCTGTATAGTAATGTCGCTTTACATCGCTTTCCCCGAGAAACAGGCCGCCCGGCAGACCGCCACGATACTGGCCCGCCGCCGGAAGAGATCCTTGGGCAGCCGGGTGGGCTGCAGCAGGATGCCCAGGTCCTCCAACCCCTCCAGCAGTTCGATCACGCCCATGGAGTCCAACAGCCCCTCTTCCAGCAGGTCGGCCTCGTTAGACAGTGCCCGGGGCGTGCCGCACACCTGGACCAGCAGGTCTTCCACCGCCTGCTCCAGTTCCTTCTCTGTCATCATACCATTTCCTCCAGCAATTTTCGGTCACATTTTCCGTTGGGCGTGAGGGGAAGCCGGGCCACACTGCGCCACTGTCCGGGGATCATATAGGACGGCAGGCGCTGGGAAAGCGCCGCCGCCAGTCTATCCCCGCTGCCCTCCCCCACTATAAAGGCCACCAGTCCCCGTATGTCGCCGCCGCGGCGGCGGGATACCACCGCCGCCCGTTCCACACCGGGCAGCGACTCCAGCGCCCGCTCGATCTCCGCCGGTTCTACCCGGTAGCCCTTATATTTCAGCTGGTGATCCTTGCGTCCCAGCCAGTAGAGCATCTCTCCCTCTGTCCGGCCCAGGTCGCCGGTGGCGTAGACGCCCCCAAAGGCGGGGGCGACGCTCTCCCCCTGCAGGAAAATTTCTCCCCCTTTCACGGTTACCGCGACGGCACAGCGGTCCAGACGGCCGATGGGAAGCGGCCCGCCGCACTCGGCCAACGTAATCCGGGCCGCTGAGACGGCACAGGTGGCCTCGGTGGGACCGTAGGCATTATAAAGTGCGACATGGGGAAAGGTCTCCAAAAACCGCCGGGCAACGGCGGGCGGCAGCTCCTCCCCGCAGCAAAAGACCGCCCGAAAGTGCTCCAGCCGTCCGGCCAGGGCCAGACGGTCGGTGAGCAGGACCCGGAGAAAGGAGGGTGTGGTCACCAGCAGGGAGAGGCCGCAGCCGGTGAGCCGCTCCACCCGGCGGACCGGGTCGCTCTTCTCGCTTTCGGTCAGTGAGCGGTGCGTACCGCCGCAGGTGAGGGCCAGGTACAGGTCGGCCACCGACAGGTCGAAGGCATAGGAGGCCTGCCCCACGGCGACCCCCTCCGCGCCCGCCTGGATTTCCGGCAGACGTCGGGCCCAGCGGAGAAAGGACTCCAGATTGCGCTGGGTGATGGCCACCGGCTTGGGTACGCCGGTGCTGCCCGAGGTGTACATCCGATAAATCTCCCGGTCCGGATCACAGGCCACCGGACAGACTTCCCCCGAGGCAAAGCCGGCCTGGGCTTCCTCCCGGGTGAGCAGCTGGGCGCGGGCTGCGGTCAGACGCTGACGCCGGGCCGCGGGCGGGAGGGCCGGATGGAGCGGCAGATAGGGCCGTCCCGCAATGAGGCAGGCCACCATTGCCGTGGGAACCCACAGATCCGTCCCCCCATCCAGCGCCACCGGACCGGTTCCCTGACGGCGCAGCCGGGCGGCAAGGCCCATGGCCATGGGCCACAGCTGTCCCCAACAGATCTCCTGTTCGCCGGCTGCAAGGGCCGTCCGCTGGCCCAGACGCCGGCTGTTTTCATAAATCTCCTCCAAAAACACGGGATTCTCCTTTTTCAGCGCAGCTGGTCGGGCGGAATGAGGGCGGGGTCATAGAGCACCCGGGAGTGGTTGGAAAGCAACAGCTCCCGGCCCAGATCTTGGCCGCTCTCCCGGTCGATGATCCGGCGGTAGACCTGACTCACCCGGTAGTATGCCTCCCCCTCCTTTACAAAGTGGGAGTCCTCCTCCACCAGACGGTACCGGCAGGGGAAAAGCCGCTCACTCCGCAGCTCTCCGCACAGATCTCCTTCGGAAATCCACAGCCGGAGCTGGACCGGCTGGGCGGTGGTGTTGCAAAAGCGGTAGTCCACGTGGGGGTAGAAAATAGAGGTGCCGGTACCGAAGGGTACCCGCCGCCGGTCGTCGGGAAAGAGCGCGTCGCTGTGGTGGTGGAGCTCCACCACCTCCATGGGGGTATGGAGGACCAAATAGTGGATCAAATTGGCCAGCTGACACAGTCCGCCCCCCACCCCCCGGCGCAGATCGCCGTTGGCGATGACCAACCCGTCCTGATAGCCCCGCCGGGCGGTGGGCGCGCCCACCAGCGCCCAGAAGGAGAAGGTTTCCCCCGGCGCCACCACCAGCCCGTCGATGTGGGCGAGGGCCAGACGGAGATTGGCCTCCTTGCTCTTTTGGAGGGCCATGTCCACCCCCTCCAGACGGCGCAGCACCGGAGAGCGATGTCCTTTGAGGATGACAGGCAGCTCTTCCCGCTGCCGGCAGCGGGCCAGCGTCACCCTCTGTCCCATGTCTTTCACTCTCTTGCGCAGCCCCTCTTTCCAGAGCGAGAGCTGATAAAACACCGGCCCATATTGACACATCAGCTTGCGACCGCCCATGGCGCTTCCTCCTCAGTTAAAGCGGTTCATGGCCTTGGTGGCCCCTTCCTTCAGGTAGCACTCCACCGCGTCGGCGGCCCGGGCCACCGCGGCGTCAATGGCTTTCTTGTCCTCCCCCTGGAACTTGCCCAGCACCCAGTCGGCCATATCATAATCGGGGTGGGGCTTCTGGCCCACGCCCACCTTGACCCGGGGAAACTGGTCGGTGCCCAGATGCTGGATGATGTTTTTCAGGCCGTTGTGGCCGCCGGCAGAGCCGCCGGTGCGGATGCGCAGCTTGCCCACCGGCAGGGACACGTCGTCCGACACCACCAGCACATGGTCGGCGGGGATCTTATAAAAGCGGGCGGCCTCCCCCACCGACTCGCCGGAGAGGTTCATAAAGGTCACCGGCTTCATCACCAGCGCCTGACAGCCGCCGATGGTGGCCGTCTGGGTGAGGGCCCGGTATTTGAGGCGCTGGATGGGGAAGTTGCCCCGGTTGCCCAGCTCGTCGGCCACCATAAAGCCCACGTTATGCCGGGTGCCCTCGTACTTGTCGCCCGGGTTGCCCAGGCAAACGATCAGCCACTCCACCGGGCCGGAACGGGAAAAGAACATGGTACACTTACCTTCCTTTGTTGTTTTTTCTGTTGGAAAGAAGGGGGCGCGTCACAAAAGAGGGGTCCTCTTCTGCAACGCGCCCGCCTGGCAGACTTGGTTATAAATTCAGAAAATCAGGAGAAGAGCGGAGAAACGGAGATCTCCTCATAGATACGGCTGATGGCCTCGGCAAAGATGGGAGCCACGGACAGATACTTGATCTTGTCGCAGTGGACGCCCTCTCTGGCGGGGATGGTATCCAGGAAGATGACCTCGTCCAGAGCGCTGTCCTGGATGCGCTGCACGGCGGGGCCGGACAGCACGCCGTGGGAGGCGCAGGCGGTGACGGACTTGGCGTGACCCAGCTCCACCAGAGCCTTGGCAGCGCCGCACAGGGATCCGCCGGTGTCCACCATGTCGTCGAGGATGATGACCCGCTTGTCGGTAACGTCGCCGATGATGTTCATGACCTCGGAGGAGTTGGCCTTCTGACGGCGCTTATCCACGATGGCCAGGGACACGCCCAGCTTCTGGGCAAAGGCGCGGGCGCGGGCCACGGAGCCCACGTCGGGGGAAACCACCATCAGCTCGTCCATGCAGTCCTTGTACTTCTCGGTGAAGTACTTGACGAACACGGGGGAGCCCAGCAGGTTATCCACGGGGATATCGAAGAAGCCCTGGATCTGGTTGGCGTGGAGGTCCATGGTCAGCACGCGGTCAGCGCCGGCGCGGGTGATGAGGTTGGCCACCAGCTTGGCGGAGATGGGATCGCGGGGCTTGGTCTTGCGGTCCTGACGGGCGTAGCCGAAGTAAGGCATAACGGCGGTGATACGGCCGGCGGAGGCCCGCTTGAGGGCGTCGATCATGATGAGCATTTCCATCAGGTTATCGTTGACGGGGCCGCAGGTGGACTGGACCACGAACACGTCGGAGCCGCGTACAGTCTCGTAGATGGAGACATAGTTCTCGCCGTCGGAGAAAGCTCCCACCTCGCAGCTGCCCAGCTCAGTCCCCATATGCTGGCAGATGGCCTGAGCCAGCGCCTTGTTGGAGCTGCCGGAGAAGATCTTGACGTCCTTACCGTGTGATATCATTTGTGCACATTCCTCTCTTTATTTTCTCTCCGCCGGGGTATTTCCCCGTCCGGAGTATTTCCTGCGTTTCCGCTTCCTTTTTCTCTTGGGTTTGCTTATTTTTTGTGGGGCCACCCTCTGGCGGCCCACTGCCGCTTGACCACCTGCCGGCTGCGGGCAATGGCCAGGGCGTTGTCGTCCACATCGTTGGTGATGGTGGAACCGGCGGCGGTATAGGCCCCGGCGCCGATGCGTACCGGCGCCACCAGATTGCTGTTGCAGCCGATGAAGGCATTATCGCCGATGACGGTGCGGTACTTGCTGGTGCCGTCATAGTTGACGGTGACCGTGCCGCAGCCGATGTTGACGTTTTTGCCCACGTCCGCATCTCCCATATAGGTGAGGTGGGCGATCTTGGTTCCCTCACCGATGCCGGTGTTCTTCAGCTCCACGAAGTCTCCCACCTTGACGCCCCGGCCCACATGACAATTGGGCCGGATATAGGCAAAGGGACCGATCATTGCTCCCTCTTCCACCGTGCTCCGGCAGAGCTGGGAGGCATTGACGGTGACGCCGTCGCCGATGACGCAGTCTTCGATCATGCTGTTGGGGCCGATCTCGCAGCCCCTTCCGATGGAAGTCTTTCCCCGCAAAATGGCGCCGGGGAGCAGCACCGTGTCTTCCTCCACGATGACCTCCGGCCCCACATAGACGCTGTTGGGGTCCATGATGCGCACACCGGCATCCATCAGCCGCCACACGCTGCTCTGCCGGGCCATCAGCTCGGCTTCGGCGCGGTGCTGGGGATCGCGGCGCAGCATGGTCACATTCTGCCACCAGGGCCCCCGTCCGTCGGACTTGCGGGCCTGGGTGAGCAATGCCAGTTCAAAGGTCTCTCCGGCTTCCAGATCCTGAGCCAATGCGCCGGCCGTTACCCGGCAGACGCCGGTCTCTCCCGTGCCAAACTGGGGAATGGAACCGGTGACCAGCTGTCTGGCGCTGTCGTCGGTGAGAAAAACCGGACGGGTAATGACTGCCACTTGTCCTTCCTGTTCATGGAGGAAGGTGAGCAGCTGTTCCGAGGCGTCCTCCGTCCCGGTGGTGATGAAGACGGTACCCTGGGGGAAGCACGCCTCCGCCTGGGCACGATCGTCCTGGTGGCAGACCACCAGGAAATGCGTCACACCGGAGTTCTTCAATGCCTGGGCCAGCCAGCGGGCGGCCGGATCGAAGAGCAGATTCTCCAGCATGAAGGTGGGCCGACCACCCTCCCGGGGCAAAAATACGATTGCACCCGTACATTCCATACGTGCTCTCACACTCCTTTTTCCAAAAGAGATTATATCAAAGCGGCGGCGGAAATGCACCCTTATTTTTCAGAAAAGGTCATCTTTTTGCACTCGACCGAAAAGTTCACAATTTCAACCCGCGCTTTTGTCTCTTTTTCGTGGAAAGGAATGGATTTTCCCTGGTTTTTGGTGGGTTCCGCGCAAAGAAAAGGGGAGTCCGCGGGTACGGCCCTCCCCTTTCTCTCCGGTCAGGCCGCCACCACTACCCGGCGCATCCGCATTCTGCGCCAGATCTGGAACACTTCCACCGTTGCACAGAATTTGTCCGCCAGGTTGACCACCGCCGCTTCCCGGCTGCGGGGACGGCGGCGGGCCAGGGGCCACATATGGGAGAGAATGATGTTTTCTTCTTTTTCGGTCAGCTGGCCGCACAGAGCCCGGGCATTGCGCAGGGCCGCCACCGGATGATCGAAGCACTGATTGCCCGGATGGGTACCGGGGATACGGGCGTTATACAGGTAGAGATCGTGCAGCAATCCGCCCCGGGCGGCCATGCGGTAATCCAGCCCCCAGCGCCGGGCCAGCCGGAAGGCGACGTAAGAGACGAACACCGAGTGTTCGTAACAGTTGCAGCCGGGATGATGGGGGATCTCGCGCATGGAGCGCACACGCTCATCAAAGAGAAGGTCATCCACGCAGTCGAGAAAACTGCGCCAATTCTGCTCGTCAACAAAAGCCATTGGAATGCACTCCTTACGTAAAAAATGGCCGGCCGGAAAAACCAGTCCGGTCAGTTTAATTATAATATATTCTCTACTGTTTGTCATGTCGTTTTGTGCATTTTGCAAAATATCCCACTCTTCTTAAGGAAACCTTTATTTCTTTCCCCTTGCGCTCCTCTATCCCTAAATGGTATCCTAATTGTACTAGTACAGTTCATACACTTGCAACGAGAAAGGAGGCGACGGGATGATACGTCTGGATTACCGGGATGCCCGCCCCATTTACGAGCAGGTCAAGGAGGGACTGCGGCATCTGATGGTATGCGGCGCCATCCAGCCGGGGGAAAAGCTGCCCTCGGTACGGTCACTGGCGGCATCGCTGGCCATCAATCCCAATACCATTCAGCGGGCCTATGAGGCGCTGGAGCAGGAGGGATATTTGCAGGCGGTGCCGGGCAAGGGCTGTTTTGCCGCCCAGCGGGAGGACGTGGACCAAAACCGCCGGACTTCTCTGCTGACCGTCTTTGACCGGACGGCGGCGGAGCTGCTGTTTCTGGGGATGAGCACCTATGAGTTGTGCCACCGGCTGCGGCAGAAAACAGGAAAGGAGGCAGCACAATGATACAGGTAAAGGATGTGGTCAAGACCTTTGACGGCTTCCGTGCGCTGGACGGTCTGACCATGGAGGTGCCCAAAGGAGCCATTTACGGTCTGGTCGGTCCCAACGGCGCGGGAAAATCCACTATTTTGCGCCATATCACCGGCATTTACCGGCAGGATTCGGGCCAGGTGCTGGTGGACGGAGCGCCGGTGTGGGAAAATCCGGCCCTCAAAAGCCGCATTGCGTCCATTCCCGACGAGCTCTATTCCTTTTTGTCGGCGTCCACCCGGGACATGATGGGATTTTACCGGCAGTTTTATCCCCGGTTTGACGGCAAGCGCTACGAAGCCCTGCGGGAGGCGTTTCCGGCGGTCAATGAAAAGCAGGCCATCCGGCGTCTCTCCAAAGGGATGCAGAAGCAGGCCTTTTTCTGGCTTTCCCTCTGCTGCCGTCCCGACGTGCTGGTGCTGGATGAGCCGGTGGACGGTCTGGACCCGGTGATGCGCCGTCAGGTGTGGTCGCTGCTGATGGGCGACGTGGCCGACTGCGGCACCACGGTGCTGGTCTCCTCCCACAATCTGCGGGAGCTGGAAGACGTGTGCGACCATGTGGGCATTTTGTCCCACGGAAAGGTGCTGATCCAGCGTTCCCTGTCCGACTTGCAGGGCAACGTGGTCAAGATGCAGGTGGTCTTCCAGGAGCGGGAAGCGCCGGAGCTGCCCGACGATCTGGACGTGCTCCACGTCTCCCAGGTGGGACGGATCCATACCCTCATCGTCCGGGGCACCGCCGACCAGGTGACCAACCGTCTGGCGGTCTACTCTCCCATTCTGATGGAGGCTCTGCCCCTGACGCTGGAGGAAATCTTTATTTACGAGTTGGGAGGTGAGGACTATGCGGTCCGCGACATCGTCCTCTGAGCGGGTGCACCAGTGGTTTTATCCCGCTCTGCTGAAAAAGAATACCGCCCGTTTCTGGCCGTTGTGGCTTTGTTGGGGGCTGTTCTGGTTTTTGCTGCTGGTGCCCCGCATCGTGGAGGAAAGCCGGTACTGGCTGCCCAAGCCCACGGCCCTCTATCCCCGCCGCCTTCTGCTCCCCATCATCACCAATGCCGGTCCCATGCTGGCCGCTCTCTTCGGCATTGCCGCGGCCATGCTGCTCTTTTCCTATCTCTATCATCACCGCTCCGCCGGATTTTTCCACGCCCTCCCCGTTCGCCGGGAAGGACTGTTTCTCACCAATTATATCTCCGGTCTGCTCTTTCTTGTGGTGCCGCTGGTGGTGGTGGCCATCCTCACCGGCCTGGCCGAACTGTGGGCGGGCAACGGCTTTGACTTCCCCAGTCTCTTTTTGCTGGTCTTCTGCGTGGGCATGATGGGATTTTTCTTTTACTCTTTTGCCGTCTTCTGCGCCATGTTTACCGGCCATATCCTGGCCCTTCCCGCCTTTTACGGCATTCTCAACGCTCTGGTCGCTGTGGTGGTCTACCTGCTGGACAGTCTGGCAAATCTCTACCTCTTTGGTTATGTCACCAATCCCGACCTGTACGACGTGGCCCAGTGGTTTACCCCCCTTGCCAAACTGATGAGCGACCTGAGCTATGATGACGAATACCACATCGTCGGCCTTTTCCCCATCTTTGTTTATGCCTTTTTCGGCGTCGTCTTTGCGGTGCTGGCCCTCATCGCCTATCGCCGCCGCCGTATCGAAAGCGCGGGCGACGTGGTGGCGGTGCCCTGGGTGCGTCCCATTTTCAAGTATGGCGTGTCGCTGTGCGCCGCCCTGACGCTGGGCACCGGCCTGTGGACCCTTTTCTTTTCCTTCAACGGTGGGAAAATGCAGCTGGCCCTCTGTGTCCTGCTGTGCGGTGCGGTAGGGTATTTTATCGCCGAGATGCTGCTGAGCAAATCCTTCCGGGTCTTCAAAAAGAGCTGGAAGGGCTGCGTTCTGGCGCTGGTCCTCATCGGCATGGGCTGCGCCGTGCCGGGTCTGGATCTGACCGGCTACCAGAGCCGGGTCCCCTCGGTCCAGTCCGTGGTCTCGGTGTCGGTGACTTCCCCTTCCTATCCGTATGACGCACTGGGATACAACAAATACACCTTTACCGACCCGGAGCAAATCGCCCAGGTGACCGGGCTGCACCAGTCCATTGTGGACCGGCGGAGCAGTCTGGAACATACCGCAACCACCTTCGAGTTTGATGTGGATGACAGCGGCTACACCTATGCGGATACTTGCTCTGTGCGGCTCACATATACGCTGACCGGCGGCCGCACCATGACCCGTTATTATTCTGCCGTTCCCGTCACGGATGAACTGCTGGCCGATTCGGACACCCCGGCTGCCCGGCTCACCGCCCTGTTCAATGCGCCCGGTGTGGCCGCGCAGGAGTACTTTGAAGACTGGTCGGAAAAAGACAGCCTCTCCTATCTCACCCTGAACCAAAACGACCGCATCATTAAAACGGTGGACGGTGGGGACGCCCAGAAAGTGCTCAAGGCAGTGCAGGCCGATATGGCCGCGGGCGATCTGGGCCGCCGGTTCCTGATGCAGGATCGGTCCTACTACCAGTCGTCCGTCGGTGTGGATCTCTGCTTTACCTTCTATACCACCCGGGACATCTGGGGGGACAGCACCGCGCCGGACGACCACTCCTATACCGTCACCATCCGGCTCCAGAACAGCGCCGCCCAGACCCTGTCTGTGCTGGAAGAATTGGGGCTCAGTGACGTTCTTCCCCCTGCAGCAGCCAATTAACCGCAATTTTATCCCCCGGTATCCCCTGTTTTTAGCGGAATACCGGGGATTTTCTTTCTCTTTTTGTCCACTTGTTAAATTATTAACGATTTTTGTCTCCATGTCCTTGCAATTTGAAAGGACATCGTATATAATAGGTTCGTCTGAATCGCACCCTAATTTTTGTGAATATCACCATTCTTTTTGGGAGGCATGAAAATCATGAAGGACGTTTATGTTGTCAATTGCTGCCGTACCGCCATCGGCTCTTTCGGCGGAAGCCTGAAGGATGTGCCCGCCACTGATCTGGGCGCTACCGTCATCAAGGAAGCCCTCAACCGCGCCGGCGTGAAGCCCGAGCAGGTGGACGAGGTTATGTTCGGCTGCATCCTGACCGCCGGTCTGGGCCAGAACCCCGCCCGTCAGGCTGCCGTTAAGGCTGGCATCCCCTACAATGTGCCCGCGTACACCGTCGGTATGGTCTGCGGCTCCGGCATGAAGTCCGTCATCGAAGGCGCGCGCAGCATCCTGTCCGGCGACGCCGACATCATCGTGGCCGGCGGCACCGAGAACATGTCTGCCGCTCCCTACGCCCTCCCCGCTGAGCGCTGGGGCGCCCGCATGGGCGACAAGAAGGTGGTCGACACCATGATCAAGGACGGCCTGTGGGACGCCTTCAACAACTACCACATGGGCACCACCGCCGAGAACATCTGCGACGTGTGGGGCATCACCCGTGAGGAGCTGGACGCCTTCGGCGCTTCCTCCCAGCAGAAGGCCTGCGCCGCCATCGAGGCCGGCCGTTTCAACGACGAGATCGTGCCCGTCATGATCAAGAAGAAGAAGGAAATGGTGGAGTTCAAGGTGGACGAGTTCCCCCGTCCCGGCACCACTGTTGAGAGCGTTGCCAAGCTGAAGGGCGCTTTCCCCGTTGGCCCCGACGGCGTGGAGGACGAGATCGTCCACACCTTCCCCGTCACCAAGGTCCATGAGGAGGACGCTCACAAGCACGTCCAGCGCGTCACCGCCGCCAACGCCTCCGGCATCAACGACGGCGCCGCCGCCATCATCCTGGCTTCCGGCGAGGCTGTTGAGAAGTACGGCCTGAAGCCCATGGCCAAGCTGGTCTCCTGGGGCCAGGGCGGCGTGGATCCCAAGATCATGGGCGTGGGCCCCGTGCCCGCTTCCCGTCAGGCCATGGACAAGGCCGGCCTGAAGATCGAGGACATCGACCTGGTGGAGGCCAACGAGGCCTTTGCCGCTCAGTCCATCGCCGTTGCCCGTGAGCTGGGCTTCGACATGAGCAAGGTCAACGTCAACGGCGGCGCCATTGCTCTGGGCCACCCCGTCGGCGCTTCCGGCGCCCGCATCATTGTGACCCTGCTGCACGAGATGGCCAAGCGCGACGACGCCAAGAAGGGCCTCGCCACCCTGTGCATCGGCGGCGGCCAGGGCGTTGCCACCATCTTCGAGAAGTGCTGAGCTTCTTGAACTAACCCCAATACAGGAAAACTCCCCTTCCGCAGTGCGGAAGGGGAGTTTTTTGATGTAACCGGACTGTATTGACCATTGCCCCGCCGAGGGCGGCGGGGCCCACAGGAAGGATGGGGCGGCCAGTGTCCGCCCCCCTACGGATATCTTGGACATACATTCGGAGGGGGCGACCCTTGCAGGTGACTCACCCTATCTCTTATCTCTTATCTTTTATCTCTTATCTTCCAAAAACCGTTCCACCGCCTCTGTGGCCTGGGCGAGGAAGTCGCCGTCGGTATCCAGCCACAGCACATCCCTGTCCTTTTTGAACCAGGACACCTGCCGCTTGGCAAACTGACGGATGGCCCGGCCCAGTTCCTCGCAAAGCTGGTCCACGCTCTGATACCGGCCCTGCAAATACCACAGAATGTGCCGGTATTCCAGACCCAGTCCTTCCAGAAAGGCGTCGGTGGCGCCGTTGGCCCGGAGGTTGGCCACTTCTTCGATCATACCGTCGTTGACCCGCCGCCACAGCCGTTCCTCAATGCGCTGATTCAGCACCTCCCGGGGGTAGGTCATGCCCAGCTGGAGGACCTGATAGCGGGGATTTCTGGGGGACTCGGTCAGGCTGTCCCCATGGAAGACCTTTTCCATGGTACGGATGAGCCGCTGGCGGTTGTGGCGCTCGCTCTCGCTGAGGGTGAGGCCAGTCTTTTCCTGAAAGAGGGCGTAGAGGGCGGGCGCGTCCTGCTGTTCCAGCCGGGCGCGCAGCTCCGGGTCGGGCTTGGCCTCCTGGAAGGTGTAGCCCTCGGCCACTGCCCGGACATAAAGTCCCGTTCCGCCCACCAGAAAGGGCGGCTTGCCGCGGCTGAGAATATCATCAATGGCAGCGTAGGCGTCCTGCTGGAACTGGGCCACCGAATAGCTCTCGTTGGGGGAGACGATGTCCAGTAGATAATGAGGAACCCCTTTGGTTTCCTCTGCTGTGATCTTGCCGGTGCCCAGGTCCAGCCCCCGGTAAACCTGCCTTGAGTCCGCCGAGACGATCTCTCCGCCGAACCGAAGGGCCAGTTCCACCCCCAGCCCGCTCTTTCCGCAGGCCGTGGTGCCCAGCACCACCACCAGTTTGCCCTGTTCTGCCATGCGCTTCCATCCTTTCCGGTCTCATTGTCGCTTTTCCATTATAGCGCATCCCCTGCCAAAAAGAAAGAGCGGTCCTGCCTGGCTTTCCCTTGATTTCCCGGCGCAATGTGCTATGATAAAAGCAGATTTCCCCCTCTTTTTCCCTGCATTTGGCGGCCTGGCCGCCGGACTGATAAAGGAGGTTTTTCCATGTCTCTTCTCATTCAAAACGGCACATTGGTCCTGCCTGACGGACCGGTGAAAGGAGATCTGCGCATTGCGGATGGGCGCATTGCCCAGATCGGTCCCCATCTGGACCCGGCGGACAGCCAACTGCTGGACGCCGCCGGCAAGCTGATTTTCCCCGGCTTCATCGACACCCATACCCACTTTGAGATGAACAAGGGCACCGTCAAGGAGACGGCCGACGACTGGACCACCGGCACCCGCGCCGCCGTGGCCGGCGGCACCACCTGCGTGCTGGACTTTGCCGAACCCGCCCCGGGCTGTTCCCTCCAGTCGGCGCTGGATACCTGGCACCAACGGGCCGACGGTCACGCCTCCTGCCACTACGGCTTCCACATGACCATCAAGAACTGGGACCCCCGCATCCGGGCGGAGCTGCCCGCCATGACCGCCGCCGGCGTCACCTCCTACAAGGTCTACTTAGCCTATCAGGGGCTCCAGGTCTCCGACGCGGTGGCCTATGAGTCCATCCGGGCCGTGGCCGAAGAGGGCGGCGTGGTGGGCTGCCACTGTGAGAACGGCGACCTCATCAACGAGGCCATGGCGGCGCTGAAAGCGACCGGACACCGGACCCCTGACGCCCACCCCCTGGCCCACCGGGACTTTATGGAGTCGGAGGCGGTGAACCGCTGGCTGACGCTGGCCGAGATGGCGAATGCGCCGGTAAACGTGGTCCATCTCTCCACCCGCCGTGGCCTGGAAGCCGCCCGGGCCGCCCGGGCAAGGGGACAGAAGGTCTATCTGGAGACCTGCCCCCAGTATCTGACCATGACGGAGGAGAAATACCATCTCCCCGGCTTTGAGAGCGCCAAGTATGTCTTCTCTCCCCCGCTGCGCACCCAGGACGACGTGGACGCCCTGTGGGAGGCGGTCATGTCGGGTGAGATCGACACCATCGGCACCGACCACTGCTCCTTCCACTATAACCCCACCAAGATGCTGGGCAAGGACGACTTCTCCGCCATTCCCCCGGGCATCCCCGGCGTGGAGCACCGCCCCGCCATTCTCTATACCTACGGCGTGCAGGAAGGGCGCATCTCTCTGGTGCAGATGGCCCAGCTACTGGCCGAGCATCCCGCCAGGCTCTTCGGTATGTACCCCCAGAAGGGCGTCCTTCGGGTGGGCAGCGACGCCGACCTGGTCCTCTTCGACCCGGACCACACCTGGACCATCACCGCCAAGGAGCAGTATCAGAATGTGGATTACACCCCCTATGAGGGTATGGTCATGAAGGGCAGGGCCGACACGGTGCTCCTCAACGGCAAGGTGGCCGTGGAGGGCGGCAAGGTGGTACAGGAGAACCTGGGCCGCTATGTCCGCCGGGGTCCGTCCCAGTTCTGGCGGTAATGGGGCGGAAGATCGGCTGTGTGGTGCTGGCCTCCGGCTTCGGGCGTCGGTTTTCCGGGGGCGGCAATAAGCTGCTTGTCCCGGTGGAGGGCGTGCCCCTGGCCCAGCGGACGCTGGACGTGCTCTCCCCCCTGCCCTTTGCCCGGCGGGTGGTGGTGAGCCAGTGGCCGGAGGTACGGGCACTGGCGGAGCGCTCCTCCTTTTTGGCGCTGGACAACCCCCAGGCCGCCGAGGGCATCGCCGCTTCGGTGCGCATCGGCGCCCGGGCCATGGAGGGTCTGGACGGGGTTCTGTTTGCCGTGTGTGACCAGCCGTATTTGAATACATTAAGTATTAAAAAGCTATTGGATTGCTTTTGGTCTCATGAAAACGCCATCTGTGCCCTCTCTTTTGCAGGGCAGAGGGGCAATCCGGTGGTTTTTCCGTCGGAACTTTTCCCCGCCCTTTTGGCCCTCACAGGCGACCGGGGCGGCGGTCAGGTGATCCGCGCCCATCCGGAACAGCTGGTGCTGGTGGAGTG
>DXGA01000077.1 GCA_019114165.1 Candidatus Flavonifractor merdipullorum | reverse complement strand
AAATCCGAAAAAATTTCGGACATCAAAAAACGCGTCTCCCAAGGCGGAGGCGCGGAATTTTTTGTCTGCCCAGCGGACGGGAAGCGATTGCCGCCCGCCCGCTGGCAGTGATACAAAGAGAGATAGAGAGGAGGTTTTGTTCTATTGACTGCTTATCGTCCTGACAGCTATAAGGATATCATATCCAACTGGAAAGTGATGGACAGATTGCGAACCTAAAATGAACTTTTTATGAACGACAGCGTTCGCGGTCAGAGCAGGGTGATAAAGTCGCTGCTGGCCCAGCCCAGCACGTCGCCGAACCGTACCGAATACCAGCCCTGCCACTGGCCCAAAACCGTCAGACGGGCGCCGTCATAGGCGCGGGCAATCACCGGCGCGGACAGATCAGGGCGATCCCGGATGTTGAGCGCGCCCCAGGATACATCCACCACAGCCTGCTTGGGACGTATGGGTTCCAGAAAGGGAAGACCGAAATATTCCGTCAGAGCCAGCACGATGCTCCGCGCAATTGCGTCCAGATTCTGCTTGACCCAGGAAGCGTCGTCCGGGTTGTCGTGATAACCCAGTTCCAGAAAAACCGCCGGAGCCCGCACCCGGCGCACTTCTCCGATGGAGGTGGTGGATTCGGTACGCACCTTGTCGGGCAGGGGATAGACGGTTTTCAGATTGTCGGCGATGAGCTGGGCGGCTTCCCGGCCCTTGACGCTGCCGGGGTAGTAGAAGACCAGCACGCCCCGTACCTGCCCGTAGCTGCCCTCGGGAGCGGCGTTGGAGTGGAGGGCCAGATGTAAGTCGTAGTTTCCGGCGTTGGAAGCGCGGATGGAGGAGACGGCCGACATGTCGGGCGTATTGCGTACCACCCGGATCCCGGCGGCGGACAGATAGGGCTCCATGGCGTCGGCCAGACGGTTCATCCACTGCTCTTCGGTGCCGCCGTTGACGTAGAGATTTTCTTCCTGCGTGGAGGGGGAGAGATAGAGAATGGGCATAAAACAACCTCCTTTTTACGCCATTCTATGGCGCTCCAAGGAGGTTGGTGCGGTTTGATTAAGAGAGCGCGGCCTTCAGCGCTTTGGCAAGCGCGGCAAACTCAGGAATCCCCAGCCGCTCGCCCCGGACGGTCTCGGGAAGACCGCAGCCGGAGAGGACGGCGCGGAGCTGATCTTTGGAAAGACGGCTGCCGAAGGCGGCGGAGAGGCCGTTGAGCAGGGTCTTGCGCCGCTGGGCGAAGGAGGCCCGGACCACCTGGAAGAAGAAATCCTCATCCTCCACACAGTCGGGCTTGGGGCGGGGGGTGAGCCGGACCACCGAGGAAGTGACCTTGGGCGCGGGCAGGAAGCACTCCCTGGGCACATCGAAGAGGAGTTCGGTATCGGCGTGATACTGGCAGAAGAGAGAGAAAGCGCCGTAATCAGAGGAACCGGGAGCGGCGCAGATGCGCAGCGCCACCTCCCGCTGGATCATCACCGTGATGCGGGCAAAGACGTTTGCCTCCAGAAAGGCGGTGATGACCGGCGTGGTGATGTTATAGGGCAGGTTGGCGCACACCAGCGGGGTGAGGCCGGGGAATTTCTCTTCCACCACCGCGGCAAGGTCCAGGCGCATCACGTCGCCGGGGATGACCTCTACGTTGGGATAGTCGGCCAGGGTCTCCGCCAGAACGGGCAGCAGGGAGCGGTCCAGCTCCACCGCCGCCACTTTTTCCGCCCGCTGGGCCAGCTGAACGGTGAGCGGGCCGATGCCCGGGCCTACTTCCAGCACGCCGCAGGAGCGGTCCGCGCCGGAGGCGTCGGCAATGTCCCGGGGGACCCAGTCCTCGATGAGGAAATTCTGTCCCATGGATTTGGAGAAGTGGAAGCCGTGCCGCCCGAGGAGGGCTTTGATGTGGTTGATGTTGCAAAGATCCATTGTGGTACCGCCTTTTCCGTAAAAGTATGATTTTTATCAGTATACCATGAAACGGCGGCGGTGAAAAGGTCAGTAAGCGGCAATGACGCCGCCGTCGTTGGCGTAGAGGGAGGAGACGCCGTGGGCGTCGCAGATGAGGATCTCGCCGAACCGGCAGGCGGCCAGCACCTGTTCCTTCAGAGCGAAGGCCCGCTGGAGACAGTTGCAGTGGGTGATGCACAGCGTCCGGCCCTCATGCCTGCTGTCGGCGGCCATGAGAGCGGCCATCCGGGACAGCGCCTGACGGATGGAAAGGGCCTGACCTTTACGGCAGATCTCGCCCTCGGGGGTGGAGCCCATGAGGAGCTTGATTTTCAGCGTGTCGGTGACGATGCTCTGGAGCCGGGTGAGGCGGCCGTTTTTGCGGAGGTTGTCCAGGTTTTCCAGCACAAAATAGGTCTGCATACCGCTGATATAGCGACTGGTCTCCTCCACCACGGCGGCAAAGTCCAGCCCTTCCCGGGCCAGCTTCTGGAGCTGGAGGGCGATGAGGACCTCGCCGGAGGAGGCGGAGCAGGAGTTGAAGACGTGGACCTTGGCGTCTGGGTGGTCTTCCAGCCAGAGGAGACGGGCTTGGGCGGCGCTGTTGTGGGAGCCGGAGAGGAGGGCGGAGAGGGTGACCACATAGAGCTCGTCCGCGCCGCAGTCGAAGGCGGAGAGATAGGCGGCGGGGGAGGGGCAGGCGGAACCGGCGCCCTGGTCGCAGTTTTTCATCCGCCACAGGAGGTCGGCCTGGTCAAAGGAGGCGTCGTCCACAATGGTATCGCCCCCTACCTGGAGGGTGAGGGGGACCGGAATAAAGTCGCCGGAAGCCATCATGGCGGGCGTGAGATCACAGCAGCTGTCCACGATGATTTTAAAGCTCATATAAATCATTCCTTTATGTGATTTACAAAATGATATTTTGCGGTTGGAGATATTCTAACATGGAGGGGGAGAAAAGTAAAGGGAGGAGAAAGTTTCCCGGTAAACAGGCTGTCATAGTCTTGAGCAGGGGGAAGAAGGGGTGTAAACTGGAACAAAGTTTTTCCAAAAAGAGAGAAGGAGAGAGAAAAGATGGTAACCATTGTTTGGCTGATTTTATCCCTGATCGGTGTGTGTTCCTTCAGTTGGTGGCCGGTATTGATCGAGTCGCTGCTGTTTATGCTCATTGGCCTGGCCGGCGCTTCGGACGGGGGCAGCAAATTCATGGCTGTCATCGGTCTGGTGATGGCGGGTGTGTTCCCCTTTGCGGCATTTAAACTCTTTTGTGGGCTGAATCTGTCCCTCTGGTGGCTGATCGCCGCGCCTTTTTGGAATGTGATCGCGGCGGCGGTGCCTGGCGGCTATACCATCAGCGCCATTTTCATGGAGCGGTATGGATGGATGACCGTTTTACCCACCTGGATGCTGGTGGTGCTGATCCTGCTGGATATCCTCTATCTGGTGGGCATTGTCATGGGCATCATAGAGTGGCGGAACGACAAAAAGACCGCTGGCCGGGCCGGCCGGTAAGGCGTCGGAGTCGAAATAAAGAGAAAATAAAAGCAGAGTGGTACAGAAGCACGGCGGCGGGCGCTGGAGCTGTTCCGCGGGCTGCTGGAGGGGGGTATTCCTACAATGAAACCTTAACACTAATTCAAATTAGTGATAATCTAAAAAATAAGAGGGCGGAAATATGAAAAAATATGAAAAAAATATTCTTATGACGTTTATTGTTTTAGTTTTCCTCTGTATGTTTTC